>RGVZ01000718.1 GCA_010029825.1 bacterium | reverse complement strand
TTCGACAAGCACACAGCAATGCGCTGCTTCAGCTTGGGGAAGGACTCTTTTTCCTCGCTCATGCAGCGGGAGACGAACTTGCGCTCGGACTCGCCTTTGCGGCGGCGGACGGGATTGGGCAGGTTCATCATCTGCCTGAACGAATCGTAGGAGTAGACGAGGTCGTTGGCATACGAGTAGACGCCGATGTCCTTGATACCGCCGGGGTACTCGGCCCAGACGTACTCGTACTTGGTGCCACCCATCATGAAGGGCTCCTCGTCAGCTTTGAGCGAGAGGTACTTCACATAGAGCGGAGACTCTTGGGAACGAGGATTCTTCATGCGAGGACGCTCTCCCTCATCGGCATACACCGCGCCGATGTTCTCAAGGCGAGTCCAGATGGGACCGCCCTCTTTCACAGGAAACACCTTGTTTCCCTGAATTCTCTCGGCATCTCGCAATGTTCCATCAGCCTCGTACCAAGCCGAGATCTTGCCGGTCCATGAGTTGCCGACGATACCGTGCAGCACATAGCTGCCGTCGTGATAGGTCATCTTCTTCTCGCAGTTTCTCGGTGTTGATCCGCGCTTCCTCCGGGTTCAATGGACCCTGCACCAGCAGCATCCCCTGATACCTGACAACTTTGCGAAAATGATCTCGCAATCCAGCGGGCTCTTCGCCGGATTGGATCACAAGGACACCGTCATCGTCCAGCATCCCCTCGATCTCCACAAGAGCCTCCGGCGTCAACGCCATGTCGGTGTGAATCATGTCCCACAGACGGTAAAGGTCTTCGCCTTGCGCCCGGTCGTAGTCGAGAACCCGGTCACCGGGTTCGATGATGCGGGAGAGTTTGCTGCGGATCATGGAGCGTCTTGGATTGCGGAGGTCGGGATCGCGACGGTTGAATGTGCCGCGATTATCGGTAGCAGACTTCACTTGTGCCGGGGAGAAAGCAATCCAAGCGATGTTCGACGGATCATCAGTGCGACCTTCGTTTTCGTTTTTGTAGCGGACACCGTCATAACCTCTCCGCATGACGATTTTCCGCACGAGACCCCAGATCTTCTTGTTGATCTTGGATACCTTTTCGTAGCCATCCCTTCCAGAAAGCAGTCTCGCATCGA
>RGVZ01000717.1 GCA_010029825.1 bacterium | reverse complement strand
ATGGGCGCCTGGTCGACCTTAACCGCATACTCGGCGGCTTGTCCACCGAGGGCGACCGACGTGTCGCCGACCTGTCTCACGGTGAGCAACGACAGCTTGAATTGGCTATGGCGCTCGCCGCAGATCCCAAAATTCTTATGCTTGACGAACCGGCCGCTGGATTCTCGCCCGCAGAACGCCAGCAACTCGTCGCCATGCTGACGGCACTTCCGGCCGACATCACGCTGTTGCTCATCGAACACGACATGGACATTGCGCTCCAGGTTGCCGATCGTGTCATCGTGATGCACGACGGGTCAAAGATTCTCGAAGGCACGCCCGACGAAATTCGGGCAAGTCAGGTCGTTCGCGACATTTACCTCGGAGGCGGACATGCCTGACATCACACCATCGCCTGAGATTCTGGATGTGTCAAATCTCAACGTCTTTTACGGCCGTGTGCACGTGCTGCAAGACGTTTCGTTCTCTATGGGTGCCGAGCCTCTGGGCATCCTCGGTCGAAACGGCATGGGCAAGTCCACGCTCGTCAAGGCGTTGATGGGGTTCATCCCGACAGCAAGTGGCGAGGCCAACTTCGAAGGCACCAACATCATTGGGTTGCCTTCCTACAAAATCAATCGACGTGGCATCGCCTACGTGCCCCAAGGTCGCCGAATCTTCCGTTCCTTGACCGTGCACGAACACTTGACGATGGTCGGTGCACCGAAGAACGCGCGTTGGAACATTGACGCCATTTATGAGACCTTCCCTCGGCTCGCCGAGCGGAAAAAGAATGGAGGCGCGGATCTTTCGGGAGGAGAACAACAGATGCTCGCGATTGCGCGCGCTCTGCTGTCGAATCCGCGCCTCCTCGTTATGGATGAACCGAGCGAAGGACTTGCCCCGACGATTGTCGACCACATCGCCGAGGTGTTCCGCTCGCTCGTTGCCGACGGACAGGCAGTGTTGTTGATCGAGCAGAATCTGCGGTTTGCAACCGACCTGTGTGACCGCATCCTTTTTATGGTCAACGGACAGATCGCTGCCGACTTGCCGGCAGAGAAGGTTGCGCGCGACGCTCAGGTTCAGGAGAAGTACCTCGGCGTTATCTAATTTGTGCATGCGCACCT
>RGVZ01000716.1 GCA_010029825.1 bacterium | reverse complement strand
CCGGCTGGCGACCTTCGTCAGGCGCGGGATTCCGCTGCCCCTGGCGGTGGCGACCGCGCCGCGCAGTTATATCGGCATCGACAACCTGGTGTCCGCCCTGTTATGCATTGCCGGTAATCGGAAGGCCGCCAACAGGACCTACCTGGTCGGCGATGATGACGATCTTGGCACCGCCGATCTGATCAGGGCAATGGCCCGCGGCGCCGGTCGGCCGGCGCGCCTGTGGTGGCTGCCGGAGGGGTTGTTGCGGGCCGGCGCCATACTAATCGGTCGCGGTGATGACGCGGAACGCCTGCTTGGGCAGCTGCAGATCGAAACTGGCGCGATCCGCCGTGAATTGGGCTGGACGCCGGACATCCCTGCACACAAGGGTATTGCCCGCGCGATGACAGGCGGCGCGGACCAACTGAATTGACTTTGATACTGGAAGAACGAACGATGGAAAAGATCCCCTATCCCAAGCAGGTCGACCACTCCCGCTACGAGGGCGAGGCCTATGCCCACGAGACCAAGTACGGCCTTCCGTCCGAGGTCCGCTACTGCGTCCGCTGCGTGATCTCCAACCAGCGGCCGAATTCCGCGGTGGAGTACAACCATGTCAAGGAGAGCAAGAAGCGGACGATCAACCTCGATGACGAAGGAGTATGCGACGCCTGCCGCTTCGCCGAGCAGAAGCAGTCTGGAATAGATTGGGCGGAGCGCGAGCGGCAACTGGTCGAGCTGTGCAACCAGCATCGGAGCAAGGACGGTAAGTACGACTGCATCGTCCCCGGCTCCGGCGGCAAGGACAGCTTCTATGCCTCCCACATCCTGCGGACCAAGTACGGGATGCACCCCCTGACCGTCACCTGGGCACCCCATGTCTACACCGAGTGGGGCTGGAAGAACTTCCAGAGCTGGATCCACGCGGGCCACGACAACCTGTTGTCGACCCCAAACGGACGAGTGCACCGCTTGCTCACCCGCCTGGCGGTGGACAATCTGTTCCACCCCTTCCAGTCCTTCATGCTTGGGCAGAAGTCCCTAGCGCCGAAGATGGCGCTACTCCACCGCATTCCCCTGGTCTTCTTCGGCGAGAACGAGGCCGAGTATGGCAATCCGATCGGCGA
>RGVZ01000715.1 GCA_010029825.1 bacterium | reverse complement strand
ATTTGAAGGGAGTATCCCGCGTGATCGCCACATTTTTGATCAGCGGAATCACGGACTGAATCGTGTCCGCGGTGGGCATTCTTTGGATCTCAATGGCGGCACCCGCATCCGCCGCGCCTGCCTGAATCTGCAAGTCCTGGATTCTCACCCCGAACTGAAAAAAATGACCCTCCGTATCGTTCACATTGAAGAACAAGGCCCCCTCTTGGGTGGCCGCATAAAGGATGGTGGCACCGATTCCCGCACTCTCGGCTCCGCGCAGAGTCACTCCCTGATTCAGACCATGAGGCAGTGCCTCTCTCTCGAACTTCAGGCGACGGGTAATTCGGTAGGTTCCCGACGGCAAAACCAGACAGCCACCGCCATCCATGACTAAGTTGGCGGACAGGTAGTTCAGGGCGTTTTGCAGTGGCACGGTGTCGTCGGCCACCCCGTCGCCCACCGCACCGAAGTCGGTCTTGGCATTCACCGTAAGCGAGGTTCTCGGTGCGACCGTTAGGGTTCGGGCGACTTCCGTGGCCCCGATGTAAGTGCTGTTCCCAGCCTGGCTGGCCCGAATAGTCGTGGTGCCGATGCCGATGATGTTCACCGTGTTGCCAGAGATGGTGGCCACCTCAGGATGGCTGCTGGTGTAAACCAGCGGAAGCCCGCTCGAAGAGGATGCGGTGAGAGTGAAGGAGGGGAAACCGTAGGACTTAGCGGACAGCGGGGCAAAGGATAGGATCTGCGCCTGCGGCACGGTGGTGAGGCGGTAAAACTTCCTCCCAGCGGCAGGCACCGAGATCCGTTTCCACTCAAATCCATCCGGTGCCACGATCCCAGTCACAGGGGCCACAACGGCGGCGGAATTCGCCCACGAGCCAGCGGCGAGATCCGCGCACTCCTGCACCTCATACACCACCGAGCCTCCCGTCCGTTGCAGCCACGAGAAAACGAAGTTTGCACCACTGGTTCCGACGGACCACGGAACGGGATCGGCGAGGGCTGGGTTACCGCCAAAGGCGTACTCCGCGAAGTTCGTGCGCCCGTCCTCGTCGGGGTCGGCTGTTCCAACGGTGTTGGCCAAGCCGGAATGGAGGATAAGCCACTGGTCATAGGGGTCGATCCCC
>RGVZ01000714.1 GCA_010029825.1 bacterium | reverse complement strand
CGCAACGATGACATGGACGTGAACATCACGAAAGAAAAGAAGCTCACGAACATGCGTCAGTCGACGTCCGACACGTTCGAGTCGATGACGCCATCTCGTCAACTCTCTCTCGAAGAGTGCCTGGAGTTCGCGCGTGAAGACGAGTGTGTCGAAGTCACCCCAGAGAAGGTGCGCATTCGCAAGGTCGTGTTGGACATGACGGAGCGCGCACGTGCCACGAGTCGCCTGAAGAAACAAGATCAGGTCTAGCTCCGCGTTGGGTGAATTTTTGGTAGCTACCTCTTCCCGTTGAGGAATCAAGCAGAGTACCCTGCCTGTTAATGGGGGAAATCCCTCGGAGACTGGAAGGACGCATCATGTCACCTCGTGTAATTTTCACCGTCACGGCCGCTTCGGCACTCGCTTGTGGACTCCTCGGCGGTTTAACGGCGTGCGCGAATCCTCTCGAGGCCGTCACGAATCAGGTCGCGCAAAAAGCGGTTGAGGGCGCAATCGAAAATGCCACCGGCACAGACGTTAGCCTCGACGGTGGCACCATTCCAGACACGTGGCCAGCGGATGTGCCCAAGCCAACCGGAAAGATCATTGGTGTCTTTTGCGATGCGGCAAACGGATGTTCGGGATCTTTCGAGGTCGGCGATGCCAAAGCCGGGTATGACGACTACGTTGCCGGATTGACGAGCGCGGGATACACGCAATCACTCGACCTGTCAACGCAGGACAGCTACATGGGTGTCTTTGACAACGGAACGTCGAACGTCACCGTCTCGGGCGCCAAAGACACGACCTCCGCAACGGGCAATGTGCTCGTCATCATCACGACGAAGTCGGCGCAGTAAGGCGTGACCGTGAGCGTGTGTCGCGGTGACCGCGGCACACGCTCAGGCGCGTGATGACGCCGTCGCAGACGCGGTGCTCGTTGTCACTCGGGGAAGTGTGCGCAGTGACATGCGCAGGAAAACGCCGAGTGCGATTCCGACGTACAGAGCCCAAACAACGATTTCGAGCCACGACATTTCGGGTCGGAAGCCGATGGTGCCACGTAACAGAGATCCGTACCAACTTTCCGGCGGTACGGCGGCGGATACATCGAACGCGATGGATTCTCC
>RGVZ01000713.1 GCA_010029825.1 bacterium | reverse complement strand
TCACGGTCACATTTTCAAGGGCGGAAAGGCTGTTTGCGTCCAAAGCGACGGTGACGGTGTTGGCCACGGTGACGGTGGACGCAAGCACGCCGCTGACCACCGGGGCGCTAAGGGTTACGACGGACGGGGTTTCCGTGATGCTTAGGTAGATGTCGCTCATGAGATTGTAATTCTAGGCAGTAATGTCACCAAACCGCCGATCAGCTTGGTGCTCACCCCAGCGCTTGTGACCATAAACAGGTCGTACTTTGCTCCTGCCGTAGGCACCAGGAGGCTGGCGGCGCTGGTCACGCTCATCCTCACCTGCCCGCCGGCCGCTGAAACCACGGTGCATCCGATGGTGGTGGCTACGGCTCCGCTTGGATATTGGCGGATCTGACTAGTGAAAGTGCGGCCGGAGATGTTGATCGCACCCTGGGTGGCAGTGGTTAAGAACAGATCACGCTGCCAATCGGCTCCCTGATCGATGGTGATGTTGTAAGTGGCGGCCATGGGGATTTGGAAGCGCTGATGTCAAAGACCAATCCAAGGCATCTGCTTGGATCTAAGGTGGCCTATGGCTTCGCCAAGCGGCTCATGGTAGGCGTAGCAATGCACGTAATCGCCTGTTCCACCATCCTTGGACCTGATAACGTGGTCGCACGGGGCGTGCGGGATGACGTTAATTCTGCACCCAGCCGGCCACCAGCGGTGCCAGCATAGGAAAAGATCCTGGGTTCCCTTTCCCTCATATCCAAAGAAGTCGGCCAGATCCAAAGCTCGCTTGGAAAGCAGGGTGCAACCAAGCCCGCACCAATCGCTAGGCAACATGGCGCCGATGCCTATGGCCGGATAGGCGTTATCCAGCCATCCCCTCTGGCGCCATTGTTTGGCGTTTAGTTCAAATATGTTCCCCTTGGGCGGGCAGGCTTTAAGCTTTTCACGCACCTCCTCCGCTCTGGCAAATAGCTCTTTGCCTGGCCTTGCCTTTAGCCCGGCAAACTCCTTTTTCAGCTTTTCGTGTTCCTTGGCCAGATCCGGCGGCACTTCCCTTTCCTCCTCGGTAAAGCATTCAGCGATTGGATGCGCTGGATTCCCGCGGCCGCCAAGGAATCCGCCTCCGCCCTGGCT
>RGVZ01000712.1 GCA_010029825.1 bacterium | reverse complement strand
GATCTGGAAACTTTCTCTTTGGGAGGTTCCGCGCGTAAAGCGTGTCTTGGTACCAGCGTCCTTTGGTCTCAGCGGGTAAAAGAGAACAGATCGTTAAAGCTAAGGAGGAGGCGGATTGTGTAAGAAAAACTCGACGATTTGTGGTCATGGTACTGAATCCTTTCGACGCACCATGAGGGGGATTTCTGTTCGACGCCGACCGGGTCGGCGCGCACATCGAAGGAAAGCATCGGGCCTTCCTCCAAGCCACCGTGAGCCCCTCCTCCGGTTGGCGCCGGCTCGCGCTCCGCGCGTGTTTACGTTTACGTCACACGTTTACGAGAGCGTGAACCCGTCTCTTGATGCACGTCCAATTCAGCACGGGAACGGGGAGAGGTCAAAGAGGGAGCGTGTCATAAACTGTACGAATCCGGAGAGGACCGTATTTGTCCCAGGGGAGTGCGCAGGATTTGGGCAAAAAGGAGGCAATCATGTCCATGTATGACGACAGCGACGCGATGGTGTGGTTCAAGTTCACCCTGTTCGTCATCGCAATCATCCTGGGAGCCGGGAACGCCATGCGGGCAGAGGAACTGGAGGGATTCGACGCGGAGGGCTACGTCCGCGTTTGGACATGGCCAACATGACGACCAAAAGAACGAGCAGATTGGCCAAGACGTACTGCAAAGTCTTACAAACTACAATTACGACAAAGGTCAGAGGCTCCATTGATCGTTTACGTTTAGGTTTAGGTTTACGTGCGGAGGGGCAAGAGATCGTGATCGTGAATGAGGGTGGAGATATTAAGATTAAGATAAAGATGAAGGGAAATCATCAGAGCCGGGTACGGAGCCAGAAGGTGACGGCGGCGCCGACGACGACATCGGCTAGGAGCCAAAGCGTGTTGGTGATTGCATTGATGAGCAGGCTCATGGCTTAAAGGCGCATGCGGAGGTGAATGCCAAAGGCGATCCCGGCGAAGAAAGCCCCCACCATGAGGACGAATTTGATGACCGTGACCAAAAGAAGAACGAGAAGATCAGGCATGGGGTGAACCATCGCATACCCCCTAGGACAAAAACGGTCCGGGTCCTGAAGGGGATAATTAGCGGGAAGTGGAAGGTGGCTCTT
>RGVZ01000711.1 GCA_010029825.1 bacterium | reverse complement strand
AACGCCCACCGCCGCGTCGTCGTTTCCGCGCTCAACCTCAGCCTCGTTTAGCCATTCGGTGACGTGATACTGCCCGCCGTAGTCTTTTGATTCCAGGACTATGCGTCCGCAAATTGGAGAACGCACTCCGGCAATGTCTCCGCGATCGTCTGCGCCACGTTTCACGCGCCGGTCGATGCGGTCATCCTCGAGAACCCGCGCGAGGTAATCCGCTACTGCTCTCTCGAACGAAGCCCCTGCCGCCTTTGCGCTGGCTCTAGTGCGGGTCAACCTTCACAACCTTTCCATCGATAACCTCGAACGTGTCACCGTCGTTCCAATCAAACCCAATATTTTCTGCAAGGTTATTTAGGTTGATTCCGCGGTTTTTGCCATTCTTTAGGTTACTCACCGCAACCTTACGCAACGTTTTGCCCTCCCGCTGATCCATTACCGTTGGCGTGGGCAGCATTGTCGGCTTCCCCCCCAGTTCTTCGTTGCGCGATAATCCGCAATCGGTAATCCATCCCTCAGGCAGGCCCATCATCCATTCCGTGAATGCACTTGAAAGACGGTGCGCCCCATCTTTTCCGTCGGGCTTCGTGGGTGCTGGTGCTGGTCGGCCTAGAATCGCTTCCCATCGTGCAATGGCGGGCGCAAACTTTCCCCACTCGCGAGAATGAACGACGGTTCCGATTTGTGGGCTATGGCGTTCCCAAGCCGCTGGTGAATCATTTTGTTTATGGTCAGTAGTAACCGGCGTTGGCAATAAGTCATTCACTACTGTCTCGCGCACGTTCGCATAACCGCCAGGCGTTCGACTCTTCGATTCCGCAATCTTCTCCGCGCTGCGAGGTGGCAAGTGATCCATCGTATTCGGCGTCGGCATCAATTCAGCGCGGCTAACTTTCATGCCTTGACTCGCCACTAAGTCCATGACCTGATCGCGAACGCCCACGGTATTGCCTCGGCGTAAAGCCTCAGCCTCACCTAGTGCCCCGCCCCCCCCCTCGCTCGCTTTGGGGGAACGCAACAATGAAGATTCTGAAACGGTTGTGAGGTGCGCCAGCGTCTGCCGCTCGAACACCTGTCCATTCCGCATCGTACCCGAGGTCGGCCAAGTCTCCGAGA
>RGVZ01000072.1 GCA_010029825.1 bacterium | reverse complement strand
CGGCGGCGGCCTTGAGGTTTTGGCCCAGGACGTCGAGGACTTCGGCCATCGCGACGTATCCGAATTCCTGGGCCGGAGCCAATTCAAGTGCCTCGGTCGCAAGTTCGCTGGCGGTGCGGAGGGCATCGACATCCTGTTGATCGCTTGCGAATTTGCGCAAGTAGACGTGCGACAGCAGGAAGTGATTATAGGCCGATCCAGGTTCGGTTTGCAGAAGGCGAACACCCTCTCGCTCCAGTTGAGGGAGAGCTTCGTCGTCGGAAATCCAAATCCTTTCTTCGAGACTGGCCGGCTTGGGAGCGACAAAAAGACCCTTCACTGTCTCAGGAGGCTTTCTTGCGAAGGCAATTCCTGCCGAGGTGGCCAAGAGGGCCCATGTGCAAAATTTTAGAAACCGATTCAAAATAATTTGCTTTCATAAAGTTATAGATATGATTTCGGACATTTAATTAAATCTATTAGAATATTTTAGTGTTTGTTACTCAGTTTAAAAATTACGCTGTAATTACAGCGCTTTAATTTTAATGGGAAAAGATTCCTGGCGATCTTCGCCACCAACGCAACTTTTTCCGCGCTCAGTCCCCGCTCATTAGATGAACGAACCGGTCGATACGCCTCTTACGGTTCCACCAGATTCTGACCGGAAGGCTAGCGTGAGGAGTTTCCTCAACAAATTGACCAGACGCTCGAAGCAGCGGCGGCGTTTCGTCGTTGGGACGGCCGTCGCCGCGATTTGCGGATTGCTGGCGGGGGTGATCTCGTTCCGGTTGCTGCCTGGTCTTTCGGCGCGCGACTTGTTGCCTGCTTTCGTCCTGCCGCACGGGGCCGGTGGTGAACCCAGGAGTTCCCAGGGGCCAGACAACCGGTTACTGGAACGACACACGCGACGCCTGACGTTGCAGACGACCGGTTCCGACGCGGGTCCGGACGGCGCGCGTCAGCTGGCCCAGGCGATTCTCGCCACGGTCAGGAATTTCTACGTCGACGCCGACCGCGTGACGGATCAGCAAATCGGCGAACTGCTGGTCAAGGTTATTCGCCGTAAATCAGGTCAGTTCCAGGCCAGTATCGATGGCAATGCGATCGTCCTTTCCGAAAACGGCAAGGCATCACGGTACCAATTGAACCCTGCTGGGATGGTGGACGCGGTAGCCGCCGTCAGCACAGCCATGGCGTCGACGGCGGCGGAGAATCCCGAGGCGGATGACTCCAGTGTTGAGCCCGCGCAAAAATGTCGTGATTTGCTGAACGCTCTCGTGGCCGAGTTGGATCCGCATTCGTCCGTCATGTCCCCCTCGGCTTACAGCGAATTGCGTCAGGGAACCGAGGGGAGTTTTGGTGGTCTTGGAGTTCTCGTCGGCATTCGGGATCGTGTATTGACTGTCATCAAGCCTCTACCGAACAGTCCCGCTTCGCGTGCCGGAATCCTCGCCGGTGATCGAATTGTACGCATAAACAGCCAACCCACATTTGGCATGGCGCTGGAAGACTTGATGGAATTCATGCGCGGCACGCCGGGGACACATGTCATGATGCGTGTCTTGCGCGATGGAGGCCAGGCTCCAATGGACATCGCGCTCAAGCGCGAAGTGATTCAGGTGGACTCGGTGACCTCACGTCTGGTTGAGGACCCGAAATTGAAAATCCTTCATGTTACAGTCGAGTCATTCTCGGCCAAGACGTCCCGTGAGATCCTGACCGCCATGAAGTCCTTCAAGAGAACCCATGGTGCCATCGACGGGATGATCATGGACTTGCGGTCAAATCCGGGCGGGCTTCTCGATCAAGCGGTCCAGGTCACGGACCTGTTCCTCGAGGATGGCGTGATTGTCTCGACGCGCGGGCGCCGCGAGGAAGTCGAGTACGCGGGAAAGGGATATGACGAGGTAGAATTCCCCCTGGTCGTATTGATTGACGAGGAATCGGCATCTGCCAGCGAGATCGTCGCGGGTGCCCTTCAAGATCACGGGCGCGCGGTTGTCGTGGGACGACCGAGTTTTGGCAAGGGATCTGTCCAGACGGTATTTGAATTGCCTTACGAGGCGGCCCTGAAACTTACGATCGCCCGTTATTTCACGCCCGCGAACAGGTCCATCCAGAACGTCGGGATCATTCCTGATATGTGGGTTCAGCCCCTGATAGAGCGCGGCGAGAACTTGAACCTTCTGGGACAATCCCGTTATCGCAACGAGGGATTCTTGCTTCACCGGCTGGACGAGAAATTGCAGACACGCCAACACCTTGTCGCCCTGGACGAGCGTATGTCCGAGTCTTGCTGCGCGAAGGCCTACGTCATGGCGCCACGATCCGAGGAAAATGACACGGATGAATCAATCGAGGCCGCGAGACTACTTGTCGCGGCGGCCCGTGACGTGGCGAATCGTCACGGGCAGGACAAGCAAGACCACGGTTGGGCGCCAGGGCGCGCGAGATCACTGGTCACTGACGAAGTCGTGCGGAGCAAGTTTGGCAAGCTTGCCAGTGAAGCCGCCAACTGGTTGAGATCAAAATTCGGGATCGCCTGGGAAGTCCCGAACGGGAAGGGTCAATTTCTATCGCTGGCTGTTGATCCGTCTGATGTTGAATTCACAGTGCAGTCGATGACCGGGACGGCAGCAGTTTCAGGCGCTGATGCCCGTTTCCTTTGGACCCTGACCAACAAGAATCCGCATCCATTGCAGCGCGTCTCAGTTTATCTGCGCGCCTCCGGATTTGCCGGCGAGACAAAGGAGATTCTTGTCGGGTCGATAAATCCCGGAGAGACACGGTCCGGAAACATCAGCGCGCGCGTCCCTTTCGCTCCAAAGAATGAATCCTGGGACGTCGACATTGGCGTCGCGCTGGACGCATGGCCGGTAGCGCCGTTGACTCGTCAATTCCACCTGGATACCCAGATCGTTGAGCGGCCGTCACTGAACATCGTAAGTTCGATCACGGCTGAAACCGGAGGCGTTCCGAACGGCGTTCTTGACCCGGGTGAGAAGGCAAATTTACACATCGTCATTACGAACGAGGGACACGCCCCGGCGTCTGATCTCGAATTTCATGTAGTCAACTTGAGCGGCGCGCGAGTTTCCCTGGGTGATGCGAAGCTCACCGTGTCCCAACTCGCGCCGGGTGCTGTGACATTTGTCGACCTGCCAGTCTTGTTCAACGGAAACCATGTCATTGGTGAAGTCGACATCGGCGTGTCAGTTGACGCGCGGGAAATGGAGAAACCTTTGGACCGGCAAATCACTTTGCCCGTATCGGTCATCGCCGGACGCGTTGGCGTGATGTCATCGCCCGCTGTGCAGCAGTAACTTGATTGATTTTCGGCATGGAGGCTGAATTCACACATGGAATCGACCAAGACGCGAAAACTGGAATTGATCGCTGGAAACTCCAGCCAACTCCCGGCGCTGCAAATGTTCTCACGTTTTATCGGGAAATGCGGCGCGAAGATCGAAGTCCGTGTCCACGCATTCTCAGGTACCATTCCAGACACGATGCGCAATTGTGGCTTCGCGTTCACGCTATACGGGCATGATCCGTCCCGCCCGGGCTACATGGCCGGCCTCGAGGACCAGCTGGCCGGGGCGAGCCTGATCGTCGGGGCAGGCGCCGAGAACCTGTCGACATTTCAGGCGATGCGCGCGGCGTTGAGACTCGCCGTCCCGTTTCACGTGATCTCTTTTGACCAGGTTCCAAATCCGTTTGAGGACTTCTTGCACATCCGCGCAGTGCGCCACGACAACCTCTCTCGTGCCTCCATCATCTGGGCAACTGGAGAACGTTCAGCAGAGGTTCTTGAATTCGAGGGTTACGAGGCGTCGCGTGTCCTGCAATTGCCATTGAGGCTGGATCCACTGTGTGTGCCACTGGAGGCCCGTCGCCGTGAAAAATTCCGGAATCATGTCGGGATCGCTCAAGGGGCCTTCGTTATCTTTTATCACGGTGACCTTGACGCGAAGGGGCCGGCCGGCGAGCTGGTCAAGGCGCTTCATGCCATTCGCGTTTCCGGACACGCGGGTTTCGACCGGTTGGTCGCCTTGTTTTGCGGGGAACGCGAGGGATCGGACCCATTGAAGTACATGATCTCCGACTGGCGTCTGTCTTCTCACGCGAGGATCCTGCACCAGAATCCCGCTGAATTCATTATGGATCTCATGAATGCCATCGACGTGCTTGTGGGCGCTGGCTCTTCGAGAAATACCGAGTCCAGTTTGACCGCCGCGATCGCGCGTATGGCTGGCGCCGTGCCCGTGATGTCCTCCGCGCAGTCGGCGGGCGGCTGGGGCGTGAGCGATGGCTGTGGCCAGGTTCCGGAATTCTCGAGTCTTCCCTTGGCCAAAACACTCCGCGGCGTCATGGACAAGGATGCAACTCGTGAGGATATTCGTGAAAAATTTCTGGCTCTTTCGGATCGCCAGGAGATGTCTCATTTCGATCGATTGATCCGTCACGATCTGGACGTGGACTCGCGGGATAATCACGATGCGCGCGAACGTGACCCGGAAATTCTCCTGAGCGGCCTCGTCGAGCGAATCGAGGTCATGGCGCATGGCGCGCGAATGGAGGATACACTCCTGGCTGTAGAGGATGTCTTGCTGCGGGAGCCGTCTCCTGTGCTGACCGCGCGCGTCAACATGGTCAAGGGCTCCGTATTGTTCACCGCGGGAAATTATGAGTCCGCGACAGAGGCGTACAGGACGGCCCTGATGTCCATGCATGGGATTCCTGGCGCCGGTCATGCGCCAGAGTCGCGTTCCATGGTTTCGATTTGTTACCGTGCGCTGGGCAATGTCGCGGCCACGGTACAGTCTCATCAGGAGGCTCTTGACTTGTACCGTCGCGCGCTCGCGCTGCAGCCTCAAGATGGACTCACGTGCGCCGGGATCGGCAATGTTTATCGTAAATTACGACTTTACGAGGAATCCTTGCACTGGCTCGGGAAGTCTGCCGTGGCCATGCCTGGTGATGAGTCGGCGTTAACACGTTTTTCGCAGGCGTTGCTGGAGTGCCCGGAAAAGGAGACAGCGGCCCGCGCCCTTGCCCAGGTCGTTCAAGTTATTGGTGACCACCCGTCGCTGGAGAAAGCGATGGCTGCACTGGAAGTCGTCAGGGATTGAAGGCTTGCCAGCCGGATCCATGATTCCGGTCAAATGCCAGTGGACCCGAATCCACCATGGCGCGTGTTTGACAGCGCGCCGGTGCAATCTGGCAGGCGAGGAACCAGATTGGCGACGAGCTGCGCGACACGATCGCCGGGTTCGATGACGAAATCTTCCTTGCCCAGGTTAATGAGCAACACGCAAATCTCGTCGGGAAAATCGGCGTCTATTGTGCCAACGCCATTGGCCAGGGTGATTTGCTTCTTGAAGGCGAGTCCTGACCGCGCGCGGATCTGGAGTTCCGGGATGAAGCCTTCCGGGACTTTCTCCCATTCGACGCCCTCAATGAAAACCCCCGTCGGCACGCGTCCGACGGTGCCCGGGGGTATCACGAGGTTCGATGTCGATTTCAGATCCGCGCCCGCGCTGGCAGCCGTCATGTAGGCCGGCTCAAAACCAGCGCGAAAGCGCAGGCGGAACATGGTCAGCCGACCGTTACCGTCGGCTTCTTGCCGAGGGCTTCCTTGCGGCTCAACTTGATCTTGCCCTGGCGGTCGATCTCCAGGATCTTGACGAGGACTTCCTCGCCCTCTTTCAAGATGTCTTCCACGCGCTCAACCCGCTTGTCCGCGAGTTGTGAGATGTGGCACAGGCCTTCACTGCCGGGCTTGATCTCGATGAACGCGCCGAAATCCATGATCTTCTTCACGGTACCCAGGTAGATCGCGCCGATTTCCGGCTCGGCCGTAATCGTCCGGATCATTTGCTTCGCGGCTTCCGCCGACGTCACGTCCGGCGACACGATGTTCACCATGCCGTCGTCCTCGATATCGATCTTCACGCCGGTCTGGGCAACGATCTTCTTGATGACTTTGCCTCCCGGTCCGATGAGTTCGCGGACTTTGTCGGGCTTGATCTTGATCTGGAAGATACGCGGAGCGTATTCGGACAGCTCGCCTGGCTCGGTGATCGTGCTGGTCATCTTGCCGAGGATATGCAGGCGACCTTTGTTGGCCTGCTCCAGCGCCTTCGCCATGATCTCGCGCGTCAGGCCGCCGATCTTGATATCCATCTGGAGCGCGGTGATGCCCTTGGCGCCGCCGCACACTTTGAAGTCCATGTCACCAAGGTGGTCTTCGTCACCAAGGATGTCTGACAGGATCGCAAAGTCGTTGCCTTCTTTGATCAGGCCCATCGCGATGCCTGCGACCGGCTCATTGATCGGCACACCGGCGTTGAGAAGCGCCATCGTACCAGCGCAAACCGTCGCCATCGACGAACTTCCGTTCGACTCAAGGACTTCCGAGACAAGGCGGATCGTGTAACCGAATTTCGCCTTTGCCGGGATCACTTGCTGGATCGCGCGCTCGGCGAGAGCGCCGTGACCGACTTCGCGACGGCCCGGGGCACGCAGCGGCTTCACTTCTCCAACCGAGAACGGCGGGAAGTTGTAGTGCAGCATGAAACTCTTCATCGCGTCCGGGGTCGCGATCGTGTCGAGACGCTGCTCATCGTCGCCAGCACCCAGGGTGACGGTGGCGAGGGCTTGCGTCTCACCGCGTTGGAACAATGCCGAACCGTGCGGGCGACTGAGCACGCCGACTTCACAGCTGATCGGGCGGATGTCTTCCAGGCCACGGCCGTCGATGCGGTTGTGCGTCTTCAGGATTCCATGGCGTACGACGTTGTACTGGACTTCCTCCGCGATCTTTTTGATGGCGCGGGTCTTTGCGGCTTCGCCGTCCGGGTTGAGTGCGGCGATGGCTTTTTTCGTCGCGTCCGAGAGGGCTTTGCGTCGCTCTTGCTTGGTGCGGATCTGGAACGCGGCAGAAACGTCAGCCTCGATCAGGTCCTTCACCGGGGTCATGAGTTGCTCATGAAGCGCATTGACGGGAACGCCGCGCTTCTCTTTTCCGATGGCCTTCTGGACTTCCAGTTGCAGAGCGAAGATCGGTTCCATCGTCTTGTGCGCGAACGTGATCGCGTCCAGCATCTGGGCTTCGCTCAGGAAGTTCGCGCCGGCTTCAACCATGAGTACCGCGCCCGGCTTGGCCGCGATATTGAGGTCGAGATCAACGGTTTCTTCAGGCGACGGATCGACGACGTACTGGCCGTCTTTCATGCCGACGCGCAGCGCGGCGACCGGGCCGTTGAACGGAATGTCGCTGATCATGAGCGCGAACGAGGCACCCATGCATGCCAGCGGGGCTGGCTGGTGCTTCGGGTCGTAAGACATGACGGTACAGATGACTTGGGTCTCGTTCAAGAAACCCTCCGGGAAACAAGGGCGCAGAGGTCGGTCGATCACGCGCGAGGTCAGGACTTCGCGCTCGGTCGGCTTGGTCTCACGCTTGAAGAAACCGCCCGGGATGCGGCCGGCGGCATAGAAACGCTCAAAGTAATCAACGGTCAGCGGGAAGAAATCCTGACCTTCTTTGGCTTCTTCCGAAGCGCATACAGTGACGAGGACCTGGGTGTCTCCACAGGTAACCATGACAGAACCGTTGGCCTGCTTGGCAAACTTGTTGAACTCAAACTTGATCTTTTTTCCGGCGACTTCAATTTCACGAACGAGCGACATTTTACGGAAACCTTTCTTGCCTCTATCTCGGGCAGCCTTCGGTGGGGGAGGATTCCCCCGGGGAACTTGAACGATGCGTGAACGCCTGATGCGCTACAGCCGCCGCGGGTTGTCCCGGGGCGGCTGTTTCGAATCAGATTACTTGCGGATTTCGAGGTCCTGAATCAGCTTCAGGTACGCGTCCGGATCTTGCCGGTGCAGGTAGTTCAGGAGCCTGCGGCGGCGGCCGACGAGCTTGAACAGGCCGCGACGGGAATGATGGTCTTTGACGTGCGTCTTGAAGTGCCCGGTCAGCTGGTTGAGCCGAGCTGTCATGAGGGCGATTTGAACGGCGGCGGAGCCAGAGTCACCGGCTTTGGAGCCGTACTTCTTGAGGATGTTGGCTTTGTCAGCGCTTTCTAGCATGCGGAACCTTTCAGAACCTTAATTCGGGACCTTGATTCGAGGTCTTGATTCAGATAATTCAGTGTTTTCAGTGACTTGCATTAAACAGGCCAGTACATGAACTCACCAGAGGCGGCAAACTAACGAATCGACGGCACTTTGGCAATCAAATTGTTGGGATCACTACCTTTCTCATGAACCTCTAATCTTCAGGTCGCTGTAATACCTCCATGACAGTGCGCGTGTCCGTGTCGAAGTATTTTAAATAGTTTGTATTTAGAATTTGACAATTTTCTAAGTTTCTATTAAAAATGCTGAGATTTTGGGCTTCTTCATGAAGCTCCAATCCAACAGAAACGAGGTCCCAAATGCAGTTCAAAATCGGTGACAAAGCGGTCTACCCGGCCCACGGCGTCGGCGTGATCAGGGGCATCGAGACAAGGGACATCGGCGGCGCGAAGCAGGACTTTTACGTCCTCCAGATCGTTTCCTCGGGCGCAACCCTCATGGTCCCCACAAGCGGTTGTGAAAAAGCAGGCATGCGTGAACTGATCTCGCGGAACGAGGTTTCGCGCGTTTACGACATTCTCAAAAGCCCAGGCCGCGTCTCGCAGACGACCTGGAATCGCCGCTTCCGTGAGTTCAACGAAAAACTCCGGACCGGCTCTGTGGTCGATATCGCGGAGGTTCTTCGTGACCTTTGTTCCCTCAAGGGCGACAAGGACCTCTCGTTCGGCGAGAAGAAGATGCTCGACAAGGCTCTCGGCATGATCGTGACTGAGATCAGCGCGGCCCTTTCGAAAGATGAGTCGGAAGTTCAGGCGGAACTCTCCAACATCCTCCTGCCGCACTGATCCAGGGGAGTCGCAGGCGCCATGCGCATCATTAATGTCATGGCCGCCAGCCTCGATGGCAAGATCGCCGGGCACAGCCTTGAGAGCGACCGAGAGCGTCGCGATTACGGTTTCACCAACAAGGCGGACCAGGAATTTGTCAGGCACCAGTTGACGACGGCTGACGCCGTGGTCACTGGCGCGAATTCTTTGCGCGCCAGTCAGGGCGCCTGGCAAGTACTCAACCACAAGGACCGGTTCGCAACATGGGTGGTTTTGTCCCGGTCGGGTCTCGATCACTCATTAAGGTTCTGGGCGCAGGATCAGGTCGACAAATGGATCGTGACCCCGGACGTGAGCATGAGTATCCCCGCGGGACCGCGCAATCGCCTGCTGGTTTCGCCCGGTGACGGCAACCCTGCACCATTTGTCGTGAGACAGTTGAAGGATGCCGGGTACCAAAAAGTGCTTCTGTTTGGTGGCGGCGACGTGAATCGCCTGTTCTATGAGGCCGGACTCGTTGATGAACTGTGCTTGACCTTGTGCCCCTTGATGTTGGGGACCCCCGGTGCCTCGAATCTCTTGACCCCTCCGCTCTCCCGGCCAGTCCACTTCAGGCTGGAATCTTCCAACCGGGATGGCGATTTGCTATTCTTGAACTACACCGTTCATAAATTGCCTTGAATCTAGACATCTCTGTAACCGGCGCGTCATCTCGACGTTGCCAGCAACAGGCGGGGGAGTCTCATGGGTCTGAGGATCAGAACCAACGTCCAGTCTCTCGTTTCGCAGCGTCACCTTAGCGCATCCAGCAAGGCAGTCGCGGCTCAGACCGAGAAGTTGTCATCCGGATACCGGATCAACAAAGGCGCAGATGATGCGGCTGGATTCGCCATCGCGGAAGCCCTGAAGGGGGACATCCGCTCTTTGGCTCAGGCCCGTCGCAACGCGAATGACGCTGTATCTTTGGTTGAGGTGGCCGAGGGCGGCCTCGACGAAATCAACAACATCATGATCCGGTTACGCGAACTGACAGTGCAGGCGGCATCCGACACCATCGGCACCCGCGAGAGGACTTACCTCAACGAAGAATTCATGGCGCTCAAGGATGAAATCGACCGGATCGCCATTTCGACGGAATTCAACGGTACACGTTTGCTGACTGGCCAGAAGGAACTGGATCCGGTCCTGTTGGCGGAGCACAACTATTCACCCCTCGAGATTCAGGTCGGCAAGGACTACTTCCCGGGGCCTGATGCCCTTTCTGCGCCCAACCCGGTCGACATCATCCGTCTCAATCTGGGCAATCTCAACGCGTCCACGGACGGGGAGAACTCGCTCGGCCTCGGCAGCGCCCAGAATTCCGAAGGCACGCGCATTGACAACAAGGTTTCCGCGCAGAGCGCGATTGTCGTAATCGACAACGCCATGGACAAAGTCGCTTCGTACCGCGGGTCTCTTGGCGCGATCCAGAACCGCTTTCAAAGTACGGACCGCAACCTCGGGATTCAAATCGAAGCCCTGTCGGCTGCCCGTTCGCGGATCAAGGACGCGGATTTCGCCGCGGAATCCGCAGAATTGTCGCAGCAGAATATCCTGCAGCAGGCTGGAGCCGCTGTCCTCGCCCAGGCGAACCAGCTGCCGAACATCGCTCTCAAGTTGTTGCAGTAATTTCAGCGTCTCCGGAAAGTACATCAATGAGACCAGGACATCCGCCGCGAGGCGGATGTTTTTTTTGCGGTTGTTCGCTTTTTGACGCGCGGCAAAATTTTCCCATTCTGGACTCTGACGCAAAGTGTCAGAACCTTGGCGTAATCCCGTCGGATGTCAAAGTTGAAAAAAAACCTCATCTTCCCAGGAAGCTCGCCGGGTTGAAGTTCATGTTCTTTCGGCAACGTTGGCGCCATGACGCGTTGGCCCGCAACTTGCTTTGAGAAACTTGACGCACCAGATTTATCGAACGCGAAATTGACGCAATCAGGGGACTTCGATGCTTCACGGGATTTACACGCCACTTTCCGGTGCTCTCGCGCAGGAACGCGTGCTGGAAATCATCGCCAACAACCTGGCGAACGTGAACACGACCGCGTTCAAGGGTGACAACATCTCATTCAAGTTGCTCGACAGCGAGCCAGAGAAGAACTACGCGAGTCCGCTTCCCCCGGCGAACTTCAAGGCCGATTTGCGTGAGTACATGCCGTTCAAGGGCAATGAAATCGCGTTTGTCGGGATTGCTGATATCGAGCGCGATATCAGCCAGGGGCCCGCTATCGATACGAAAAACCCGACGGATCTCATGATCGAGGGCGAAGGCATGTTTGCCGTCCAGACGCAGGACGGGATCCGTTATACACGCAGCGGTGATTTCAAGATCAGCCCGGACGGCGTTCTCATGACCTCCTCCGGTCATCCTGTGATGGGTGAGCGCGGGGACATATTTCTCCGTTCAAGCGCATTCGAGGTCAATCACCGCGGTGAGATCTACCAGGATGGCGAACTGGTTGACCGTATCAGGATTTATGAGTTCGCGGATCAGCGGCAGCTCGAGCGCACCGGAGATAACTATTTCCACTTTGGCGGACCCGATGCCGACCGGACCCTGGCCGCGAATACCAATATCCGTCAAGGCTATCTGGAAGGTTCCAATGTGAACGCGATCAAGAGCCTCACGGCCATGATCATCGCTCACCGTTCGTTTGAAGCATATCAAAAGGCGATCTCAAACTACGACAAGATGCTTGAAAAAGGCTCCAACTCCATTGGCGAAGTTAGAGCGTAAACCGGAGGGTTAGATCATGTTGCGTTCATTGTTGACCGCCGCGACCGGGATGGAATCGCAGCAGACAAACATTGACACGATTGCCAACAACTTGGCGAACGTGAATACCAACGCGTTCAAGCGCTCGCGCGCCAACTTCCACGACCTTCTTTACCAGACGGTGCGCGCCGCAGGTCAGAGCGCGACCACCGGGACCGTGGTCCCGAGCGGAATCCAGATCGGTGCCGGTTCCCGTCTCGCATCAGTGGACAAGCTGTTCACGGAGGGCGGTATCAAGGTCACAGAGCGCAATCTCGACTTCATGATCGAGGGCCAGGGCTTCTTCCGCATCCAAAAGGACGATGGGACCATCGGTTACACGCGCGACGGTCACTTCGACAAGGACAACACCGGTCGTCTTGTGACATCGGATGGCTTTCCGGTGGTTCCAGAGATCACGATTCCCCAGAACGCGACTGACTTCCATGTAGGGATGGATGGAATCGTGACAGTAAAGGTCGACGGCGAGACCCAGGAAATCGGACAAGTACAGCTCGCCACTTTCATCAACCCGGCCGGACTCCAGTCGGCGGGGCGCAATCTTTATACCCCGACGCGCGCCAGCGGTGAGCCGGTCGTGGGGAACCCGAATCAGAGTGGCGTTGGACGCATCGCGCAGTACCAGCTGGAAAACTCGAACGTGAACATTGTCGAGGAGATGGTCAACATGATCACCGGTCAGCGCGCTTATGAAATCAACTCCAAGGTGATCTCGACCAGTGATCAGATGCTGCAGACGACCAACAACGTCCGGTAATGATGCCGGACCCTGAATCGGCAGGGCATCGAAAATGAATCGCAGGCAAACCGCTACCGTGATCCAGGTGTGCGTCGCGGGTTTCATTATGGGCGTCCTGACGTCCGGTGAAGTCGCGCGCGCGGTAGTACGCCCCGCAATCGCCAGATCTCCTGTGCAGACGACCGAATCAGGGGAAATCGCCCAGCCAGCGACCCCACCTGCCGCGATCGCGAAGCAAGCGTCGAGGGATCCCTCGATTCCTTTACCTGCGGGTTCCATCGCTGTCGAACTGCGGCCTCGTGCTGAAACAGAATCAGCGCGCGTCATGCTGGATCAGGTTGCGATATGCCTGCCTGCCAGGACCATGGGATTTGATTGCGCTGAGGTCGCTGGCGTTGACGCCGGGGCAGCTCCTGCGCCCGGCCGTACTGCTCGTTTCTCGCGTGCGTCCATGATGGAGATCCTCGGCAAGGAATTTCCTGGCGCGACGATCGAGGTTCTTGGCGCTGAGAGCTCTTTTGTCTCGGCGCGGGGCGTGCCTCTCGCGGATGATTTGCTCGCGAATCCTTTCCGTCGCCAGCTCGAGGAAATTTTTGTTACCAATCCAGATTTTCGCGTCCAGGTTACCGGACTGCGGATTGAACAACGCCCTCAGGTGCGCCCGGGCGATGTCTCCTGCCGGTTCGCCCAGATTGACCTGCTGAAACAGCGCATGCAAGATCCCGCCGGGGCTTCTGTCGAGTCCGACATCGAGAGCCTCGTCACGCGGATCCACAATGGCGCCCTGTTCAATGCGCAATGCGTTCAGGAAATGCCACCGGCTGCTGAGGGCGAGGCCGAATCCCCGGGGGAATCCATCGAGCCTCCCTTTTACGTTCAATTCATGCCGAAGATCCTCGTGGAGCGCCGGATGCCGGTAGCGCGACACGACGTGCCTGCGAAGACCCTTTTCCGCGAGGAGGATTCCGTCGAGGCATGGGTTCCCTGGACCCGTGGGACTGGAAGGGCTGTGCGTGACGTGTCGTCGCTCGCCGGAATGGCGCTCGTGCGCCCGGTGCAGGCTGGACAAACGCTTTTGATGCGTGACTTTGAGCGTCCGGTTGTGCTGCGGCGGGGCGACACGGTCCAGCTGCAGCAGAAAAACGGTGACCTGACGATATCCAGCAACGCCGTCGTGGTTACTCAAGGTGCCGTTGGTGACCGCATCGAGGTTCAGGCTGTCGGGACCAGGAAACGCCTCCGCGCCATCGTCAAATCCAATTCGGTTGTGGAGGCCATGTAACCATGCCGGTAATTCGCAAAGTTGCTGGAATCTGGTTTTTGCTGGCGCCATTTCTGGTCGCGATGATGATGGCTTCGTGCGTGACTTCAGAGCTCATCTCCCAGCGCCCCGTCGAGCCCAGCGTTGCCGCGGAACCCGTGACCCACGGTCCTGGCGTGCCTGCTCCGGAACGCGTCATCAAGGAAGTCGCCCGGGATCCTGATGGCACGGGGTCCCTGTTTCCTCTTGATGATCCCCGCACCAACTTGATCGTACAAAATCCCCTGCGCACCGGGATGCTTCTTGATGTGAAGGTTGTCGCGACGCGCTCTCCCGCGAACGACAGCGGGAAGTCTTCCAGGTCTTCCGCGGTTGGTAACAAGCAATCTGACGGCACCGGAGGTTCCGGTGATGTGGCCGCCTCGGTGCCAAAACTGGAGCCCGCGGAGCCGGGTGCCGCGCCTCTCAAGTCGATCAAGATGCGTCTTGACGCCATTCTGCCCAACGGTGACGGCATCGTGACCGTGACGCGCTCGTCAAGTCGCGAGGGTGAGTTCCATGATGTCTACGCGCGGGCGGCGATTCCCGCCGAGCGAATGATTCCTGGTGCCGCGTTGACGACGGCGGACTTGTTTGACGTCACATGGACTGACTTTGACGGGACGCAAACCACCGAGCGTCGTTCCACTGCCTGGGAAGACGAGTATTCCTTGCGCTTGAGCGGGTTCGACGAGCTTCGTTCCAAACAGGCCATGGCGGTAGAGGAGGGGCGCCGTCAGGTCGAGGCCGAGAAGGAAAAAGTCGCGCAGGAATCCCGCCGGAACGCGGAGGAGCGCGGACGATCTGCAAAGCAGCGCGATGAGTTGCAGCAGAAACTGCGTGAGGCGGAGGCGAGGATCGCTGAACTGCAAAAAGGGGCCGCCCCGGAACCCAAGTCAGCCCCGGCGCCGGCACCAGCGGCCGCTGACGCGAAAAAAGGAGACGGGAATGCCAAGAAGTAATGCCAGGAGAAATCTTTTTTTCGTTTTATTTTCGGCATTCATCACCTTTTTCGGTGAAATTCGCGATGCCAGCGCGCAGGAAGTGCGGTTGAAGGACCTGGTGCAGATCCGTGGCGTGCGTTCGAACCAGATTCATGGTCTTGGCCTCGTGATGGGACTGAATGGCAGCGGGGATTCAAAGAAATCCCTGGCGACCAACCGGGCAGCCGCGAACTTGCTGTCCAGGCTCGGCATGCAGATGAAAGAAGACGAGGTGGTCGCGGGCACCATGGCAGTGGTGATGGTCACCGGAGAATTGCCGCCATTCTCGCGCAATGGCGATCGCATTGACGTCAAGGTGTCCACAGTTGGAGACGCGAAATCTTTAGCTGGCGGCAATCTGATGATGGCGCCTCTCAGGGCCGCGGACAGCCAGATCTATGCCGTGGCGCAGGGCGCGATCCTGATCGGCAGGGCCAGCGGCTCCGGCGCGCAGGTGCAGACCGTCGCGATGATTCCAGATGGCGGGGTTGTAGAGCGGGAGACAAGGACGGATTTCACTCGCGACGGGATCATGACGTTGACCATGAAGGATCCTGACTTCACAACAGTTCAGCGTGTTTGTGACCTCATCAATTCCCATTTTCGTGGATTTTATGCCGAGGCCACTGATCCTTCCGCCGTGAGCCTCAGAATACCTGCGTCGTACGCAGACAAGATCGTCGAATTCGTGGCAGAGCTTGAAGCGCTCAAAGTGGTGGCAGATCGTGCCGCGGTCGTGGTTCTCAACGAACGGACCGGGACAGTGGTCATGGGTGGTGACGTGATGGTCAGTCCGGTCAGCATCTCCCACGGCGACTTGTCCATCAGCGTCGGCAACGCGAAAGCCAAAGACGCGGGAGCTCCGCAGCACATCGTGGAAGTGCAGGGTACCACGGTGGCTTCTCTCATCAAGTCTCTCAACGCCATGGGCGTGAAGCCCGAGGATCTTGTGAGCATCCTTCATTCGTTGAAAACAGCCGGCGCGTTGAAGGCCGACCTGAGGGTCATGTGATGGACAAGGTAGGCGCGTCAACGACAGTTCCGGTTCAGGCTCAGGCTCAGACGGAACGGCGGGAACTCGCGAAGATTCGGGAGTCCGCCCGCGAGTTCGAGGCAATTTTTCTCGAGACGATGCTCAAGACCATGCGTGACAGTATCCAGAAAAGCGGCCTTATCGATGGCGGCAATGCCGAGGCGATGTACCAGTCGATGCTGGATTCGGAGTACGCCAAACAAATGGCCGCCCAGGACATGACCGGTATCGCCGGCAACATCGAGAAGCAATTGCTGGCCTCAGCCGGTTACAAGACCGATACGGCGTCGCTCAGGACGCAGAAACTTCAGGCCATGGCCGGGTATCAAGCCGTATCCAAAGGAAAAATTCCCTGAATTGTCCGGGATGAAAATTCCCGGACACCGGATCCCGGCCAGTCCGGCAGCCGCGGTTGATTGTTTCACCGCCTGAAACAGGGGACAATGTCAGTGGAGGTACGAAAAATGGAAACGCGCAGAATTGCCGGCAAGCAAGTCCCGGTGGACGTCGCAGGATCAAATTCGGCGGAGCAGGCCGGAAAGACAGAAAAGTCCAGCGCGGCTGAAAAGCTTCTCGACAGCGCGGGCGCTGGAGCTGCCGCGCGTCCCGGAATCAACGTGGCTTTGTCGCCCAAGGCTCGTGAACTGGCTGATGCGCGCAAGAAGGCCTTCGATATCGCGAAGGCGACCCCCGACGTACGCGAGGATCGCGTCGCGGAATTGAAGCGCCAGATCCAGGCCGGGACCTATCAAGTTGACCCCGGGAAAATCGCTGACGGCATCGCGCGTGAGGCGCTGCTCGAATACCTCGCAGAATCAGATGGCAAGCCCGGTATTTGATATCGCCACCTTTGATGAGGTTGATGTGTCATGAGCCAGTCTTCGCGTAACGCAAAGGCAGTCGACAACCTGGTGGAATTCATCACCGGGTTCCGTCACGAGCTTGGCGCGATGGCAACGCTTTACGGCCAATTGCCAGCGTTGATCGATGCCGAGCACGATGCGGTAACGTCGGGCAACTTCCACCTGGTTCGCGAGGCGACTGGCGCGAAAATGGCAGTTTGCGACTTGATTGCGTCATCGCATGAGAAACTCGTCGATCTTTCCCGCAGGTTGCCGCGCATTGCCGGGAGCCTGACCGGGGAAACCTGTGAGACACCGGCCACGCTGTCAGCCTGCCTGACCGTGATGGTGGACCTTGCTGACGTGGTGTCTCGTGACAATTCCAGCAATCCTGTGCAAGCCTTGACGCGTGACGTGTTGCAGAGGCTGCTCGCAGGCAGTACGTCGAGCCTCGCGTCTTTTCTTGAGATCGCGGAGTCGGTGAAGCCTCGCATCGAGGCGAATCGTCTCCTGCTGCAGAAACTCGCGAAGAGCTATCAAGACAGCTACCGTTTCTGGATCGAGATGGCGGCCGAGACCCAGTCTCCGTATGACGCGAGGGGGATCCAGAAATCGTCCAGTGTTGCCTCGGGAATCAGGGTCAAGGCGTGACAAAAACCCTTTGCTGTTGAGGGCCCCATGTCGGGTCTGTTCCGGACATTGAATATAGGCAGCGAATCGTTGTCCGTGACCCGGATGGGCGTGGACACGGCTGGCCACAACATTGCCAACGCCCAGGTTGAAGGTTATTCGCGCCAGCGCGTAAACGTGAAGGCGCGGGAACCACATCAGATCGGTGGAGTCAACCTCGGTGCCGGCGCCTATGCAGAATCCATTGACCGTGCGCATGACCAGTGGAATGAAAAGGCATTGAATCGCGCCAATCAATCGGCTGGAGCCAGCGAAGCCCGGTTGAATGCGTTGAAATCAATCGAAGGACTTTTCAGTCCCGAATTGCAGGCCGGACTCGACATCGAAATATCGAATTTTTTCAATTCAGCGCAGGATCTCTCAAATTTTCCGG
>RGVZ01000710.1 GCA_010029825.1 bacterium | reverse complement strand
CCAAGTCGCCTGCGGCTGACCTTAAGGCGTTTGCGGACAAGGTTCAGGCGGGTGCCAACTCGGCCATCACCCAGTATTTTTTCAATGCGGATGCCTACTTTCGGTTCATGGATGAGGTGGGCCAGTTGGGTATTCAGGTGCCTGTGGTGCCCGGCATCATGCCTATTACCAGTTCTACCCAGCTCATGCGGTTTTCAGATGCGTGTGGCGCAGAAATTCCGCGCTGGATTCGTTTGCGGCTGCAAAGTTTTGGGGACGACATGGCGTCCATTCGGGCGTTTGGCTTGGATGTGGTGACGGATTTGTGTGACCAGCTGCGTTTGTTTGGGGCGCCTGCTTTGCATTTCTACAGCATGAACCAAAGTGCGCCCACTTTGGAAATTTGCCGCCGACTGGGTCTCGTTTAAGCCCTAGTTGGCGTTTAAGACGTTTCCAGGCTCATGCTGGCGTGTCGGTCTTGCCCCAGTGCTAACACCATTTGGGGCAGTGCCTCTTGCAGCATGGCTTTGAGGGTGTGGGGCGGGTTGATCACCATCATGCCGCTGGCGGGCAAACCCGGACGAGGTGTGGCCTCTCCCAAGGGGCTTGAAACTGGGGCTGCGCTGCCGCTGGACTTGACGGTCAGCGTGGCATGCAGCCAACTTTTTTGGCTTTTGTTGGCCAATGTTTTGAGTTTTCGGGGCAAGTCATGCGCTTCCATGCGGGGAATGATGGGGTGCCACACTGCGTAAGTGCCGGTAAAGTGAGAAGGCGCGACCCGCGATATCGCGGGCCATGATCGCCGGTACGATCGATCACGGGTGTCTGAGGCAGAGTGTACACGTTACGAAGCTCTTCCACCGCGCGATCGCGGTGACGCCCGCGCGCAGTCCCCGCAGACAGAGTTACGGACAGAGTGAGAGTCAGGTGAGTCGGCACCGCCCGCGCGCGGCCGTAGCCCCGACGAGCCCGTACACCCGGCGCACGCAGACGAGAGTCAGTCCGCGCGGACACGCGACCCGGGGCCGGCCGGGCGCGGCAGCCGGCACCATCGTGAGATCGACCGGTTCGACGCCATGGTACCGGCACGCAGACGCGATATCGACGGCTCGATACAGAATACACGCCCGT
>RGVZ01000709.1 GCA_010029825.1 bacterium | reverse complement strand
AGGGAAATTGTGATCCTCAAACAAGACGAATTCTGTCTGCGATTTGGTCTTTTTGCCTCGGAATCGTAGTTCGAAGTCCTTGATGTTCTTGTAGAGATGCTGGCAACTGTTTTGTCTCTAAATACCTCAATTGTTTCAAAAACATGACGGGTTTAAAGACAAGCGTTTCCATTATAGATAATACCGGACTCGTCTCCACCAGCGACTACGTCCCGCCGCGCGTCGTTTCCCCTGGCGCTTTTCGTAAGATCCGCATGCAGGATATTGAGGACGTTCTTGGTCTCTCTGTACCTGCTGGTACCGTTTCAGAAACAAAGATGCTGTTCCTGAGAGATAAACATGTTACGTTTACGAAACATCGTTTCAGCCCATTCTTTTCTCGGCAAAGACGAAATAACGCACGAGATCCCGACCGGTGATGCCGTGCTCCCGGATCAGGTCCTCCAGCAGCTCGCGGCGCTCGGCGTTGAGTTTCCCCTGGCGGTAGGCCTTGTCGTCGACGAAGCGCACCAGCTCCTCCCACGAGAGGTTCTCGGGTCTTTTTTTCTTGACGAAGCGGCGCCGATCCCAGTCGTAGCAGGCCATGACGAACGCGAACGCGGCACCGTTCATGGTTCCGCACTCCTCGCTGAGCGGTGCCAGGAACTCCATGAAAAACCGGTTCGCGGCCTCGTCCGAGACGAATCCGATCTTTTCCAGCGTGTTGACGGCTTTCTGGCCCTGGATCTTGAATTTCTCCGAAGGGTTGCGCTTTGCCGGGGGCGGGTAGTCGAATTGATACCTGGCGGCGACCGCGGCCTCCGTGCGTTCCCGGTCCTGGTAGGCACCCCCGAAATGCGTGTCCGTCCCCCGGATCTGCGTCTCGTCCTCGAGGATGAAGAGCGTCCCCTCGTGCGTCTGAACGACACGCTCGATCCTGGACGCGGGCGGCCAGGGCTCGTCGGGAGGCCACGCGGCGGGTCTTGGTTCCGTCATTTTACGTTTCCAATTTTGTTTTTTTATGATGGTTTCGGCACGATCACCGTCTCGTTGGATCGGTACGCCGGCCAGTCCGCGGTGTCATACGGCAGGAACCAGTACTCGCGCGGGTCGATCTGCGGCGTCGGCACA
>RGVZ01000708.1 GCA_010029825.1 bacterium | reverse complement strand
TTACGAGCGCGTTCATCGGATACAGCAGCAGTGCTCGCACAGCACGCGTCGAGAATGAGGTCCTGGTCGCCGCCTCCGCCGCGAGTCGCCCAAGAATCGGGAGGAGAAACGTCTCGGTTTTGCCCGAGCCGGTCCCGGTCGTGACGACGATGTCTCGGTGTGACGGCGCAAGAGCCAACTCCAGCGCGTCGGACTGGTGATCGTACGGCGGGTCGAACACCACGCCGCGCTCACCGAGCCATGTAAGTAACTCCCGCACCTCTTTCGGGATCGAGAGGGCCGAGTAGTGGCGAGATGCCGCGTACCGTGCGGTGCTTTCGATGTAAGGAGTCTGAGCGATCGCCCCCGGGCGGGCTAGCAGGTCATCTCGCAAATCAACCAGCGCTGGGTGAGAGATGTGGTAGGTCGAGGTAATGTAGGTGCGCAGTGCCGTGGCATATTGATCCAGCTCGACATACATGGATCGCTCCCCCAGTTATGTTTCTTTATGCATAGCAAGAGCCTCGCAAGCCGGACTGTTACGAACTCGGCCTGCCCCAGAAACTTGGAGAAGTTCGGTCCTTAAGGCCTTTCCCCTTAGTATAGGGCACGCTTCAGTTGGGCGTTGAATCATTGATCCAGACAATACACGCCGCCATATTATTAAAAGGCTTTTACTGGCTTTAATCGGTTTCGAGCCGGATTAGCCCGACGTGCTCCAAGCAATCATCAGCGGGCTACCCCCTTTACTTTCTCCGCCGTCCGATACGCCCCAGCCTAAGCATCCCGCACAGCAGCGGCATCATCGTTCCCGGGTCCATCTGGAGAAACTTTACAGGGTGACGGGCCAGGGTGGAGATCCACACCCCACCGGACCGACGACGAACTGCACGGCGCCCCCCGCGCCGCACCTGCATATTTCACGGCACTTGGACAGTGATTCCGCGTCAACCTGGAAACCTTTCAGACAGGCGTTTTGCCCGTCGCTGTTCGAGCAGTACCGAGGGATCTTCATGTTTATTTCTCGCTTATCTTCCTTATCCTCCCGCAGCTTTACGCACCCTCCGCGGTTGACCAACCGCATTTAAAAAAAAGCGCCTGTTTCCTTCGCCTAGGAAAGTAGAAAATAAA
>RGVZ01000707.1 GCA_010029825.1 bacterium | reverse complement strand
CGCCAAGACTGTCTGCGCCTTGCCCGCTTCCTGTAGGCCGCCGTACATGCCCGCCAACGCGGTGGCCAGCGGGTCATCAGCCGGGGCCGGTGGCGGAGGGACGGACTGGCCGATCACGACGGTGCAGATGACTGGATCACTCAAGACCTCGCCTACCGCGGTATATGCCAAAAGCTTGTAACGCCCTGGCTGGGCCGCCGTCACCACCGTCGCCTTGGGGTTCGCAAGCAACGCCGCGGGGAACACAGACAGTCCCGCATCGAGTGGGAAAAACTTGACCGACTTTCCAGGAGTATCCGCCAGCACGGTGATGAACGCCGCGGGCTCGCCCTTCACCTCCGCGGGAAGTTTCAGGTCCTGACCAAGCAGCAGCAGGATGACGCCAATCACTCCGGTTTCCCCCTGCATATCGTTGATACCCGCTTGATCTCTTCAGCCAACTGGCCTTGGGTCTTGGCAATAGCGTCCAATGTGGATTCCAAGGATTCCAAAAAAGCGAAATGCCGATCACGGAGCGGGATGACCACCTGGGCCGCGATCCACTCGGCCCCGTGCCATGCGGCATAAGCGATGCAAGCCAGCGCTGCCACTGGGAGTCCGAATTCGCGCAGGAACTGAAGGGATTCCATGTTTAGGGCTCCAGCATGAGGCAAGCCTTGTGGTGGTATGGGACCACCGTCTGTAAATTGAACCCCCTCAATGGTGACATTACCGGATTGAGGGCCCGGTAACCGCCTAGGTGCGTGTCCTGTCCGTCCGCGTGTTGGTGCAGGTCCTGCGTGAAGAAACACTTTTTCCAGCGTTTTTCAGAGATGATCCATTTCAGAAATGACACCACCCATTCGTTGGGCCAGTGGTGAAGTACATCCTTGCATAACAAAACATCGCCAGAAGGAATGCTGGACCTGTCCCGGAAGAAATCCAGACAAGCCCATTCCCGGTTGGGTTGTTCCTTTTTTAGTCGCTCAATGTGGGGTCCATGGCAATCAATGCCGACATAGTGGACCGCGTCAATCAATGAGCCCACGCGCCCATCACCACACCCAAGATCAACAACAGACTGGGCGCCGCAAAAACGGACCAATGTATTGATCAGGCCGGCGTAGGCTG
>RGVZ01000706.1 GCA_010029825.1 bacterium | reverse complement strand
AAGGAAACCGCCGCAATCAAGGATGTCTCCGCCAAGGATCAACCGATCCGGCTGAATCATTTTGAGATCGGCGAGGAAAGCGGCGAATCCGGCCGGGTCGACCTTGTTCCCATGCCAGTCGCCAGTCGTCACTTCGACCAAATCGCACTTCAGCTTCGGAGCCTTCGGCAGGGCAGGGCGCTTTTTCCGGTTGGCGGCCCGCGATTTCTCCAGGGCCTCGACAGCTTCCTCCCGGCGACGGGTTTCGGCGGCCAGTTGCGCTGCCAGCTCCATGTTTTTGGCCTTTTGCGTTTCAACGGTCATCTGAACGCCGCGCTCTGTTAGTTTTTCGGCCATTGACTCCTAGACTGGCTGTTGTAGAATCCTGTTTCATCCCCCCCGGCGACTAGCGCGCCGGGGCGCAAGGCCGCTCCTCTCGAAGCGGCCTTCGCATTTACGGGTTTTCATGAACTGCAACTTCAATTTGATCGCTCATGGATTTGATCGCTCATGGAGGGCCCGGAAACTCGGATGCTGACCTTGATCCGCGCCGGATCTCCGTCCTCAAGTTTGACCCTCAACCCGAAGCTGGCTTGGCCATCGTCATCCCGGGCATCGATGACCGAGGCCCAGTGAGCGGTTACCAGTTCGGCGATCGATGAAGTGGTTTTTTCAAGGAGCAGATCAGAGTTCATTGTAGATCGTGATGATTGGTTCCAGGTCGCGCTTCAGCGCGGCCCGTTGAGAGCTTGTTGCCCGGTCGAGCCAGCCGGAAGACTTGACCCGCGACCACCAGCCGACCAGTCGATTCACCCAAGGGATGTGGTTGTCGATCGATTTGTCAGTTTCCGGCTGCCGGGTTTCCTCGGGCTCCAACATCCGGCCCGAATTGATCGACCGCCGAAGCGCCCGCGTCGATACCGGGTTGCCAGCCGAAACCGATTGAGCGGCGGCGTCGAGCCATTCCCTTTGCTCAACAGGAGGCAGTTTGGCAACGACCTTGTGATGCTCCCAGGAAAGGGTTGCCGTCCTTGACCGAATCGGGATTTTCCTCGAAACGTAGGCGTAGTTCAGGAGCGTCGATCGGTCAATTCCGGTGATCCGAACCGCGTCATCGACGATCGCGGTTGG
>RGVZ01000705.1 GCA_010029825.1 bacterium | reverse complement strand
GTTCTCGGTCGCGGGCTTACCGTCGGTCGCCCACTCGGACTCCTGCTCACCTGCAAGGGACTCGATGCGACCGTGTCGCTCCTCCACTCGCGCACCACCAACGTGGCAGACGAAGTGTCACGTGCGGATATCGTGGTGGCCGCGGTGGGAGTCCCACACTTCGTGCGACCCGAGTGGATCAAACCCGGGGCGGCGGTGCTCGACGTGGGTATCACGCGCGTCGACGACGCAGACGCCGGCACGTCCCGACTTACTGGGGATGTGCATCCTGACGTCGCCGACATCGCCGGCTGGCTCTCACCCAACCCGGGCGGCGTCGGGCCAATGACCCGAGCGATGTTGCTCGCGAACGTCGTGGCGCTCGCCGAAAACTTTTGATCCTAGCCAACCAGGACAGCAGTATGCCCTGATTACACAAAGGGAATGCCCGGAGGTGAATTCCCTCCCCCGGGCATTCCCATGATGTGCTGAGTTAACTCAGTCGTCGACGCGCAAACGCAAACAATGCGATTCCGAGGAGCGTCACGAACGCGGCGAGTCCGATATTCATCGATTTCTCCGTGCCATCAACACCGGTGTTTGGCAGCGTGTCCGGTGCCGGTTCGGGGGCAGGTCCACCAGAGGTGAAATAGATGCTCGTGTAATCGCCACTTCCTGTGCGATCAATATCGAAATAGCCGGAAGACGTTGTCCATTTTGGGACGTCAGCTGCGGGGATGGTGAACGATGACACACCCGAAAGTAGGCCTCCCTGACCATCCGTGCCCGACCAGGTTGACGGAACTCCCTGACCGTTGTTAGCCCACCAAACGGTGTCGCAGGTTGATGGCGCGAACTGCAAGACAACGCTCTGGCCCGTATAAACGGAGAAGCTGGCTTGTGGTGGGTCCACTACCAGTGAACAGTCGATTGGAATAACAAGTGGGGCAACCGCCGCCTGCGCCGGGACGGCAGTCAGGGTTGCCCCAAGTATAAGAACTGCAGTTACCGCTGCGATGCTGTGACGTTTCAAGGAAAATACCTTTCTTCCGAGCGTGAACACTTTTACCTATGGACTCAGACACATGGTCTTTGACAAGGGCAAAAATATGAGACGTTTCTGTCGTGAAT
>RGVZ01000704.1 GCA_010029825.1 bacterium | reverse complement strand
AATCGACCCGAAAATATCCCGACGCCCCGTTGTCCCCCGAAAGCAGGCACTCCCCGAAGTCCTGCCATTCCTTCAAATTCGGATGGGCCACATTGCGTGTAGATGAAAATTTGACCTGGGCATCTCGTGCTCCCGAAAAACAGAGGAACTGTTCAACCTGATGGCTGCCAAGATCGCAGAGAATGCCGCCGGTCTTGTCTCGCTCAAAGAACCATGGCGGGCGCGACTTGGCGTGGAGACGGTGCGGACCGGTGCCGAGGGTCTGCACGACGCGACCAATGGCACCGTCCGCCACGAGGTGTCCGGCATGGACGGAACATTCGGAATGGATCCGTTCATTGAAATAGACCGCGTACTTGCGCCCGGTTTCGTTCACCGTGCGACGCGCCTGATCCAGCTGTTCCAGCGTGGTAAACGGCGTTTTGTCCGTGAAGTAGTCCTTGCCGGACCGCAGTACGCGGCATCCAAGGGGCCCGTGCTCGCATGGCACAGCCGCCGCAACGACCAGCTGCACGGCGGAATCCTCCAGGATTTCCTCCAAGGATCGGGCCGGACGCGCTTGGGGAAATTTCTCCCGGAAAGCGGAAACGCGTGAAACATCCGAGTCGTAGACCCAATTGATTTCCGCCCCGGCCTGCAGCAACCCCTCGCACTGGCCGACAATGTGCCCGTGGTCAAGGTGCGTGGCGGCAATGATGAATTCCCCCGGCTTGCAGGCCGGACCCGGTTTCCCTCTTGGTTCGTAATCACTCATTCGCAAATTTGAATCCTCATTGCTCCGCCGGCCAGGCAAGTCCTTTCAAGATTACGCACTTTTTCATGCCCTCTGAGAAAATGTCTGATAGTCGATGCGGTGCCGCATCGGACGCCCCTCGATCCATCGCTCCGCCTCGTCCAGCATCCACCGACCCAGTCGGGCAACTTCCCGGCCCATGCTTCCGGCAATGTGCGGGGTGAGAAAAACGTTGGGTAGCGTTCGCAAGGGGGAGTCTGCCAAGGGGGGTTCAGGATGGGTCACGTCAAGAATTGCCGTGAGATCGGGACGATCCCGCAGCGCGCGGCAAAGACCGGTTTCGTCCACCACCGCACCTCGACTGGTGTTGATCAAGGT
>RGVZ01000703.1 GCA_010029825.1 bacterium | reverse complement strand
AACAGAGAATAAGTCCTAGAAAGACACCCGTGCTAATGAAGATAACGCATTGATTATGAAAAGTGCATTCGCCATCCGGAAGGACAGCCGTACTGTTTGACATGGTACTGTTTTATTGGAGTTTTGTGTATTTTCATTTTTTTTGGCAGAGTTACGCCGTTGTTGTCGCGGTTGCTGGAGCAGGCGCCGCATCGTCATCCGGCTCCATCAGCGCCTCCAGCCAGACGTCATGCTCTGCGTCAGGAATGCTGAACTCACGGAAGAGCGCACGGGCCTCCGCCTCCCGCTCCGCCATCGGACGCTTCCGTAGCGCCGCCATTCGGAACTGGAACACCTCCTTCGGCGCCTCCGCCTCCAGCGTGTCGTCAAAGCCCATCAGGACGTTTACAAGACGCGCCATCTTGCCGTTCGAGCACATCCCCCGCCCCTCGTAGATCTCCTGTGCTAGGCGAATACAGAGTTGCGTGCGGTGCTCGTGCCCACGGATAAACGCCCACACGCGGTCCACAACATCCCCATAGCGGACACTGAACGCCTCGGTATTGTAGTAGTCGTTCGTGATTTCCGTAACAGCGACCTCCTTGGTAGCACGGCCGTCGTCGGGACCAAACCACCGGATAACCCGACGGTCATTGAACGTCTCGACAATCTCCACAAGAGTCTCGACACCGTCCGGGAACGGACGCGCAAGAAGCGCTACGACCGCCTTGTGGGTAGCATTCTGGACACTGCTCCGATGGACACTCTGCGTGTCGTTTGCAAAGGCTCGCAGGTTGATGCCGTTTTCCGGATCGCGCTGGAAGACCACGGGGGCCTCGCGGAGCTGGGCATTGAACTCCGCACGGCGCGCGGCCTCTGCTTGGGCCGCCAGCGCCGCCAAACGCTCCGCCTCCGCCCGAAGTGCTGCCAGTCGCTCCCGCTCCTGACGGGCCGTAATAAGGTTCCGTGCGACCGTATCATCCACCGGGATCCGGTGGAGAAGGTCAAATTCACCGTAGGCCGTCAGAGCCGTGTCGATTGCCGTGAGCACTTCCGTCCGTTCCGCCTGCGGAACATCGCGGTAGTTGGGGTGGTCCGGATGATTTTGGAACGCCTGGAAGCGGACGTTTTT
>RGVZ01000702.1 GCA_010029825.1 bacterium | reverse complement strand
AGGACTTGAACTGCAGATCCGAGAACCCGTGCAGTTCAGAAGCGGCTTTGATCCCCTTGGGCATCGCCGTCGCAAAGTCAAACTTGACGTTCATGACCGGCTGACCCGCTGCAACGATGGCCCATACTTTTTTCCCGATGTTGATGATCTGGTCAACCGCCACATCCACGGCCGTGAGATCATCACCGGTCGAACTCAAAGTCGACTCGTTGTTCAGCTTTTTGCCGGTTGCGGCGACCTGGGCAGCGATTTCGGCCTTCAGTTCCGCAGGAGTCTCCAATTCCTTCACCGTGATGTTGAGATTGTCGAGAGACCTGGTTTCGACCGACAGAACCCGGGCGCTTGCCAGGTTGTCTTTGCCTTGGTCTCCACAAGCCGTGACCACGCCACCGATGAGAGCACTTGCAGCCAGAATGCGAACGGACTTCATGCGTTCCTCCAGATTCAGTCTTGATGCGGGCATCCTTGCCCGGTTGTTAATCGACCAATATTTCACTTGCGCTTTGGAAAAGCTGTCCACGTTATCACCGGTCGCGTCCGCTTTCGTCAAGCTCGTTTTCAATTCAAGCACTTGCCGGCGATTGAAGCCCTTGTCGAACGCGGCGTTGCCACGATCGCATTCCAGGAATCCTTGCAGTTCTGCATGTATGGATTGCAAGGATACACCGACAACCCGTAGATCCTGCCCGTTGCCGGATCGGCCGCGACGGACCTCAGCCCGCGAAAGGCGGCACCGAATGAGTTGAAGTCAAACTGGTCGACGACTTCAACCACACCGTCGACGGGCGCCTTGATCACGAGACCCTTTTTCTCATGTTCCAGGCCGACAACAACGCACGATCCAATCGCGGCGATTGCCCGCGGAGAGCCTCCGGTCTCGAAACTGGTCCTTTCGAGACTCACGGGATCCACAAAATGCACAGTCCCCGTTGATCCTTCGGCCACCGCGATACGGACTCCGTTATTCACGGCGACGGGAGCGCCAGCTGCCGACAATGTCCGCTCGAACAGATTCCGGATCGCTCCCGTCGCAGGATCCATGGTCACGACCTGGCTGGATGAGTTGCGAACGTCGTCCTTGCGATGGACGATGAACTTGCCATCCAGGACG
>RGVZ01000701.1 GCA_010029825.1 bacterium | reverse complement strand
CGACGGCCGTGCAAACCAACGTGGCGAGCGACATGGTGAACTATCCCTCCAACTACAACCTTTATGCGCTGGATCCGGCGGAGAATCTCCGTCTCGACACTGACGGTGACGGAGTTCCCAACCTCGTCGACATTGATGACGACAACGATGGGGTCACGGATTGTCAGGAGGGTTATAGCGGGCCTCTGAATTTCACGGGGGCGTCCAACAACATCACCAACCGATTCCTGGGGGATTCCGGCTACGTCAAGTTTAACGGCACACAGATCAAGTCGGGTAAGGAGTACAGCACCCCAGTCGGGGATGCGTGGGGCAACCTGGGAATGGCGACATTGCCGGGGATCGGCAACACCACGGAATACCGTCTGGCCTTCAGTCAAAAGATAAAGTTGATGATCCGCAATCAAATCGGACCTGCGTTTGCCGGATATCTGACCGGGAACGAGTACGAAATCTTCACGGTGGATGGGCAGGGGATGACCCTGAGTGATCCTGCCAACGAGCTGGAAATCTGGAGTGGCTCCGCCTGGATCTCGGTCCCGGCCAATTTCACAGCGAAGACGATCCAATGGAGGTTGCGCGGAGGCACCGGAAGTCTCGCGGTCGGTGGTGGTTCGTTCCTCTTCTCCGCATCGGAACTAACCACGTTTAGCTGGACGCAGTTTAACCAAGATGCCACCTCGACCCCGGGGAACGGTGTCACGCTGAACTTTGCCACGGCCTGCGCTGATGAGGACACCGATGGGGATGGAGTTCCGAACCGGTTGGATCTGGACTCCGACGGGGACGGTTGCGGGGATGCCTTCGAAGCCGGATCCTCGACGGACAAGTCCCCGACGTTCGTGCTGAGCGGTCCCTACGGCGCCAACGGGTTGGCCGATGCGGTGGAAACTGTCGCTGAAAGCGGTACGGTCAACTACGCCTCGACCTATGGCGTCCTGGCCGTGTATGGCGCGCGAGCCAGCTGCATCGATACCGATGGGGATGGATTACCGGACTTCCGGGATGCCGATGCGGACAACGACGGGGTTCTCAATGTCACCGAGGCCCCGAGCTGCTTCTTTACCGCGAACGAGTGGAATACCGGCAGCAAGCGGGACATGGTGACGGT
>RGVZ01000071.1 GCA_010029825.1 bacterium | reverse complement strand
CGAAGTACGAGCGAGGAATCACTTCCACTGGTGCTCCCGTATACAAGCCGAGCGATGACATGCGGAAGAGCGCTGATGCTGCCCGCAGGCGGGCGGATGCGCGCCGGTTTGTCCGCGAACATAAGCCGGACGAGGCAACTGGCAGCATGATTCTTGAGGCTGCCGATATGGGAGACTTCGACACGGTTGACTCACTCGTGCGCGGGGCTCGTCGAGATCGAACCGCCAGCACCTCTCAGGCTGCGATGGACCAGGCACGCCTTCGTGGTCAGACGCAGAACATGAACAACCCGAGACTCAATCGGGCCATGTTCCACGAGAGCGTCATGAAGCAGCCGAATGCCGCAGGGGTGGCTCAGGTTGGCGCTGCCTGGAACATGCCTGGCTCCATTCCTGCAATGACCGCCGCTGAGGCTGTTGCGGCAGAAAAAGAACATCGCAAAGACGTTCTGCAGAATAACGTGGATGTGGCTAACGCCGAAGCCGAAGGACGCAAGAAGGAAGCGCCGCCCGACCCAGCCGACTACCTATCGCGAGCTAACGCAGAGGCTGCGGCGGAGATTGAGGCTGGCGTGGACGAAAACTGGAACACAGCACGTGGTCGACTGCGAATGAAGTACAAGCAGGCAGGAAGGCCCGAAGAGGAGGCTACGTATTACGTTGCCGGCATCATCGCCGCTAAGGGGTTGTTCAATCATCCGGCCGTCGTTGAAGCGCTGCAGACTCTGTATTCGAAGATGTATCCCGGTGGATTGACTGACATTCTCGGCGCAGGCGCAGACGCCACCATGCGCGAAGAGTGGCAAACTCGACGCGAGAGGTTCCTGGCGCAAACGCGGGCCATGAACATTCCGGACGATAGGGCAGAGCAGTTCCTCAACGAGCAGAAATGATTGGCGGTTTGACATGGCCTTTACCGGTCTGCGGCCAGTAGTCGCCAATCCATTCGACGAGTCTGCGTCCACGATCCAGGTCAGCCCGGATCGCATGCAACAGCTGATGCAGGAAGCCAACTCCGACAACGGAGGCTTCTTGTCAGACCTGTTCTGGTTGCTCGACACACCAGGCGCTATGGCTCGTGGCGCGTTGTCAGACGGCCTGCAGGGCGCAACAAACGCACTCTCCCAGACGGAGGAGGAGCGAGTCTCTGGCCGCGACCTCCTGCGCCAGTACGGCCTGGCCGGCGAGGCAGACAACTGGGGCAACTTCTTTGGCGGGCTGGGGGCTGAGGTTGTTCTCGATCCTTTGGCTTGGGCGACCGGCGGGATCAAGTCCCTGACCGGCGCTGGCAAGGCTGCGGCGAAGGCTGGCTTGCTGAACAGGGCCCCAGAGTTGCTATCGCGGGGCTACTTGCGTGGCGGCGCTATCGCGCCAGAGCTATCGTCTGCCGCCGATGATGCTCTGCGTAAGCTGGGCAAGACAACGATCAGCGAGACGGAGGCGGCAGGCAGACCTCTTATAGGGCGCAGGGCGGCCTATAGGCACGGCACTCTCGGGGACCTGGTCAAGTATGCCGACGACCCTGATGCGGCGCGACAGAGCGTCCTAGACGCCCTAAATGGGGATGAGGCGGCGTACGAGCGGCTGGCCGGCCAGAAGCTGGGGCGGAACTTCGGCATCGCCCTGCCTACCTCAACTGACCCATTTGCCACATTCAACGTACCTGTTCTAGGCGACGCGTTCGGGGCTGGCATGGACAAGCTGGCCGACTACGCCAGGTGGTCTCTTCCCGGCCGGGCCCTCGCCCAGTTCTCCAACAACGCCGTTGGCCAGGCTTTAGACGGTCAGTCTCAGGCTTTCTTTCAGGGTGCGTCCGATGCCGCCTCGCGCGGCAAAGCGACAGGACGCCAGGAGGCTGTGTTCGAGGCAGCCAAGCTGTTCCAAAACGATCCGGAAGTGTTCTCTGAGGCCGGCAACCGCACGCTCGGCAGGCTCATTGAGAAGCCCAACGTCAATCCGAATCAGGCCGCAGATGCCGTCTGGAACTCTGCTCACCCTGCGGCCAGGCAGTACATGGATTGGTGGGACAAGACGGCGCAGGAACTGCCCGAAGAGTTTGCTCAGCTCGGCCTGGTCGGCGACCGATTCAACGACCCGAACATCTCGGGGTACTTGCCGCGCCGGACGGAGGGCGCACTCGAGCTGGCGGGTCAGCGCGACAAGGGGCTGGGGCGGGTGCTCAAGACCCTGACGCCCGATCAGCTGCACCGATCTGAGTACATGCAGGTTCCCGGCGGGCGAGACACGCTGGCCTTCGACCTGAGCCAGGATCCGTTCGTGGCGGGACCGAAGCGCGCCGCAAAGAACGACGCTGAAGCCGCCGCCCACATCTCCCAGAAGCTGTACGGTGATCCGGCCGCCAACACCAAGCAGTCTCTTGAGCTATCCCAGCTTCTGCATCGCCTGCCCGACAACCTTACGAAGGACTCGCCGCTCTACGGGCAGCACCCCGCCTACTCGATTACTAAGTACGTCGAGGGCCGCGAGGGGGCGAAGGCCACGCAGGAAGCGATCTACGACATCCTGGCTCACGGGATCACGCAGAGCAAGGCAGACCTGGCTGAAGGCGGCCGGCACATCAGCCTGAACGAGGCGCTCAATAAGATCGGTGCGCGCACCACCACCTCTACCGCAGGTGAGGTTGGCGCCCGCCAGCAGATGCGCGAGCGCCTGGCGAAAGTTCTGCAGACAAGCCCGGACCAGGTGGACCTCAGCGGCCTGTCGGTTTCCGAAGACCTCGTCGACCGAATGATGCGGGTGCGGGAGGGGTTCACCAACCCTGAGGCCACGAAGTCGCTCGTGGATTGGGCCGACGAAACGCAGAGAGTCTGGAAGAACGCGATCCTCTCGTGGCCGAGCCGAGTGAACCGAGACCTCTATAGCGGTGCGTTCAGCAACTGGCTGGAGGGGGCGTTCGATCTGCCCAGTGTTGGGGCAACCCGCACGCTAATGCAGCAGTCGGCGTTCTCGCCGGCATTCCAGGACTGGCTTGCCAAGACCCCGCGCTACGCCCGGATTCCGATCGAGGACCGGGCCGCCAAGTATTACGCAGACCTGGCTGCAACTGGGCTGCTGGACGGATCGTATCTCGCAGACAGGGGGCGGATCCTGGAGGGCGGGCCGATCCAGAACATGCTCGTGGGCACCACACCCGAGACCTATTTCGGAGCATTCAGGGAGCTCGGCAAGAACTGGGATAAGTTCGCTGTCCGCGATCGCACCAATCCGCTGGGCTTCAACTTCGAGAACAATCCGATCCTGCGCTACGGCGCTGCGGCCGGGTCGTACTCTGACAAGCTCAACCGCCTGACTGGATACAACTCCCTGATTCGGCAGGGCGCCGATCCGGCTGAAGCTGCCCGCCGGATGAAGCGGGCGCACGTGGACTACTCCTCCCTCACTCCTCAGGAGCGCCGCATTCGCGACCGCTTCTTCCCGTTCTACGCGTACTGGAGCCGCAGCTTCCAGGAAATCCTGCGCCAGATCGCAGAGCGTCCTGGCGGCAGGTACGGCCAGATGGTTCGTGGAATCGAGCGCGCGCAGGAAGGAGACGAGTACGTCCCCGAGCACATGCGCCGGCAGTTCGCGGCCCGCATTGATCCGGAAGACCCGCTCTTTGGGTGGATGGCCGACCAGTCCGGCAACTCCGACACGTTCTTTACCGGCATAGACCTGCCCGGCATGAACCAGCTGCAGGGAATTGAGGCTATGTCTCCTGCCCAGACCCTAAGCAACTTCGCCATGAACGCCAACCCGTACCTGAAGACCGGCGTCGAGCTGATCAACCAGCGGGACCTGTTCACCGGCACACCGCTCGAGGCCAGCAGTCGTGGATATGGAGCGTTCAGCAAGCTGGCGCGGGCGGCGACTAATGACCAGAACGCCGGGAGCGGCCTTGCCTCAATCCTCGCCGACAAGGCCATTGACATGGCCCCGATTCCAGGACTTGCGAGAGGAGCCCGGTTCGCGGCCCAGCTCGCAGACCAGGACTCTGGCGTTGGATTCCCCACTCGACTCGTGCATTCTCTCGGCAACAATCTCGGCGTCGGGCGTACTCGCGACGTTACGCCCGACATGGCGCGGAGGGACTTCATCGAGAACCTGCAGGATCAGGTGGCGCCCTACACCCGCGAAATCGTCTCGCCGTATATCCCGGAGTCCATGCAGCCGTTCGTGCCGTACGACGCTCAGGAGAAGCTAGCGGCCGCCAGGCAGTTGCAGAAGGAAGCCCGCGACGCTCGCCGGCAGAGGCGCACGATGGGCTTCGGCGAATACTACTGAAACACCGACGGCGGGCGGGCGACGCACCGCGCGAGCTGACGCTGGTCTAGGTAGTGGCGCACTGCCATTCCCGGACTCTTGTGCGCCAAAAACCACTGGGCCTTGCCCGGCTCTTGGATTTCCACGTGGGTGGCGGCGCTGCGCCTCAGCCACTTTCCGCTGCCGTCTGGAAGCGTAGCGGCTATCAGCTTCCTCATGAACTTGAAGCTCTGGCGCCTGCAGCACACCCACCCCAAGATTCGCCCGTCGGGGCTGGAGTCCAGCATTTTCCGTATTAGCTCCTGAGCGCCGTCCGACAGCGGCCGGGTGCAGACAACGCCGGTCTTGGAGGTTACCCAACCGATCGCGCCGGCGCTAATGTTGTCTCGCGTCCAGCTGAAAATGTCCCCGTAGCGCGCGCCTGTCTCGTACGCGAGGACAGTCCAACACTGCAGGAACACGCCGAGATCGGCGCCGTTGCGCAGGCGCTTGCCAAAAAATTTTTCCGCACCCTTGACAAGCGCCCGGCACTCGCCAATACTCCAGGCCTTCACTGGCTGAAGAGGGGCCTTGACGCGCTGCACGCCGCGAGGTGCGGAGTCGACAAGGCCTTCCTCCCAAGCCCAGCGCCACAGCGTCAGCGCCATGCGACGCTCGTTGGCAAGAGTGACTGGCTGGACGCTTTCACGACGCATACGGAGGTGCGAGTTGATAGAGCTTGCCGAGAGATCGCAGAGCGCGGCGGCAAGCTTCTCGAGCGCCCTAGCGTATCCGGGCGCCACCGCCCTTCCGGAGAGGTATCTCTGGGCTACAGCGGATGGATTCATATTTCTGGAGTGGCACGCTCACTTGAGGTATTATGCCCCACAATCTTGAAGAGGATTTGGCCCCTAGCTCGACAAGCTGGGGGTCGCAGGTTCGAGTCCTGCATCGCCCATTGCCTGCGAATCCGACTGCGACCATCTCCGCCGGCGAGTCGAACGACTCGTATCACTCGTCGGCGGGATGGTCAAAGTCGCAGCTGTGGGACCACGCCTCTCGTGGGCCTCAGTATTTCTACCTTCGCCACATTGCGAAATCCATAAGGCCGGAAGAGTCGGCGGCCCTGTCGCACGGTTCGCTGCTGCACCGGTGGATGGAGGTGGGGGACACCTTCTTCTCGGAGGTCGTCTCGGCTCCAGAGGAGATGCTCACCGAAACTGGCCTGATCGGGAAGAAGGCCCGGCAGTGGGCTGCAGATAACGCCCCCGACCGAACGCTTATCTCGGCTCGCGAGCTGCGCCAAATCCAGCGCGAAGTGGAGGCCATCAAGAACCACAGCGCTGCGATGGAGCTCATCGAGGCAGCTGCTGCTCACGAACTCAGTATTCGCTGGAGGTCTCAGGAGGGGGACCTGCTGCGGTGTCGGCCCGATCTATGCACGGAGGATCTGTGGGTCGACCTCAAGACGACTCGGGAGATGGACATCCTGTCGTCTTTCTGGAAGTCCGTACTGGATTACGGATACCACGCGCAGGACGCGCACTACCAGAGTGGGATGGAGGCGGTGGGTATGGAGGCCCGCCCCCTCCGTTTCATTGTCGTGAGCACGATGCCTCCGCATCAGTGCCACGTTGTGACTCTGCCGCAGGAGCTCGTGGCAGAGGGCCGCAGGATCATTGCCAAATCTCTCGCGGACATTCGCGTCCGCATGGACCTCGACTACTGGATGCCGGACCAGCACGGCGAGGTTGTTGAACTCCCAGTTCCGGCTCACGTTCTGTGGAGGAACACATGAGCAGCGTAGTTGCCGAGTGGCCGGCCAGCAGCCCGGAACTCAAGGACCTTTTTTCAGCGCAGGCTAAGGCTCTCGGGGCGCTTCGAAACGCGCCGCGCACCAGCAAGTCCCATTTCGGCATGTACGCCGATCTGGCGACCCTGATCGACACAATCCGTGAGCCGCTTGCGCAGCACGGGCTGGCTTTTGGCCAGAGTTTTTGCATCTACGACGAGGGCTACGACGTTCTGATCACGACTCTTCACCACGAGTCCGGACAGTTCGTGCGTTCTTTCAATCGCATCAAGGCGAATCTGCCGCCGCAGCAGTATGCGGCGACTGCAACCTACATGAAGCGGGTTGCTCTCGCAGCGATCGTGGGTGTGGCAGCTGAGGACGAAGACGACGGCGAGGAGGCCACGCGGGCGGCCGTTGTTTCCAACGTGGAGGACGAGGCGCGGATCGAGAAAATCGGCATGGCCAAGCTTAGAGAGGCCAAGACGGACGAGGAGCGCGCCGAAATCCTGTCGAAGGCCGAGAAGCGCGTTCAGGAGGGAACCCTGTCCCGCGAGGCGCTCGTGAGGCTCGCGTCTGCAGCTGTCGACGCAGCTGTGGCGAAGCCCAAGCCCGCAGCTACGCCGAAGACACAGGCGGCCCGCACACCGGCCGCAGCAGCGCAGTGAGTACGCACGGAGTGCCGACCGCCTCCACATGGCTGCGCCCCTCAGCTATCGGCACAAGGGGCACCGCACACTCAAGGATGAGTCATGGTCAACCACGAACTGATTGAACTGTGCCGGACGCTGGTTGCTGCCATCCAGGAGTCGAACACGTTCGACTCCAAGCAGCTTCGGCGCCTGATTCTGCACATCGTCCCGCAGCTCATGGTCGAGATCGACATTCTGGGAGGAATGCTCGAAGAGGTGCTGAGCCGCAAGCCAGAAGCTCCAGTGCCAGTGATTGTCGAGGCGAAGATCGAGAAGGCGGCAAAGGCTGCCGTGAAGTCACGCCCGCGCCCCAAGAAGAAGCGGGGGCGCAAATGATTGATCGCCGCCCGTATCAGGTCGCGTCTCGCAACGCCGTTGTCCAGGCCGCGAAGTCGGGGGCCAAGAACGCCGTCGTCTGCAGCCCAGTCGGTAGCGGTAAGTCCTTGATGATGGCCGACTTGTGCTCTGTGGCCAAGCGGCCCGTAGTTATCAGCCCATCGCTCACGCTCCTGAACCAGCTGCACGGGAATCTTGGCAAGTGGCTGGGCGAGCCGGTGGATGTCGAGCAGGGCCAGAGGCGAGCGGAGTACGTGCTGGGACTGAAGCGGCGGGTGGTCGTTGCAAGCAAGGACTCGCTGCTTTCTCGCTCACGCTACAAGAGCCGCGCATTCGAGGGTACCTCCCTGGTGATGGTGGACGAGTGCCACATCGGCATCACGCCGTCGATGGTCAAAATCCTGCGGCACTTCGAGGAGCAGGGCGCGTTCGTCGTTGGGTTCAGCGCCACGCCGTACAAGGGCAAGGGCCGGCCGCTCCCGTACTGGAACCGTCCGTGCTTCAGCTACTCGCTGCTGGACGCGATCAACGACGGCTGGCTCGTGCGACCGAAGGTGTTTCTGAGCGAAGTGAAAAGCATCGACCTCAGCATAGTGGAGGAGGTCGCCCATGAGTGGGACAAGGCCCAGCTGGAGGCAGTGCTCACGGCCGAGCACGCGGTTCAGGAGATCGCGTCTCTGGTTCTGCAGACATCCAAAGGACTGGAGCCGTCGGCGGTCTACTGTCACTCCGTCCTGCAGGCCAAGCTAGTCGCGGAGGTGCTGACTCGATACGGGCGCAAGGTCTCGCTCGTTCACTCGAAGCAGCCGGATCAGGAGAGGCAGGCGCACATGGACGCCTTCACTTCCGGCGAGTCGAGGATCATCTGTAACGTCGGGGTCTTGGCGTACGGGTGGGATTTTCCTGAGCTCAGGAACATCTACAACGCGGCCCCGACACAGTCCATCGCGAAGTACGAGCAGCGAATCGGGCGCGGGACTCGCGCCCTGCCAGGCACTATTCGCAACGACATGACCGTAGCGGAGCGGCTGGCCGCTATCGCGGCTAGCCCCAAGCCGCACTTCAACATCTACGACATCACGGACTCGAGCAGGTCCATCCAGCTCGTCAACGCCCTGGATGTGCTAGACGCAGCCAGCCGAGACAACATCGAGAGGCGTCTGCGCATGATGGCGAAGATGGAGGAGGGATCCGACGTTGTCGAGGAGTCGCGCGACCAGGACCGAATCGACGAAGAGCAGCGGCTCTTGGCGGCCGCAGAGCTGAAGGAGAAGCGACAGAAGCTGATCGTGGGCATGACCTTCGACCATGACTCCCGCGACCCTTTCTCGCAGCCACTGGGGTCGCGCAAGCAGCGCGGATGGAGGATGCTATGGGGGCCCTACAAGGGCGAGCTCATTCGCGATTTGCCGACCGGCTATCTCAAGGCTGTTCATGGCAAGCAGAAGAAAGCCAGCCCCCTCATCCGGGCCATTGGAACGGAGATCCAGAACCGAGAGCGCAATGCTCAAGGAGGTCGTTCGTGATTCGCGAATCGTATCCGAGCTGGGGGTCTCAATCGCCGTTGAGCATCTACTACGCAATGGCTTCATGGTCGCGATCCCAATCGTGGACGATGGATGCGACCTGCTCGCTTACGACCGATCTCGATGCTGGCGCCTCCAGGTCAAAGCTACTGGCGCTCACGGAAGACATGGGGACTGCTTCCGGCTGCGAATGGGGCGGCGGCGAAGAAACGAATACGACCGGTCTATGGTGGACGCTTTTCTCGGGGTCCACATCGACAGGAGGCAGGTTGTCTGCGTGTCGGTTCGTGACGCTGGATCGTCAACCTACTGCTCTTTCGCGCAGCTGCGCGGGCAAGGCGTTTCACACCTTCATCGCGTTCCTGCGGAGCTTTCGGGAGGCCGGCGCCGAAAAGTAAAGACACGACAAAACTAACGGCTGCGTGGGTTGGGGCAACCTCTGGCACGCAGACGCATGACCCACGACCAGGGCAGCAGGATGCTCGATAAGCAGGTCGCATGCCTCCGCCCCTGCGGCAAGGAGGACACCCCTACTGCGTCCTAACGAACAGTGGGCAGGTGGCGGCTAACCCTAGCCTTCGGGCTGGGGATTAGTCGCCGTCCACCCGCAGCGAGCCTTCAAACAGTGAGCAGGGTCTTAGGTATTAGCGCTATGGCCACATTCGATGAGGTGTCGATGCTGCGGGTCACCGATGACTTCGGCCATCAGGTGGTTGTCGGCTGCGTACCAGGCAGCGGTAGCGAGTTCATGGGGGTCGGAGAGGACGGATCGTGGGCCGAGCACTGCCGGCCCATCACGAGCGTGATCATTGACGTCAGCGGGGCCGTCCAGCTGACCAACCACAAGGATGTCGCCTCGATGGCTGCATGGCTGTCGGCTGCAGCCGTGTGGTTGCGAACCAGACAGCTTGCTGACGGAGAAGGGAATGACTGATGAGCGTGAAGAACTATCGCGTTTCGCAGAGGAGTACCCGTTCTGCGCAGTGTGCTGGAGCCGAACGGAGGGGGTGCACATCCACCACTTGCAAGGCGGCGCAGGCCGCAAGCACGACCGCCGAAACCTGTTGCGCCTGTGCCACTGGTGTCACGAGGGCCTGCACTTCGGCGGAAAGGACAACCTCACCAAAGGGATGTGCCTCACAGCCAAGCGCGAAGTCGACGACGCCCACTACGACCCTGAGTTTCTTGCGTCTCTTCGTCACAAAGTTCATTTGGGCTATGGGCCGGAGAGGTATCCGTTCCGGGTTTTTATGTGGCGCAGAAAGAACGGCACACCACAGGAGCTAGTACGCATGGCAATCAACAGCAGGCAGAAGGGAAAGAAGGGCGAACTGGAAGCTGCGGCGGAGTGGAACAGGCTCGTTCCGCAAGCCCACGCCAGGCGCAGCCAGCAGCACTCAGGAACCGAATCCGCTAGCGATCTCATCAGTCCCGGAACCCCGCACCTGTGGCTGGAGGTGAAGCGGACCCAAGCCATCAACCTCACGGCTGTGATGGAGAAGTCTCGCGAGCAGTGCGGCGAGCTGTGCCCTGTGGTCCTACACCGAAAGAACGATCAGGAGTGGCTGGTGACGTTCCCGCTCGAAGACATCAAGCGATTCGTGCAGCAGGTATCTGGAGCTCTGTAATGAACGCGCAGTCGTGGCCCCACGACGACGAAGACGAAGAGGATGTAAGCAGCCCAATTCCAGATGAGGACGGATGGATTCGTCTGAAACAGGAGAAGAGCGATGAAGGTGAGTCTGGAGTGGTACGAGATAAGCCGCGCGGCGCTCGTCGGAGTGTCAAGAAACGTCGAGGCAATGCGAAAGGGGCTTCACAACGCAAGGCCGATCGGCGAAAGCGACTGGCACATCCACATTCTCGGCGCATGCGGAGAGGTCGCATTCGCTAAGGCGACCAATCGCTACTGGTCCGGGAGCGTCAACACGTTCAAGTCGGGTGGCGATGTGGGAGGTCACATCCAGATCCGCACGCGCTCAAGAAGCCACTACGACCTGATTGTCAGAGACAACGACAGCGACGACGACATATTCGTCCTCGTGACCGGAGGCCCGGCAGAGTTCGACGTCAAGGGTTACATGAGGGCGAGTGACGCAAAGTCAGAGAAGTATCGAGCGAATTGGGGAAATTACGGCGAGGCATTCTTCGTGCCTCAGGCGGAGCTGCATCCGATCGACGACCTTGTATGCGAGGACCCATCATGAACGCAACGACAATGCAGACGTTCACCGGAAAGCTGGTAGACCTCGCCAAATTCACCGTCGAGGACGTCAGACTTCCAGACATCTCTCACGCGCTGTCAATGATCAACAGGTTTACTGGGCACAGCAAGGTTCCGTATTCGGTAGCCCAGCACAGCGTGATGGTCAGCACTATGTGCAACCCAGAGAACGCGCTGTGGGGCCTGCTGCACGACGCCAGCGAGGCGTATCTGGGAGACATGTCCACTCCGCTGAAGACCCTGCTGCCGGAGTACAGGGAGCTGGAAGAGCACGTGCAGAATACCATAGCAAAAGCCTTCTTCTTGTCGTGGCCAATTCCGCAGGACGTAAAGATCGCCGACCTGCGTGCGCTGATGGGCGAAAAGAGAGACATCATCCCGTGCGGGATCGACTGGGGCGTGGACATCGAGCCTAATTGCGGGCCTGTCAGTCCGCAGGGCTGGCAGCAATCAAAGAAGATGTTTGAGGATCGTTTCAAGGAGATCATGAAGTGAACAAGCACTCGGAGAATTCTTCGGTCAGATACCAGAGCGGTGCTGTGCGGTCGTCGGACGCAGAGGGAACAAGGTACGACCTCATCTCTCCAATCGGCCTGGCGGCAGTCGCGGCTGCGTGCGCAGAGGGCGCACAGAAATATGGCGATTTCAACTGGGAGCGGGGCATGCCGGCGACAGACATGATCAATCATGCGCTGCGCCACGTGTACTTGTTTCTGGGCGGTGACCGGTCGGAAGACCATCTGGGCCACGCGGCCTGGAACTTGATGGGGGCAATTCACTCGCTCGAGGTATGGCCAGAGCTCAACGAGGGCTCTCTTCGAACGGGCTACTGCGAGGCCCCTGTGCAATGTTCCGGAACGCGCAACCAGAGCTAGGCGGCGATGTGATCTGCGAAGCGCCAGAAGACCACTGGAAGGCCTTCATGGTCTCCATTCTGGCGAACACCAGCGAGCTGTGCCGCTGGCTTGCGGTGCAGGCCAACGGCAGATGCAAGTACAGGACCCCCAGAAACCTAAAGCGCCGCCTCCTGAACGCGGCTGTGGCCTGGAACTGGGTGTACGGAAGACCAGACTGTGAGCTGACTCTGGTGGAAGTGTGCCTGCATCTAGGCATTTCAGAAGACCTCGTGAGGTCCAGGATCTTGGCCGCCGCAAGGCCCAAAGGGGACATAAACCAAGTGGTGGCCCGAATCCTGGACGAATGCGAGGACGTAGATGGCGACGCTAAACGAAAAGCTGCGCATCCTTGTCGAGTGGGCGCCCTTGATTGGGCTCGCCTCAGAGATTTCCGCCGCAACCACCCCCTTGGAGCGTGCCTTGAGGATTTCCGCCGCCTTGCGGTGGGCCTCCCGGAAGACCGGCACGCCTGTCGACGACGAGGTGGTGGAGCTTCTCGAGGCGGTGCTCAGGAGCAAGGAGGGCCAGGCCCTGTTTGACTACCTGGTGGCTCTCGGCAAGGACCTGGCCTCGACGGAGATCGACGTATGAGCCCGTACTGGGTGGCGGCCGGCGGGGCACTGGCGGCCGCCGTCGCGTTTGCGTGGCCGTACCTGCCGCGCTTCGCCAGCAACTCCGCGCTGTCGCCGCCGGAGCGAGCAGTCTGGGTGAACCGGCTGTTCGTGCTGGCTGCTGCGGCCGACGAGGCGGGGGAGTCGCAGGTGGCTGCGGCCGCCCGGTCGCTCATCGCCTCCCTCGTGAGCCAGCAGGAAGTCAGCAAGAGGGGAAAGTGATGAACGGCCTGCGTGCGGCACTGATTGCGATTGGCGTCACGGTGGCGGCGGGGGCGGCCGGTGTCGGCTGGCTGCGCACCGTCCTCGTTCCGGTCGAGCGCCCGGTCGTTGTGCCGTCCACCATCCTGGCCGGCGTGGCGGCGGCCGATGCCAAGTTGCTGAGGGACTTCTACGCCGCGATGGCCGACATCGTCGTGCGTGACGGGCAGTCTGCGGACCCTGTGGTCAAGACCACGTTCGACCTGAGGGGTCGGCATCGTCTGGCCCTCCAGTTGGCGTTCGCCAACACGGGCATGGTGGGGAGGTATTCCGGTCTGGGCGACAGGCTCGACGCCTATCTGCTGGAAGCCATCGGCAAACTGGACGTACCGCTCACGCCGGAAGTTCGCCGGTCGGCGGCGAAGGCGTTCTCCGACATCCGCTAGGTGGGCGATGAGCGAGATATTTGCGTCCACCCGAGACATGATCGAAGCCTACGAGCATGGCCTCGTGGGTTCGTACTGCGACCCGGCCGCCACCGAAAAGTTGCTGGCGAGCCTGCCGCTCCCGTTGTTCGGGAACACGCTGGCAGGCGCAGGCGAGGGGCAGTTATCGCTCGCCTTCAAGGCCGTCGTGGCGTTCGAGAAGTCGGCTGGCAGGAAGCCGTACGACGAGGCACAAACAACGGGCGATTGCGTCAGTCACGGGGTGCGCGGAGCGGCCGATCAAGCGAGGGCCAACGACCCGGACCTCAAGACCACTGAGGACTGGGTGGACCGCACGGCGACCGAGCCGCTGTACGGCGCTCGTGGTCATGGTGGCGAGGGCGCCAGTTGCTCAGAGATCGTGGGCTGGGCGCACAAAACCGGCGGCTTGATGCTGCGGAAGAACCACACCGAACTGAGCCTAGACCTGTCGATCTACAACGCCCGCATCGGGATTGGGTGGGGCAGTCGTGGCGTGCCAGCAAACGTCACCTCCGCAGCAGCCAAGCACCGCATCGGCACCATCTCGCTCGTCACGACATGGCAGCAAGCCCGCGACTGCATCGCCTCTGGGTACGGGTTGGTTTGCTGCTCTAGCGTGGGCTTCAACTCCCAGCGCAACTCTGAGGGGATGCTGTTCCCGAAGGGGACTTGGCACCACGCGATGCACTGGTCGGCGGCCGACGACACCCGCAGTGGCGACTGTCGGTTCCTCGTCCAGAACTCGTGGGGCTATACGTGGGTGTCAGGCCCAAAGGTTCACGACCAGCCAGAGGGATCGTTCTGGATCAGCCAGGACGTCGCACAAAGAATGATCGGCTACGGGGGGACGTATGCAGTATCGAACGTGGACGGGTTCCCGAAGCGGGAACTCAAGGACTGGGGAGCAAAGGAGGTGCTCGGATGAACATTTCCATTGCTACTGTCGCCGTCTGGCTCGCCTTCTCCTCGCCGGTCGCTGGCCCCGCGCCCGCACCTCCGCCCGCTAAGTGCTGCTCGGAGTGTGGCGGAACGGGGATGGTCTGGTCGGGCGACAGGCTGCACCGATTCCCTTGCTCGTGCCCGCCCACGTGTGCATGCGCCAAGAACCGCCCCAAGACCACGCTGTCGGGCACCATCTGCACAAGCGGGAGTTGCCATGCCAAGTGACGGCCCGAAGGAACTGTGCGAGTACGTGCGCAAGGCTCTGCCGTTGCGGGCGCGTCTGGTGGGGCGAGAACGCCTCGATGACCTGACGCTGATTGCCGTGACGGAATGGCCCATTCAGCCGCTCATGGATGCCCGGCGCGGGTCAGGGGACGAGGAGCGGATTCTGGACAGCGTGGCGCAGAGCGTGGCCCGCACGTACGAGTCCGTTCGCGGAGCCGAGCAGCGGTACGGATTCCTGTGGGCGTTCGTGCTGTCTTCCGCCGTGTCGGCCATCGTGCAACTGGTGCTGCAATGGTGGCTATCCAGACCGTCCAACCGCATGAAGATGGCGGCATGGCAGTACAGCATGAGGGGTGGCTCATGAGCAGCATGGACGTATACGAGACGGTTTTCAAGGTGCTGGAGCGGTACGGGTTCGGTCTCGTGCTGGCGACTGCCATCCTGTGGTTCGTCCGCACGGACTTGGTGATCCCGATGGTGGACGCTCACAAGTCATTCCTCAAGGAAATGGCGGCCACGCAGCACGACATCTCCCGCGCTATTCAAGAGCAGACCCGTCTGATCTACGCCATGCGGGCCGGCCCGGACAAGATGTATACGACCAGCGTGCTTGAGCCGGAGACGGAGCCGAAGAACTAGCCATGTTCGAGCACATCATCCTCGCCCTACTCCTCGTCGCCGTGTTCGTCCTGGCGATCCGCAGCCGCTGAACACACGCGAGCGTCCATCATGGTGATGAACAACAGACTGATGCGGCCGCGATCCACGACCGCCGCTGCGCCTCCATCCGGCACTCCAGCCAGCCTACTCCTGCGATTCGACGGCAACTACGACGACTCATCGCCTAACCAGTTGACGATCTACGGCGATGCCACGCTAAACGGGACGATCAAGAAGTACGGCATTGGCAGCGCAACATCCGATGGCAATGGGCAATACCTGACAACATCTGCCGAAGCCTTCAACTTTGGCACTGGCGACTTCACCATTGAGTGGTGGCAGTACATCGACGCAGTTTCGCTCGGCTCTAATCAGCAAGCGATCTGGGGCAACGGTCGCGCTGCCACCGTTGCCAATGGGATGTGTTGCTACATCCAGAGTAGCGGGCCGGGCGGCACAAACACGCTTGTGGTTGACGGCAAGGTTGGTGGCGTGTGGCAGAACCCGATGCTGCATGCCAGCGCACCGTTCATCGGGCAGCAGTGGCAGCACTGCGCTGTCACTCGTCATGGCAGCACCTACAAACTGTGGGTCGATGGATTAGAGCAGTCGTCTTTCACAGATTCCGGCACGCTAGAGTGGCCCAATGTCGCAAGCGCGTCGATCTTTTCGGTGGCTGGCGATGCCGGTGAGTTTGTGTCGTCTGGCGTTGCGGCCTATATCGACGATCTCCGCATCACGAACGGCCTTGCCATCTACACTGGCCCGTTCATCCCGCCCGCATCGCCGCTCGCTGCTTACGCCACGCCTGCGCCAGTGGAGAGAGAGGCGTCCCTGCTGATCAACTTCGACGGTTCGTTTGCTGACGAAAGCGCGAACGGGCTGACACTGACGCCGGTCGGCAGTCCCGCGATAAGCGCGGCAGAGAAGCGATTTGGCAGCGGCAGCCTTCTGCTGGACGGCTCGTCGCATCTCGCTGGACCGCACATCGACCTTAGCGTAGGCGACTGCACGATTGAGTTTTGGTTCAAGGCTCTGAACGGCGGCGGCGGGCAGTACGCCACGTTTTTCAATAACTATGTTGAGGCAGAATCGGCAACGCTGGGCGGATTCGGAATCTATTTCAATCTTTACTCACCCGGCTCGGGCTACATCGGCGTGTGGGCATCCGACAACATCGTAATGTCAGAGTCTGCGTACGACGATGGCGGATGGCATCACGTTGCTTTGACAAAGTCTGGGTCGTACTGCACGCTCTATGTGGATGGAGTGGCTGACGGTTCTGGCAACGCGAGTCAGGCTTTCTCGGTTGCGGGGGCTGGCTTCCGCATCGGCAGTGACCAGCCGGGAATCAACTCGCAGTTTCAGGGCTACATCGACGACCTCCGCATCGTGAAGGGCTTGGCTGTCTACACCGGCCCGTTCATCCCGCCGACGGCGCCACTGACGGCTACCGCTTCGCCAGTGCCTGGAACGTATCCCGCCAGCCTGCTGCTCAACTTCGACGGGTCGTTCGTAGACGATGGAATTGATGCCGTGCAGGCGACATTTCCGGCGGGGGCCGTCGCCATCAGCGGCACAGAAAAGAAGTTCGGTAGCGGGGCTGCGAGATTCAATGGGCCGTACATAACCTTTCAGAATGCTCCTAACCTTGAGTTTGGGACAGGAGACTTCACGGTTGAGGCATGGATTTACCGGATCGGCTCTGGGCAAGGCGGCATTGTCGGCCAGCCGGGCGGCGGGCTGGCGCTCGGAATTGATAGCACAGGATTTCTTATTGCGGACCAAGCGAACGTGGGCGGAAGCCCGCTTTTCAGTTCAACCGCAGTCCCACTAGGGCAGTGGTGTCATGTTGCCGTTACGAGAAACGGCGGCTATGCAAGGCTGTTTCTGAACGGCCAGATAGTTGCCAGCGGCAACTGGTTTGCAAACCTGACTCTGATTCAAGGGACGCTCGTCGGAGATTTTGAGACAAGCGGCTCATGGGCGTTCGACGGCTACATGGACGGCCTGAGAATCACGAAAGCGTGCGTGTATTGCGGGCCGTTCACTCCTCCGACCGAACCGCCAACCAACACAGCCACAACCTTATGCTTGCCGGCACCCGCGCCAGCCCCCACCGACCCGTATTTTTCGTCGGTGGTGCTGCTTCTGCACATGGACGGCGCAAATAATTCAACGACGTTCACCGATTCGTCGGCTAGCGGCCGTACAGTCACGCCAGTCGGAAACGCAAAAGTAAGCACGGCTCAAAGCAAGTTTGGCGGCTCGTCGGCAGAATTTGATGGAGACGGAGACTATTTATCGCTTGCTCCAAGCGCGGCTTTTGAGTTTGGGACTGGTGACTTTACAGTTGAGTTTTTCGCCAATCACATCGACACATTTGATCCAGTCGGAGGAGGTGCGTATCCGCACTGGTTTTCAATAAACACTTATGCCGACGGGATTATGGCTCGGCCAAGTACAGATGGAAGTGGAATCCAGCTTTTTATCGGAGGGTCGCTGTATTCTTTTTCTGAAGCGATTTCTCTCAGTACTTGGTATCACGTTGCATTGACTCGCCAGAGTGGAGACGTTCGACTTTTTCTGGACGGGCAGCAGATTGGTGACGTTATCCCCGACTCGTATTCGTTGGAGGACAATAACGGGGTAACGATCGGCACCGCATTGCACGGGCTGTCCGAAGTCATGAAGGGCTATATCGAAGAATTTCGCGTTACGGGTGGCGTGGCCCGCTACACCGCCAACTTTACGCCCCCGACTGCGGCGTTTCCAAATTCGTAGGCGCGTCGCTCTTCACCTTAGAGACGGACGTTCTGGATTCGCGAATCGCGAACGACGCCATTCCAGTTTCCAGAA
>RGVZ01000008.1 GCA_010029825.1 bacterium | reverse complement strand
GAATCGCTCGTAAAGACCTCCCGCTGGAGCCTCGTATTGTAAGTGTGGATCTGACAGGCCTGGAGCGTCTGGTACTGGCCGGGATCGCGCGAGGGGACACAGCAGCCCTCTTCTGTGCCCGCCCAGTACAGTTCGGGTCGTTCCGCGTAGAAAAAGTACTGGTTGCCGTGCTCGTACGGCATGTTCTTGACGACGAGATCGACATGGACAAAAGGCATGTCATCGCGGCCGATCTGGTTGAGGTAGCGGACGGGACGGCAGAACTCAAAGGCTCGGACGAAAAAAAAAGCGTACAGGAACGTCCTGGTCTTGTCGGGCGAGGTCATGACCGCGTCAACGTCATTGGATCTCACAAAAGACAGGTAATCCGAGAGCTCCGAGAAAGCGTTATGGATGTGGATGGTGTGGTAAGGGGGTGTGGAGAGGGTGGTGAACCGGAGGAGGGTGGCTCCCCTCACGGCCGGGGGAAAGACCAGCGGGTTGAGGCCGTAGATCGTCCGCACTTTCTCGTACCCGGGTGGGGGGTGCTCCGAGAGGTCAAATCGGGTGAGATGGGCTCTCGACGGATCCCTGAAAACGTGGATCGGCACGAAATTGCGCATGTTTTTATTAAGCGTACAATTATAAATCTCGACACGATATAAAAAAAAATGTAGTATCAAAGATGTCTCTGAGCATCAATGACACCGTTGTCCTGACGGGGAGCACCTCCGGCGCCATCGCCTACCTCGGCAGCATCGTCCCCGTCGGTGCGACCGGAGCCACCGGTCCGACCGGAGCCACCGGCACGACGCTCAGCGTCAGTGGGAACATCGTACCCACTGTCTCCAACGCGTACACCCTCGGGAATCCAGAAACCCGTTGGCGGGAATTCTACGTCGGACCCGGCACGATCAATATCGAGGGGCCGCCGTCTGCGACGAACCCGGGACTCATCGGATCCAATCTTTCCGGCATCGTCTACACCGAATTCGGTTTCGCGACGCCTTTCATAAACGTCGGTCCGAATATCAATCCGCTGGCGCCCGCGGGAACCATCGGTGGTTGGAACATTTCTGGGACGGGGCCGACCGGGGCTTTTACGGATCTTGTCGCTCAGCTCATCGATCCGATCACGGGTGGGCTGACGGGTCCGATCTATTCCCTCCTCAGCGGCGGGATCACGGGCTGGACCGGTGCGACCGGAGTTTCGGGTTCGACGGGTTCGACCGGCAGCACGGGTGCGACCGGAGCCGGTACGACGGGGAGCACGGGTTCTACAGGAGCCACCGGATGGACGGGTTCAACCGGCGAGACTGGCAGCACGGGATCCACAGGAGCCGGTGCTACCGGGAGCACCGGTTCCACCGGGAGCACCGGTTCTACAGGCTGGACGGGTCAGACAGGAACCACCGGTCCTACAGGATCGACGGGTTCAACCGGTGCGACCGGAGCCACCGGATCGACGGGTTCAACCGGCGAGACTGGCAGCACGGGTGCGACAGGAGCCGGTGCTACGGGGAGCACCGGTACCACCGGGAGCACCGGTTCTACAGGCTGGACGGGTCAGACAGGAACCACCGGTCCTACAGGATCGACGGGTTCAACCGGTGCGACCGGAGCCACGGGCTCGACGGCTGCGACCGGATCCACCGGCAGCACGGGATCTACAGGAGCCGGTTCCACCGGGAGCACCGGTTCTACAGGCTGGACGGGTCAGACAGGAACCACCGGAGCCACCGGATCGACGGGTTCAACCGGCGAGACTGGCAGCACGGGTGCGACAGGAGCCGGTGCTACAGGGAGCACCGGTTCCACCGGGAGCACGGGATCTACAGGAGCCGGTTTCACTGGATGGACAGGTGCTACAGGAACCACCGGGTGTACCGGTTCAACGGGCTCAGCCGGACAAACGGGGTGGACAGGCGCTACGGGTCCGACAGGTTCATCATGGACAAGTCATTATGCTCTTTTTGGGAATACAGGTCCGTTTTATGGCACGGGCTCAACGGGAGCCTATGTCACTTTCAACTATACATCTTTTGCGAACGGGATCGGGTTGACGGGTTCCAGTAGGATCACGTTCACCAATAGTGGCGTATATCTGATTATCACATCGTATCAGGTCTATAACCCACCCGGTGGTGGGTCTAGCAGTGTCGCTTATTTTTGGCTGACACAGAACGGGGTAAACGTCTCCGCCTCGAATTTTTATGTACAGATTAATGACTCGAGGGCTCTCGTGGTCACGACAAATAATATCGTAAACGTCAGTGCGAATGACTATATCCAGCTCGTTTTCTATAAAACTGACAATATCTACCTCGACGCATATAGCTTTGACTCTAGTCCTCAGATACCCTCGGTCATCACGACAATCAACAGAATCGGCTGATCGCTACGAGAAAAAAATAGAGACAACGGATAAAAGATGGTCAAGTATTTTGTGGGGGTGGGCGACTCTTTCCACGACGGCGTGGTCTACCGGAGCCTTGACGAACCCGCCGTCCGCCGAGAATGTCTCAACCGCTGCCGGATCATCGCCCGCAAGAGCGTCCTGGAGCCGGGACAGGTGGATGAAAAGGGCTACGAGGCGTGCAGAGCGGCCTGTGAACGAGAATACGGCCGGCCAAAAAAATACACCATGAAGGCCGCGTCTCTGAAAAAATGCAAAGAGCTGGCACAAGACGACGACGACGTCTTTGCGGCCTGCTGCCGCGACAACAACCTGCGCTACCGGCCCGTCGACGACCGCCATCCCGTCGTCACCCCGCCACCGATCTCCGAGCACAAGCCTTACAAAAAGTATTCGGAGATCCGCGACAAGACGTGGTACCCGGACTCGCTCCTGTACTCGTGCTTCGACAGCGTCAACGGCCAGTGCCTCCACAACGTCTCGAAAGACCAGTGCCGTCGGATTATCGAGAACAATCCCCTGACGAGTTTCGGCCAGCACCTCCAGACCGAACACGGCGGCGTGTGCATCCCGTTCATGCTCTCGAACGCGCGCTGGTACGCCAACAACCGGACGCCTATCGAGAACCTCGTGCCATCCAAAGATATCGCGCTGGGTGGGCGATATGAATCTACCGTCTTTTACGATCCCGCCTCATTCGAGAGCTTCCTTACGGGAAATTTCTACCTGCGTGCCGACGATTCGTATGTCGCCGCGGACGACACTACCGTGATCGACAAGGCCGCCGCGGAGCTGTTTTTCGTCCATAACGATAACGGGCACAACATTATCAACCTCAAAAACAGGCACACGTACCTCCTGACCATGCGCCGCTCCAACAACACGCTGCTCTACGACCGCGAAAAGAACGTGCTCGTCCTGATGCCGATCGTGAATCAGAAAAACAGCCGCGTCTTTTCGTACGACGAGAACCGGTTCTTTCCGTACATGACAATGGATCCGACTACCGGCGACCGTGTCATTCTTGCTTTTTGGGATACGAGACGCGTGCCCTACGGCCGTCTCGGATACCTCCGCCTCACAGACCAGAAACTCGTCTTTTCCAAGACCCAAAAAACGCCGTTCCGCCTCGAAAGAGCACCGGTCGAACCGGTCGACACCGTGGCCAAGAACCGGCTCGTGGACATTTATTACAAAGACTTTCTCGCGCAGCTCCGGCCGACCAAGCGGCCGCGCGCGTGGCCGTGGATCGTTGGTGCCGTCGCGGTCGCGCTGGTGGTGGTCGTCGCCGCGCTGATTTTCTTTTTTTTCTATCGGTAAAACAATGAAACAACAGAAAGGACAGACGTGGCGCTCCGTGAATTGGCAGGACGCCGCGGCCATACGCCGCCTCCTGCAGAGCGGAGCGGATCCAAATGAGCCTCTGTCGATCGGGATGAGGCCGCTGCACCGGGCGGTGCGGGCATCACACGATGCCTCGGAAAAAAAAATCGTCCAGATGCTGCTGCAGCGTGGAGCCGATCCCTCTATTACGGACGAAGAGGGTATTACACCGCTGGTACTCGCGGCTCGAATGAATAATGTGGGAGCCGTCCGTGCGCTGGTCGAGAGGTGGAGGAATCATGACGATATGAACCGTGCCCTCCACATGGCGGCCAGGTATGGCCACCATGAAATCGTAATGAGCACGAGAGCTCCGAGAGAGCATATACCGACACGATCCGGCTGCTGCTCGATCGGGGTGCGGACACCCGTCTCCGGAATCGGGCAGGAGAAACGGCGCTCCACATCGCGGCGGGATACGACATCCTGGACAGCGTCCGGCTGCTGCTGGAGCGTGGAGCCGATCCGAACGCCCGGACCCATACCGGTCGGACGCCGCTGCACGAGACGGTCGAGAATCGCTTAGATCGCGAGGCCGTCGATCTCCTCCTATCCTACGATGCCGACCCGTACCTGCGCGACCAGTTCGGTCGGACGGCTTTCACCCGAGGGAGCGACGATGTCCAGCTCGCTTTCCTGGAGCACGGATACATCCCCCTGCCCGAAGAGATGGAGTACATCCAGACACAGGATGTTGCGGCGCTCGCCCAGGCACGGATACAACAGATCCAGCAGGCGCAGCAGCGCTTCCAACTGGTCGAGCGTGGTGGCGCAAAACAGCAGCAAAGCGCTGTCGGTCTCGCCGGCAGGCTGCCCCATGAGTTATTTCGGGATCTCCTGCGGTACGGCGTGCGCAGCCTGCCGCGAGATAATCAAGAGTCGGTGAGGTTCAATCAGTGGTGTCGCAAGCGGCTGGCACAAACCAAGGACGAGACAATTCGAGCCCGGTTGCAGGAGCAAGCCAAGACGCCCCTGACTCGGGCTCGGTGGCTGGAACAATTCCGATACCAGCAGAAACGACAATCATCCAAGAAACAATCTTGATCTTTCGCGAGCGGCCTACGCTCCGGTAGAAAGACGCGTGTTGATGAATGTTTTTGCCTCTTCATCCTCCATCTCGAGAGGCTCGTCAAGGGTCTTTTCGGAGGCCAGGAACAGCATTTTCTTGTAGAAGCCGAGGCCCGAGAGCACGGCGTCCGGCAGGATAAAAATGTCCGTCGTCTTGAACTCGAGCCGGAGCATGGCGGTCTGGAGGTCGGAGACGATCTCACGACCGCGGACAAAGCGGACGAGCCGTCTGCTCAGTGTCTGCTGGACGTCCTCGATGAAACGGGTCTGCTGGATGTTGACGTCCGTGATGGACAGTTTCGGGACGCCACCGGTGGAGCGCAGGAGGAGGTAATTCACCTGCTGGAAACTTTTCCGCAGGTACTGAGACACGAGGAACTCCAGACCGACGTCGGCCACGCGTGTCCGCCGATCCCGGAGGCCGCGCTCGACGGCCAGCCAGACGATAAACACCAAGAGGATAGCCACCAGAGAGACCTGAATCCAGAAGCCTAATTGGTAGGTCTGCATCATGGTTTTTGCGTATCTTTATTGTATTTTAAATTTTTTTCTGACGCCGACAGTTTGTCAGAAACGCTTTATCGTCCGGCTCGTCCCGCGCGTCCGGGGCTGCCGCCGCGTCCTCCGGCTCGTCCCGGACGTCCGGGGCTGCCGCCGCGTCCTCCGGCTCGTCCCGGCTTGCCCGCGCGTCCGGGGCTGCCGGTTGGCACCCACCCGTGCTCCACAGCCCGGAGTAGCCGCAACATAGATTTGGCGTTTTCCAGCGTGGTTCGGAACGCCTTGACGGCACCCGTCTCCGAATTGTACACCCTGTAGAACGGGATGTTCGGCAGCTTTCGCATCTTGTACGGCATTTTTTATGAATAAAAGTTTTAAAAAATATATCGAGTAAAAAACAAATGAAAAATTGTAACCCGGAGGACAGGAAATACCGGGAGAGGCCGGGAGACTACGTCTGCAATCCCGCAACGGGCAAGTGGGTGCTGAGGACGGGTGCCGTGGGGAAAAAGATCCTGGCCGGAGCCGGTGCTCCACCAGCACCGCCGGCCGCGGCAGGCGCCGCCGCGAAAAAGACCAAGACCCTGGAGAACTACGTGGCGTGCAACAAGGACGTCACCATTCAAGATCTGAAAGCCATGCTCGACGCGCACGGCATCGTCTATAAGAAAAAAGAAATCAAAGAATATTATTGCGGCCTTGTGGAGCAGCTCATCCAGGCTAGGCGCGCTAAAATCGTTGGAGACATCAAGAAAAAAGCCGGTTCGCCGGCCAGGAAAGCCGGTTCGCCGGCCAGGAAGGCCGGTTCGCCGCCCAGGAAGGCCGGTTCGCCGCCCAGGAAAGCCGGTTCGCCGCCCAGGAAGGCCGGTTCGCCGATCTTTACGGACGACGTCTCCAAGATGAGTCGCGACGAGATCGTCCGCAGGATCAAGGAGTGTCTCAAGATCCGCTAGCCGTCAAAAACTGATACCCTGATGTTTCCGCTTCTGGAAAAAAAAAAAGGAAACCAGACTGAATTCCTTTTTTCCCCATGCTTCAGATGCGCTCTTTTCTGCTATGGCTGCTCGTCATCGCCAGCGCTACGACCGCTCCCGGCTACATGATCACTGAGCCCATCCTCGTGCGTCGAGGGAGGGACACGGCTCCATCCGGTGGATATGCTCTGGATATCGGGTGCGGAACCGGTGAATCCACCATGGACGTGCTCCGCAACAACCCCGGCATGACGCTTGTCGGGATCGATAATGACGAGGGCGCGATCCGCCATGCCAAGAAGCGCTACGGCGATCGGAATCCCCTTTTTCTCTGCCGCGACGCCGGCAAGCCCGTGTTTGCCCCACGCGTCTTTGATCTCGTTCAGATGCGGTTCTGCCTGTTTTCTATCCGGGACGAGAACGTGATCCACGAGGCCTGGAGGGTCATGGACAACGACGGACGCCTCGTGGTCATTGACCACGACGCCTACGCACAGCAGGCTCTCCTCGTGCTTGAGCGCCGCTTTGAGTCGATTGACACTTATACCCAGGACGGCATCTTTTCCACCGTTTATCGCAAGAAGCTTAGAAAAGGATAAAAGTAGGATCCGGCTGGAGATTATAGCACCAGTCGATCTTGCTCTGATCGATCGTCGTCCAGTCCATCGCCAGGAGCCCGCCGGTGTCCACGCTGTCCGGGTTGAGGCACCAGTAGTAGAAATCAGTGATCCCACGTGTCTTGAGATAGTGTAAAACGATCTCATGCCATTCCAGGTCGGGTCCGGCATTCCATCCCCCGATCTCTCCGATACAGACCGGGTTATCGTAGTACTGGGTGAGGAAGCCGAACCACTCGTCCCACCTCGTGTGGACGTCGTCGAGGGTGTCCATGCCCCGGACAGAAACCCCGTACACGTGGGGCGAAAAAACAATGTTCTTGTCGGGTTTTTTTCCCAGCAGCGTGCCCATGGAACGGAAGCTCCCGCCCCAGGGCGCGTCGTCGTCCTCGATCCCCTGAATCCAGAACAAGCCCTGGAAATAAGGGAGGTTGGAGTTTACGAAACGCAGCAGCGTATCGATGTAGGCGTACCATTCTTGCCAGGTGGTTGTCCCGTGCGGCTCGTTCCGTACGTCGATCCCGATCAGGTTATCGTACGACGCGTACTCCAGGAGCAGCCGGCGCCACGCCTCGAGATTGTCCTGGAGGCTTACGAGGCTTGTCGGCGACGGCTGGATGATTCCGTGATCCGAATGGAGATCCAGGAGCAGAGACATGCCCCTCGTCTCGGCATGATAAAAGAGGTGATGGAGGTAGTGTCTCGCCGACCATCCCACGATCCCCGGTTCGGCCATCACACAGAGCGGGTTCACGGGCTGATCCAGATCTACGGCCAGCTCGTACGAGATCGGCACCCGGATCGAATTGAAGCCCCAGGCTCGCAAAAGATCCATGTAATGCGCCGTGTCGTGGATCCAGAGGCCGTGGACGCACCGGCACTCGGTCTCCAGGCCGAACCAGTTGATCCCCTTGATCCTGTACTCGGCGTCATTATAATAGATCTTGTTTTTGCGCGTTGTGAAGACGGCTTGGCACAGAGCCAACCATCCCAAAAACAGGACTACACGCATATTTGCGAAAAACAAAAAAAAAAAGTATTGGGTAAATGTTTTCTGTCTTGTCGGAAAATACGAGGAGGAGAGACGTACAAAAAATCCTCGATCGTCTCCTCCGAGGCCTGGGCATCGATACCCCCGCGTTTTCGATCGAGGCCGTCCTCGACGAGGCCGCTACACGAGCCCAAGAACTGGCTCGCCGGGAAAGCAGCGATCTCCCGCTGCTCTATTCCTGTGTGCTCATCGAGGCGGCGCTGAGGCGATCGACTAGTAAAGACGGAACGGCGCAGACCATCGATCCTCTCCGGGTTTTTGCCTCCGTGGCACGTCCTTTCCCCCGTCACAAGAGCGATTTTTCTCCCCGAGAGATCGATTTTCTGTGGTACCGGAACGGCGTGCTCGACCTCTCCCGTCTCCTGACGCCGGCCGTCAATGCCAAAAAAATGATCTCCTGATCCCCCCGTCTCCGTCCATGGGCATAAAATGAGAGAATGGATCGAGCGCTACGTCGGGCTCCGGGAACAGGTCTCGACCCTCCAGAAAGAGATGGACGAGCTGAAAGAAAAGATCAAGGGCGACCTCAAGAACAGGGATCAGCCCTCGTACTCCAAGAACGGTCTCGAGGCCGTCCTCAAGGAATCCATCCGTTCGACCATGAACAAGAAAGACGTGCCGCCGGACGTCTGGGAGAAATACAGCACCTCGACCAAGATCGAGACCCTGTACATCAAGAAAGCCTGAAATGATCCAGGACGAGGCAGAGCACGGCCGTGATCATCTTTTCCTCGAATGCGCCGGCCGTCTCGGGCGGTCTCATCTCCTGCCGGGTGACGGGTGAGACGATCGTGTCTCCGTCCCTCAGCCGCTCCAGCGTCTTCTTGTCGTAGAGGGAGCCGTCCGGCATGACCACGGGCTCCCTCGGCACGCAGAGAGTCACCGGATCCAGGAGGTTGCCGAGCAGCCTCGCCAGCGCCGGGTCACCCACGTCCAGGTGCCATCCCGTACCCCTCTTTTTCTCCAGGATCCTGAGCATCCTGTCTATCGTCATTCCGATTGCGCTGCGGTGCGCAGTCTTTAGACCGACAGAAAAAACTGATTACGGAGCACGTCGTCGGAGAAAATACAGTAAAAAAGAAAACACTGAGTATTTCTTTTCCGTGACAGATGAGAGAGTGCCATCTTCCGACCTGTCGCAAGCAGCGGACGCCGTACAAGGGCTCGATGTACTGCGGAGACCACACGTGCAGGGACAGCTTCTGCAGGCGACCCAAAACCAGGATCGGTGCCGTCTTCTGCGACACGTGTCACTGCCGGTACCGGGGCTGTGAGAAGGATCGTGCGACCTATTTCTCGGAAGACTACTGCCTGGATCATTTCTGCGACACGTGCCGCGAGGGATACCGGGAAGGACGACGCGAGGACGGCAAGCGGTGCTGCCGGGTGTGCCTCGGCAAGTGCGAGTACGCTTACAAGAACTGCCGTGCCGACAAGGTCGCTGGGGGTCGGTTCTGCACGGATCACACGTGTTCGCTGCCGGACTGTCTGGCGCAGAAGATGGACGAACACGTGTACTGCCTGGACAAGCATCGGTGCAAGGTCTATCAGTGCCCGAATCTCCGGACGACCTGCGAGCCCGACGCCAAGAAATGCGACGAGCACATGTCGCGGTGCGCCGTCTGCGCGGAGCCGCGTCCCGCCGGATTCACGGGAGAATACTGGTGCGACCGGCACGGGTGCACGGAGTGCCACGGCACCGTCAAGCACTCCTACAGGCTCAACCGCGAGACCATCCGTTCCGAGAAGTGCCGTCTTCACTGCGAGAAGGAAGATACGGCGTTCCCACCCGACACGCCGGCCTTCCGGGAATTCATGGGGCGGCTCCGACGCGTCGTCCGACAAAAGAACGAGGCCATCACAACAGAGGATGCCGACAAGCACAACCTCTCCTGTTCTGACTACTGCTCTCGCGGCTACTGCCGCTGCGACCGCATGCCGCGGATGGACGTCAAGATCCTTTCCCCAAAGACGGTCGAGGCCGGTGTTTATCTGAAAGAGACCGTCTACCTGCTCTCCCGCGAGGCTCGTGTCTATTCGGACGGGTATTCGACAAGAGACGACTACAAGGCCTGGACGATCCCCAAGATCCTGGTGGACGGATTCGACGAGCGTGACACCACCGAGGCGGCGCTCCAGAAGAGCATCGATTTCGAGTATCTTTCCTGAAAACTGATCCGGTCTCAACAGATCAATCACCAAAAAAAAAGAAAGATGAGAGTGTACCACGCGCTGTACCATTTCTGCATGTTCCTGATCCGGAACGAGCGGATCTACGACGAGCCGACGTTCTGGGAGCGGTTCTCGGTGTTTGAGGACAACCTGGCGTTCATCGAGGAGACCAATCGACAGAACCTTTCGTACCGGCTGGCTCCGAATGTTTTTGCGGATCTGACGCACCACGAGTTCGTCACGTGGTATACCGGGACGCGCTACCCGTCCCTGAACGAGACCGCGACGCCGTGCGAGCCGCCGGCTCCGCGACCGGTCAGGAACAACCCGTCGTCTCTCGATTGGCGTAATAAGGATGTTGTGACGCCGGTGAAGGATCAGGGCCAGTGCGGGAGCTGCTGGGCGTTTGCCGTGGCCGAGACGCTGGAAAGCGCGTACGCGATCGCGAAGGGCGAGCTGGTGGCGCTGTCGCCGCAGGAGCTCGTGGACTGCGACGCGTCGAGCTACGGCTGTGAGGGCGGCTATCCGGAGCTGGCGATGGGTTATGCCGATACCCACGGCCTGGAGAAAGAGACCGAGTATCCGTACACGGCCGCGGACGGCACGTGCCGGGGACACGACAGCCCGTACAAGGCCTCGGGCTGTTTCGAGGTTGCGCCGGACGACGAGGCGGCACTGGCAGACGCCCTCCAGGACGCGCCGGTGGTGGTGCTCATCGAGGCCGACCAGCGGGCCTTCCAGTTCTACAGCTCGGGCATCCTGGATGCGCGGTCGTGCGGCCAGAGCCTGGATCATGCCGTCCAGCTCGTGGGCTACGGCACGGAAAACGGCCAAGACTACTGGATCGTCCGCAACAGCTGGGGCGTGGGCTGGGGCGAGGACGGGTATATCCGGCTGCAGAAGGATGCCGGCGGTGCCGGGACGTGCGGCCTGGCCACCGCTCCCCTCGCTTTCAAGACCTGAGGACGAGGTCATTGGGTTCCATCTTTCCCCACTGGCACAAGGAGTCAGGAATGCTTTAAAGAGAAAATGAAAAGGATAAAAATGAATAGACAATCTATGGAAACCTATCTCAATGATATTACGGTCCTTGACGGGAATATCGATATACTCACCAATATACGTCCTGAAGACAATGAAAAATTATATCTTTGTGACAACTATGCGAATGTCAATGCTGATATTCTGACGGCGTTCTACAGTCCGGTCGATACAGTGATTGAGATCATAATGACCCAGAATGTCATCGAGCTGCAACCAACGAATGAATATTGTCGCTTTACCCAGACGATTCAGGCGAATGCACGCACCGTGCCCCTGTGCGGACCGATCATCCTATGTGCCAATGCCTATACGATGCTCTACATCAAGAATAAGAATGATGATCTGAAAAAGCTCAGATGCTATGGCCTGTCCTTAAAAAATGATCACGAGAGACGGATCCTAAAAAGACATACGATCATGGCCAAGACATCAGTGCCAAACGTCATTCTGGAATATAAAAATGGATTTGTCGTAGCGCAACGAGGAGAAGATCCTCCCGAGAGAACCGGATCTTTTTTCATTGCCCCTGATCCCTATTATGATTAAGAGGGTAAAAGACGGAGGAATCTCTTGTCCAAGGAGAGTATTTCTGGTTCGGCATCGCGTGTGGCTCGATGATCCACGCCGTGCTCGCGCAGAACCGGTCGTTGATTGTCTCTGTCGTTGTTTTTTTGGCAGATGGAGCTCCGGATCGATCGCGAGAACTGGCTCTGGATCTTTGAGGAGACGGGCGGATGGGCGGAGGCGATGCGCTACGTCCGGGAGCGGTACCGGCCGGTGCCCCGGCTGCCCGCGCACTGGGCGTCGCCGCAGATCGACATCCACCGCGGCACCTATGACGGGGAGGCACGGTGCGCACGGCTCGTGTACTCGATGGCACCCCTGACGATCCCGAAGGCCGAGTGGGACGAGCTGTTTGAGGAGGATCACGCGCGGACGGCCGCCAGGATCTCGGAGCGGTACGGCATCCAGGTCCTGAATGTCCGTTACGACATGGAGGCCGATGTGGCCAGGCTCGTGGTGGCGCCGTCCAACGACGATCTGCCGTTCTCTCTATACCCGTACCGTATTGAGAGCGAGAGCAAGACGTCGTACTACTGATGCTTCATCCTGAAAAGACCTGCGTCTGGAGATGACAAGGATTGAAAAAAGAAGAGTCGAAGTCAGGTGTGGATCTCGTAGCCGCCGGGAAAAAGCTCATTTAAAAAAAAATTGCGCATCCATAGGAAACCATGCAGCGGAAATACCCCAAATGCTTTGGCACCGACAAGGACGCCGTGTCCCTCCACGACCTGATGACCAGGAACCAGATCCACGGGGCGGAGGCCGTCTACCTCTTCCGTTTGTACACCCTGCTGTTGTGCGCAAACGCCGCTTTTCTGGAGAAACGGATCGGCAGAGAGGACGTCGAGCGACGGATCCTCAATTTCCTCGGGATCGAGGGGATCACCGGATCAGAGATCCCGATCCGTATCCTGGACATGCTCCTCGATAAGAACACGGAATATTTTCAGAGCCTCCTGAGGCCGGAGGACCGGCCGACGTTTTCCCGGCACCACGGATCGCTCCGGACACGGCTGCTGGGCACGATGCGAGAGATCTTGTCATGATATTTCATTGCTCAGAGGGTGCACCAGATCACATCAGAATAGTAATACCGGCACTTGGATCCTCCGCAGCACTGAAATAGCTCGGCAAGGCACGGGTCGATGGGCTCGCCCGTGCAGGGATCGTAGACAAAGCTGTAGCCGCACGTCTTGTGGTAGCTGTGGCAGCTGGAGGAGGACGAGGACGAGCCACAGGTGTGGCAGCTGGAGGAGGACGAGGACATCTGCTCTACAGAGCGACAATATTTTTTTCTTTCAAAATATTTGTCTTTCGACACGAGACGCCGGCGTCTCGTATCAGAGGAGATACCATCTCAGCCTGGTGCAGGGATCACGGACAAACAGGCAGCACCGACAGTCATGATGCGGGCAGCCGCTCGAAGGAGAAAGAGACGAGCCACATTTGCTGCAGCGGCTCGAAGAAGAAGACGAGCCACATTTGCTGCCGCAGCTGCTGGAACAATCACCACAACTCATGTCTACAAGGAGCCAATATTTTTTGCTGCCAGGTATTTCTCGTCCTTGTCGACAAACAGGCTCACGTTGATGCCCATGGCCATGAGCTCCTGGAACAGGAGCTTGCACGCGTACGGGATGCGAACCCTCTTGATCCTGCCCGACTCGCACATGTTGCACGCCTCCAGCGTGTGGGGGAGACAGCCGCACGCGCAGCACACCGGGACGGAAAAGACGTCCGACATGTCAAAGAGCCGCTCGGCCAGGAAGCGCGAGACGCCGTGGCTGATCATGCAGTTGTGCGCGACGACGCCGTCCGCGAGGAAAGAATTTATCTTGTCGACCTCAATGTCGTAGACCACCTCTTTCCCACAAGGTCGTACGTCCAGCACCGTCAGTTCCATTACCGGGATGCATGGACTAGACCGGCACGTGCCGTACGCCACGGGACGGGCGGTTTCGTCCTCTGTTTCTCGGACAAACCACGAGTACGCGCCGATCTGTTTGAGGAATTCCTCCGCCGTGGGGAAATTTTTCGAGGTGAATTTGCCGAACTGGGTGCCTTTGATCAGGTGATCCGTAATGTCGTGTGTCGTCGGGATCGCGTACGGGTGAATGATCTCCTCCATGCTGCGCAATTCGTCCACGGCCTGGATGATGGCTTTCTTCGTCCCCACGATTTTGGTAGGGCTCGCTTTTTTGATCTCGGAGAAACGGGTGATCTGATCGACGCGCTGGACAATCCAGTTGTGCTGCCGAACCACATTCTCTCTAAGGCGCCGATACGCCACGGCCGCCTCCAGCCTCACCGTCTTGTGCGAACAGTGCCGGAACCCGATTTTGTCATGAAAAGGAATGACCTCCGAGATGTCCAGATGAAGCGTAGACTGGAAACACCTCTCGTGTGCCTCGGGATTCTCGTGTCGTTTCTTTTTGGACACGCTGGTCTCTTTCAGTTCCTGGAGAGTCATCTTGTGGATCCCGCACTTGTTGAGCATGCGGGTGATTTCCCTCATCATCAGGACCAGAGAATCGCTTCGTGTGGCAACCCTCGATTTCGAAAACGAGAGCGACGTAAGGATGTCTCGCTTCCCACGGTGCATCCCCAACACACATGTATGACCGTCCCCACCAAACATCGCGGCCAAAAACTCTCGCACGATCGGCCGAGGACAGTCCTCGCGTATGAGGAAATCGGGTAGCGTGGACTCCTGTTCAACGCGCTTCCCGACAAGGATTCCGGGGATCTCGATAATGGTGTTCAAGAGTCTGTACGGGATAGGAATGGAATAACAGGAATACATCCTGTCTTCCCTGGTAAAATCTTGTTCCTTAGAGAGGGAGAACAGATCCAGATCGTCGAGAAAAGTCGATACGTCGATCAGATGCCCCACACTCACATGACCAACGTAGCCTCCCTGTTTCCTTTTCGAGATCGTACCGTCGGTGACCAACAACCCGAGGATACGTGCGAACGCAAGACTCCTCAAGAAATGTTCTGGAGTATCCGTCGAGAGGCGTACGTTCCCGTCTGGGGTTTCGTAGGTCCAACCCTTACACTCGGCTACCTCAGCGTCGATATCGACGACGGGGTAAGCGACGGAACACTTTAACCGGGAGACACCCTTCTGCAGATGTTGTGCCCTGACCCATTCTCCGTCTGAGGTCAACATGGGGTGATCAGGTGTGCACACAAAAATACGACCATCCTGGCATGTAATCCGGACACATTCCTTCTCTCCTTTGTCGAGGAACCCGATCTGACGCTTCGGAACGATCCCCCGTACGTCCGCATCCCATCCCAAAACATCCCATGAACCACCTTCCATGGAACATATCCTCACGGCGAGACCTTGTTTCAGGGAAACCGATACAGATCCACTGATACTGTCACGTTCCATCTCTCCGAAGCGCAGGCCGCCGTCCCTGGAACGCCCCTCGACCGGCTGCCGTGTGAGCGCCTGGAGGCTCCCGTTATTCCGGGCGTGGATCTTGGCGCTCACGAGGTGCTTGAGGCGGTGGTAGAACGTGGGACCGATAAAGATCCGTGCCGCAAAAGACTCGCCCGTGAAGCCGTTATTCATGACCTCTTTCCCGTCCGGGGTGAAGCCGTTCTCCACCAGCGAGGCGCACAGCTCGTCGACCACGCCCGTGCTGTGGCTCGAGAACGGCGTCGCGTACCGGAATCGTCCTTCCCGGGCACACGACTTGGCCGCCACGCATTCGATGATCTGGTTGATGGTCATCCGCGACGGGAGGCAGAGCGGGTTGATGATGAGATCCGGGATCAGGCCGGTCTGGGCGCAGAACGGCATGTCTTCCTGGTTGTAGATCATCCCGATCGTCCCTTTCTGCGCGCTGCGGGAGGCCACCTTGTCCCCGATCTCGGGGATCTTTTGCGAGCGGATCTTGACCTTGACGATCCGGTAGCCCTCCGGCGAGGTCGAGATGAAGACCCGATCCACGTAGCCCTCCTCCCCGTTCCGGATGACGACGCTCGTATCGGTCTGCTGCTCACCGCCCGTCTTGATGTGCTTTGTCTGGATCTTGCCGACAATCACGTCATTGGGACCGACGTAGGCACCGCACAGGACGATCCCTTCTTTGTCGAGCTTGCCGTAGTTGTAGCTCCGTGCCCGGATCTCTTGCGGCGGCAGGCGGATGTCTTCCGTGTAGGACGTGGATTTTTTCTTTTCCTCCACATGGATCGTTCGGAAAGCAAAAGTCCGGAACAGACCCCGATCCACGGCCGCCTTGTTCATGATGACCGAGTCCTCCTGGTTGAAGCCGGTGTACATGGCCACGGCCACTACGAGGTTGGATCCAAACACCATCTCGTCGTTGCCCGTGATGGCGCCGATGTGCGTCTGAACCAGCGGCCTCTCCGGGTAGTGGAGCGTGTGGACGATCGTGACGTGATGCGCGGCGCCTGGGTGTGATCCGAGTACGGGATGAGGCCGACGCACAGGCCTGTGAGGAGGCTCGGGTGGATCTCGCACAGCGTGTAGAACGGCTGCTGCGTCACCTCGGACGGGAACATGGCCACAACGTTGTTCTCGATCTCGTACGAGTCCACGAGCAGGATCTTGTTCCGGGCGATGAGCGTCTCCAGGCTGTCCGTCCGCAGATCCTCGATCGTGGGCATGTCGAGCGCATTCAGCAGCGGTCGGATCATGCGTCCCTCGTCCGTGAACAGGAGGATCTCCTCCTCTTTATCGTTGACGGAGACCGATAGCGAGGCCGGCAGGCGTCCCGTCCTCTTGTACCGCATAATGTCCTCGTAGCCCGTCGAGCCGGCTGAACCGATCCAGTCCCCATCCAGAAAGACTTTGTAGCGACACCCTGCGAGACGCTCGCGATCCTCAAAACCAAGGATCAGGCTTCGGATCTCCTCCAGCGTGATCCGGATAAAGACCGAGTTCAGCTTGGTCGTGAGCCGGGTGGTCAGCGTCATGTTCTTGACGATCCCGGCGGAGTTGTGCGTAAGAAAGCCGTTGGCAACGTAGTTGTGGTTCTCGGACACCGTGGTCAGGTCGAAAGTCGGCTCAACCGGCAGCGGCACGACCGTCTCCAGCGGCATAAAGACCAGCCGGTCGTGGTAGTAGACAAGCGACTCTGTCCACTCGGAGAACGGGACGCCGCTCTCGGACCGCAGGTACTCGGCAAACACAAACACTTCCCTCTCCATCTCCGGATCGTCGTAGCAGGAACCAAACAGGTCGATGAAGCGGCACATGTTTTTCCTCGTCCGGTGCGGGGAGAGCCACAAGCGCTCTTCCTCACGGTCGCTCACGAGATCGATGCCGAGCCCGAGGACGCGCCTGATCTTGACGACGAATGCCCGCCACGCGGCCAGCCGGTGTGTCCAGTCCTTGTCTTTTGGGAAAAACAGCCCGGAGACCTCGTACCGATCCGTTTCGCGCAGGCCGATGCCCACGCCCAGGCCGCAGAAAAGGCCGGCCACAAAGTCCCGCACCGACCCGGCGCTGCCGATCCACCGAGGAATAACCACGCTATCCATGTCCGGCACGTCCATCCGTCCAAACTCACGGAAATCCTCGTCGATAACCGGTGCCGCTCTACCGCGGAGCGCCCTACAGAGACCCATGTACCGGCACCGCCGGTTGACCGGGAGCGAGGTCAGAACCGATGTCGCGTACCGGAGAGCAACCATGGAACCGGGTCGGAGCTCGTCGGCGACCGTCCACGCGATATTGTCTCTGTCGTCCAGGACCAGGAAAGGATGCCGCCCGGAGCATCGGATCGTCCGGTTGGAGATCGTGGTCAGGCCGTAGAGGCGCTCCGGATGGAACACCCGGATCCCGCGGATGCCCGACGACTCCTCGACACCGTCCTCCAGCCGCGTCGTCTTGACGCTGATCGACGCGTTCTTGGCGAGTTCGCTGATGGGGAACTGGGAGAGCCCGTCGCTCATCAGGATCATCGTGTCGGCGGTCAGGCAGTGACCCTCGGGCGTCTCGAAAGGACAGATGAAGCCGACCTGTGACGGGTGGAGCTGCCGGATCTTGGTGTTCTTGCCCTCTTTCCCGATCGGCACGAGGATGCGTCGCAGGTGACTCAGGAAAGAGTTGTGTGTCAGCCGGGACATGACCTGGCTCACGCCCGTCCGGATGTAATTCGACTTGGGGATGCCCCAGTTCCCGGTCGAGAAGCAGTGCTTGATCCCCTGGGTGATGGTGTTGTTCCGGCTCATCACCACCAGGATGTCCGGCCGCTTGACCAGCTGCGGCTCCATGCTCCGGACGAACCGCTTGAAGAGGGTGCGGAAGAGCTCCGCCATCAGGTGGCCGCCCGTCTCCAGGCGCTTGTTCGAGATGTGGTCGCGGTCGTCCAGCGCCCGCTTGCCGACCAGGGTAAACAGGAGCTTCGCGAGCATGTGACCCAGGAAATACCCTTTCTGCTCCCGGGTGCTGGAGATCCCGAGGTGGGGGAAGAGCTCGTTGTTGAGGATCTGGTGGATGTAGTAGTGCCGGCGATCCCTGGACAGCGAGTGGATCGAGAACTGGGCAATGTACGCGATCGCCTTCTCCTGACCGCCAATCATCTCGGCCTCGCGGAGGATGCGCTGGCTGATCAGCCGGATCTGCGGGTAGGTTCCGTACTGGCTCCTGAGGTTGAGATCCAGGATGTCAGAGACCTGCGCGAGCGAGAAGCCGAACGCGACGAAGATGAAACCCAGCGGGATGTCCTGACTGACGTAAGGGATCTGGAGGACGACTTTTTTCTCGACGCAGCTGGTGATCTTCATCTGGAGGAGCACGGAATGACCGGTCTCCTCGGACATGCTCCGGATCTCGGAGATCAGGTAGAACTTGTTGTTGGTCTTCATGTCAAAGACGTGGACAATGTTGTAGTTGATCCGTTCCTGGGATACGAGCACCCGCTCCTTGCCCTTGATGATGAAATACCCGCCGTTGTCGTAGGGACACTCGCCGAGCGTGATCCTCTGCTCCGGGGTCTTGCCGTACAGGTTGCACCGGGTCGTGCCGAGCATCATCGGGATCCTGGCCAGGCTGACCTTGTAAAAATCCTGCGCCTCGGACTCTTGCCGCGTGGCCGTGTCGCGGATAAAGGTGTGGATGTTGATCGAGATCAGGCTCGAGTAGGTGAGGTCTCTCAGCCGAGCCTCGTTGGGATAGATGTACCGGATCTGCCGGTTCTCGTCGATGATGTAGGGACGGTCGATAAACACCTGGCCAAAGTGGATGTTGTAGGTCCTCGACCCGCCCAGGGGGATCTCGATAACGGGCTCCTCCTCGATGATCTTGGACAAACGGTGCGTGATGAAAAAATCGAACGACTCCCGCTGGACGTGGCTCGAGTCGTATTTGCGCAGGTACTCGCCCACCCGCTCAAAAAGAACGTCCTCGTACGCTTTATCCATCTTATGGATCGGCCATTACGAGCCGGCCGCCCGGATCATTTTTTTGACCGCGCCCGTGCGCACGATCTTGTCGCCAACCAGTGTAAAATAGTTTCGCCACGCGGTCTCCAGGTTCGTGCGGAGAGCGGTCAGGTCCCTCATCTTTTTCCTCTTGTTGATTTTTTTGAGGAGACGGTTCAGGTAGACGAGCTCCATCGAGGCCGTCCGCTCAAACAAGAAGCAGTAGATGACGATCCGGAGATCCGGGTCGATATCATTGAGACAGACCGTTGTGAACGCGTCAAAGACGGTATTCTGTTGTCGCTGGCAGACAATGACAACATCGAGGCCGTAGCCGCGCAGCTTGGAACACACGGGCAGGAAATCGCGGTCGTGGCTGACCAGCACGGCATCGGTCATGCCGTGGGAAAAATACATCTCCATCATGTCCACCGAGATCTGCAGATCCACGCTGTTCTTGCCGTTGATCGACGGCACGTGGATCATCCAGCAGTCCTCCAGATCCATGACCCAGTGCTGGTAGTGCTTGAGGATATTGTTCTTCTCGAGGTTGCCGTAGATCAGGATTCTGTCCACCGGGTAGAGCGAGCACAGGATGTCCCGATCGGTGTCCGACAGACGAATGTTTTCGGCATCGATAAACAAGACCCGAGACATGTCTCTATCTTTTCGGATTATTTTTCAGATCTCGAAAAAATGTCATTTAAACACAATTGAAACCAGAGAAAAAAGGATATGCACTCACTCGTCGCCCCGTCGGATCGCGTGCCGGTCACCGAGTACACGGCCAAGAACACGGTCGAGCCGCTCACGGGCGGGCCGCTGGACGACGCGCTCAGAACCCTGAGCCGGAACATTACCTTTGCGCAGGTGGATCGGTACTACGCCGATCCGGCGCAGATCAACCAGCGCATCGCGCTGGTGAGCTTCACGCCTGCCAAGGGCGCCACCCCGGACAAGGACAACATCTACGGGATGATGAAAGTCCGCGGCGTGTACGCGACCGAGGAGGAGGCGAACGAGCGAGCCGAGTGGCTCATCAAGAACGTGGACTCGTACCACGAGATCTACCACGCGTTTGTCGGTCGGCCGTTTCCCGTGACGACCAGCGAGGGCTTCTCGAAAGATATCAAGAAGATCGACATCCGGAAAAAGACGACCGACGTCATCAGCCAGGACATCCTGGCCAAGAAAGAGGCCGAGCGCCAGGACATGATCGACATCAAGCAGCGCGAGCAGAACCTCCTCGACGAGTCCAAGCGCGCGCAGAACGACGAGCCCCGCGATGCGTTCGAGGAGTACATTACGGAACAGGTCAAGCGCGCCCAGCTCGTGTGGACGTTCCACGAGACCCAGAAGAAGCTCGGGCAGATGCGCGAGGGCTTCAACAAGGCCACGGCGAGGATCCGCGAGCTGGACGCCGAGCACGGCGATTTCGTGGATCGATACAAGGAAAAATACATGGAGGCGCGGCGGGCGTCCGGCCTGGCCGACGACAACGACTCGTTCATCAAGTACCTCGGGCTGGATCTGGCCGTCGAGATCGAGGACGCGCCCACGGCACTCGTCTAGCGGTCTAAGGAATGAGCACACCGTCTCTACAAAATGGAGAGTGACAGCGTCGTGGTGGTCTTTTACAGTCGTTTCTCGGAGAAGAGCACCCGCTTCCTCCAGAAGATCCGTGCGATCGACTACCGCAAGGTCTGTGTCGATCACGACGAGATCCGGACACACATCCTCGAGGACACGGAGAAATACGGGATCCGCACGGTTCCCGCCGTGCTTGTCTTTTTCGCCTCGGGGGTTGTCAAGAAATACGAGAACGAGGAGGCTTTCCGGTGGGCAGACGGCATCTCCCGGTCGTTCGCCGTGCCCGAGCGCGTGCCCGTCGTCCCGCGGGAGGAGATGTCACCACCACCACCACCGATGGTGACGCAGCCGTCCGACCCCAGCGACGGCATGAGACGACGGATCGAGACCACGCCGCTCATCCAGAAGACAACGGTCGTTGACGAAGAGAGGAAAGACGAAAACGGGGTGGAGAAAAAGATGAGCCGCAAGAACGAGAGCATCAAGAGCCTCGCGCAGCAGCTCCAGGCACAGCGGGAGAAAGAGGACGAGCAGATGAACCCGAACGCCGTCACCAAGCTCAAGGAGCAGCCGGTATAAAGAGCACAGAAAACTCGTCCAGACGGAATTTTTGTAGAAAGACCGATCGCGGGTGCCGTTCGCGCATCGCGAGGTATTCGTGCATCTTGTCGATGTGGTACCGTATCTCCGGGATATCGTACCTTTCCGCGAGATCCTGGAGGTAGATACGGAAATCCTCGGGCGGCTGCCCGTTCCGTTCCCGGATCGCGGCTCGGAGCCGGAAGACCCACATCAGGAGCACCACACAGTTCTCGGTGTACCCGTGGATCGGGTGTTGGTCGCAGTACTCGTTGTAGTGCCCGCGACAGGTCTCGCACGGCAGCACCCGCCGCAGGACGTCAAAAAACCGGAGGACGTCTTTCTTGTTGTGCGTGCTGAGGGTGCACGCGACCGATTCGATCGCCGCCCAGAAATGCGCTCCCCAGGCCTCTGGAGCGATGCTGATGGGATAATCGAGCATGACCTCTATAGAAACGGAATTTTATTTTATTCATCTTCCTCTTCTCCTTCCTCCGCCTCGCCGTCCGATCCGGCCGGGATGGGCTCGGACACAAGATCCGGATCCGGGTCGAGCCGTACCGGCATGACGTAGCCGAACTTGTATTTGTGGCACTCCAGGATGTCCTCGCGCGTGAGGCCGCGCACCCTGCCGTCGGGAAGCTGGACGCCAATGACTTTCTTGTTCGTGTCAAACACGAGCTTCGATTCGTCATGACAGTAGTTCCCGTGCTCGTTCTTGACGATCCGGATGACGATCTGGATCTTCTCGACGATTGGCTGGTCTTTTGTGACGCCCAGGAGCCGGCCGGCCAGGTCGTGCTTCGTGCCCGTCACCGCAAAGCCTTTTTCGCGACAGGTCTTGACCAGCTGCGCCTTGGTGTTTTTGCGCACCAACGCCTCCAGGCTTTTCTCCATTTGTCTCTTATCGTCTGATCCTTTAATCTTTTTTTTACCCCTGTCGTCTTCAATTTTTTTGCCGAAAAAAAAAATAAAATTTTCAAGAAATCATGAGCATTTATTGTTTGCTGAACTCGGACAAGTACAGGGTCGAGTTTCAGAAATTCTATAATCCCATCTTGCTGGTCGATGTCAAGAAATACCAGATGAAATGCGAGATGAACAACTCGTTCCTCTTTTTTATCGAGAACCCGAGGATCAACATTGACCTCGTTTCCGGATTTTTCGAGTTTTATTTCCGGATCCGGCCGCAGGATTTTACGCTCGGACAGGTCATGTCCAAGACCCTCATCACCTACAACACGTCGCGTAAGAACAACCCGCACGAGTTCATGCCCTGCGTGCTCTTTACGAGCGGCATGTATCTCCAGGAGATCCTCGTCTATCTCCCGTACCAGACGTTTGCTTTCCACCGCGAGCTCGTCTATCATTTTGTGCCCAGGATCGACAACCAGTGCTCAGTCTGTCTCGAGGAGAAACAATGCATCAACGTCCACGACAATGTCTTTAATCACTGCGTGTGTCCCACGTGCCTGCTCCGCATCGAGCCCAAGTGTCCGGTTTGTCGTTTGGCCATCCACTAGAGAATAAATCGTTTCCCTCGTCTATTTATTCTGGCCAGGTCGTGATGTGATTCGTAATAATCTGTTCGATCGGAAGCCTACACAGCGGGCAGGTCTTGCTCCCCAGCTTCTCGATACATTTCGAGCACGAAAAACTGTGCGCAAAGCCGAGGTGGAGCACGCTCGTGTCAATCTGTTTCTCCGAGCACATGAGGCACGGCGATTGGATCTTTGCTTGGATCGGCGCGGCCTCGGCGCGCACCGGGAGGACGCTCCATGCCGGGATGATCCGGTCGTTCTGATCCACGTAGTACAGATGATCTTTCCCGGGAAACCAGCGCCTGTCCCTGATGAGGATGCTCTTCCACTCGTTGACCGCAATGCCCACAAATGTCTTTTTCTGGAGGGGCACGAGCCTGAACACCCGGGATCTTTTCTTTTTCGGGAGGTAGCGCGTCAGCTTCTCCTGAATCCAGCCCCCGCTCTCGAGCAGGAAATGATTGCCCTGCTTGTGCGTGACCGCTGTCCTTGTCCTCCACGGCAGCGTAAACAGGTAGGCCGCGCCCTCCACCGGACCGGCATGGACGTGGCATCCCGCCGGATGGACGACCTCGATCTCGAAGCGCGCGGCCCGCCACGCGTCCTCTTCCATGAGGCACACTTTCTGGCGCGGCTCATCGAACGTGCGCAGGTAGCCGTAGGTCTCGGAGAACACCAGCGCCGGGCTGATCCTCTTGGCCCAGATCCGGCTGTAGACCGGGAGCACGTAGGTGGACACGTACTCCGCGTAGAGTGGATCCAGGACAATAAAGTTTTCCATCCGTGTGTTTTTTTTTTCCGTGTCCTGTCGCACCGGTTTTCATTTTTTCCGTCGTCGTCTAAAGAAAAGACGCGTAAATGGAAACATGATCTTCTTTGGGAATCCGGAGAGGGATGGCCTCTACGCCCTGCTCACCCGGTACTACGAGGATCCGGTCATGACCAAGATCCGGGACATGGAGCAGCCTTTCTCCATGTACGCCGTCCGCCTGCCGTGCATGCTCATGAATGAGAAGCGATACCTCATCTCGATCGTCGACCGCGACGACCGGCCGGTCGGATACCGCGAGCGCCTGGCCGGTCAGCGGTGGAAAGTGCTCCAGGCTCGGGCGCTGGAGGACGAGAAGCTGACCTCCCTCGGCGTCCACCCGTACGAGCCGAAGCGCGACCCGGCGTACAAGATCCCCCTGGTTCTCGTGGAGAACAACCGGGAGATCTCCGTGTACGAGGGCCGGCCGCCGATCTTCCGGGTGTCGCTCCTGCACACTAAGAACCAGGAGATCGAGTACTGGAACGAGGGGAACCTCGCCGCCGCGCTGGAGACTTTCCAGACCGTGATCTCTTGGAAGGGCTAGCCGAGCGCTTCCGTGCCGGCTGCGGTTGTTTCTTGCCGTGGTACAGGCAGGCGCCGTAGCCTTTTTTCAGGCACTCGTAGAGGTCGCCGTAGCGGTCGTAGCCCTCCGGCAGCAGGAGGTCGTTCCCGCAGTAGACTCGCTCACGCTTCCGCGGCGAGCGCCGCGGAGCCGGACATTTGCTCCCGGCGGCGCCGGAGGCCAGGCACGCGCCGTAGCCGCGTTTCAGACACTCGAAGCGCGTTGCGCGACCGGAGTAGCCCTCCGGGATTTTGGCTGCTTTCCCGCAAAATTTTTTACTGGCTGGCATTTTACTCCCGGAAAGATTATTTTTTGGTCAAAGCCCGTTTCACCGTTGGATCGCATGGGGTTTTGTCTCGTCAGCAAGCTCTTTGAGGTACAGGTACATGGCCGTCCTCCTGGCAGAGTCGATTTCTCTTGCATGGAAAAGAGCTGGTAAATTCATGGGAACGGCAATCCCGATTCCCAAAAATTTCGGTCAACGTGGGCACGATATCTTTCCAGATTTCTTGAAGACAAAAGACGGGTTGATCCCGGATCAGCAGCTCTTTTAGCGTTCTCGAGATTTTGGTAATTCGGAACGGCATCAGATGAATGGGGTTGTATTTTTGTCCGTTGGTGCCTATGGCTTTTTTCATCAGTTGCGCGAACGGCTGGGATAAGAGATTATAGGTTAACCACCCGGAAGCGCTGCGGTCTTTCGACCGGCTTCGGGATGACAGGAGTGGCAAATCGGTCAGCGGGTTGTGAGGATCGTTGTCGCGGTGGCACCGGAGCCGGAGTTCTCCCGCCTCCATGCGGAGCGGTGGTTCCGCCTCCACGCGGTGGCGGTAGCACCGGTGCCGGTATGGATCCTCCGTAAGAGATCGGCTCGAGCCAGGCACGATGGTAGACGTCCGTAAAGCGGAGCTCGGGAAAGCCAACAAGGAATGTGCCGTCATGGTTATCTCTGAGGATCTCTGCCCAGTGGTACTCATTATTCGGCTGGAGTGGGGCAAAGACCTCGTCTCCAGGCCGGAGATCATCTCAAAAAACCGCGGCGGAGTTCCACCCACGACGGAGATCGAAACTCAGGTCGAGGACAACGGGATACGGATTCCTTTCTCTCTCGGCCTGTCGGGCTTGCTTTTGGAGATCCGAGATCCGGGTAAGCACCTGCTGGAAATCCTGGGAGGGATATCGGCCTACCTGGCGGTGCAGAGCCACGATCCGGTCACGGTGCCGGCGCAGCGTGCGGTGCTTCTGTTTTTCCCATTCCGCGGACAGATCTTCCAGCACCCTGCGGAGCAAAAGGATGGCATAATCGTCCATGGGATTCTCAAAATCTCCGCTCACGAAGCAGTCCTTCTTGGTTCCGGGATCGACACAAGGGAGAGACACTTCCAGGAGGTTATCCGACCAGGCATGTAGTTCCGTGGCATCCGAGATGTCGCCCTGGTTGACGACGACCGTCAGGGTTCTGCTCGCTTCGAGTGCCTCTAGAGCCTCGGTAAGCCGGGGATACAGGCGACCGAGGGCATCGCGGAGGAACGCTTTTGCCCGATCCGGATCGCGGAGAAAGCCCTCCAGGAGCTTTTTCCGCCGGTAGAAGCTCACCTCCCCGTAGATGGTCCACAGGAGGTTCTGGGCATCCACCAAAAAAATGAAATGATGATTGTTTGCGCGTTCCATGATCCAGGCGAGCGCCCCTTTCAGGATCTTTTCCGCGGATCCTCGGTTGTGCCGGATCTTGTTTTCCGTTGAGGACACCTCGTGTGAGACGGAAACAGCTCGGAGCAGTTCCTGCGGATCCGGCTGCTCCGGCTGCTGCAGCTGCTGGAACAGAGCCACGAGAGCCGGTGCTTCCTGCTGCTTGGCCTGCTGTTGCTGCCGGTTGCCGAGGACGGGTTTCGTTTGTTTTGGGACAATCGGTTTCTGTCGTTGCCTCGAGTATTGCTGGAGGAGCTCGTGGTAGATCTTTTGTGCCTCTTGTTTTTTCTTTTGGAGCTGTCTCTGTGAGGGATCGTCCTGCCGCTGCCGCGGCAGCGGTGGGAATGCCTCAACACCGATCATTTCTTCCGCCAGGAGCCAGCCGTTGATAACGAGCTCCTTATTCAGCAGGCCAGTATTGATCATGCTCAGATCCAGCTCCAGCTCGAGGATCAACCCGTAGAGCGTAAAAGCAATAAAGAGAAATACGAGGATGCTGTCGTAGAGTCTCTCGAATCTGCTCTGATCAATCATCGGGAAAAAATCCGATAGGACGGGCGGGGTGGGTGGCTGGATGTCCGAGACACAGAGACGGAGAAACTGATGCCATTTGCGGGCGCTGTACACCAGAGAACGGAGATGGTTCATTACGGACAAGAATACTCGCTGCGATGAGATGAGCAGCCGGACGATGCGGTGATACAGGGGCTTGTTGGTTTTGAACTGGGGAAGAAAAGAGATGACGGCATCGGGCAGGTTCAGCCGTTCCGGATCCATGTCGATCGCTTTCAGCACGATTCCAAGGGGGATTTTCCCAAAATTTTCTCGTCCCGAGAGGACTTCTAGGATACTTTTCTTGAAATCCGGAAAGAGGAGATCGAGGTGCTCGAAAAAATAATTCCTGAACAGGGATGCCCGCTTCTCGTCCTCGGTTCCCGAGCTGTACCGCAGGGCATATAACTGGGTTATATTGGGTCGGTCGAACTCGATTACCTCATCTCCGAGGTATTTCCCGAGCTCGGTGATGATTTTGACCACATCTTTTTTTTTCGGTATCGGTTGGGAAAGAGCCCCGGCAATCCTGTTCAATCCCTCGAGATCCGTGTGGATCATTCCGTAGAGATCTTGGTATTCGGCCGTTGCACCCGGCAGCAGCGGCGTCTCCAGTGGGAGAGTACCGAGCGTGTATAGGATCTTGTACAGAGCCTTGTGGATCATGAACCAGTCGATCACCCTGGTCCGTCGTATCTCTATCGATCTGAGCGCGTTCAGCACGTTTTCCCATGCCTTCTTTTTGGTGGATTCTCGTTCGCAGGCCGTCTTTATATTTTCTATCGCGCGCTCCATGGATTCGAGATCGCCGATCGTCCGATCCAGGGTCTCCATGAGCCGGATATAGGCCTCGTGATCTCCCGGCTTGTACAGGATCCTTGTCTTGTCATTTACGCACGATACGATTATTCTTTTGATCGAATCATCGATACCCATGTTTTTTATATGCATCGTGATTTTTTTTTTTCAAAAATGAAGCCGTGTTTCTATTTGCTGTGTAAAGAGAAACATGCTTGACGAGTGGGAGATCCCTTCCGACGAGCTTGGTATCCATACGGACAACATGATCGGCAGCGGCGAGTTCGGCCGCATCTTTACGGCCACGTGGCGCGGCATCCAGGTGGCCGTCAAGGAATTTCACGATCTGGATGACCACAAGACGCGTCTCATGAAGAACGAGTTCCACGTCATGACCCGCCTCCACCATCCCAACATCATCCAGCTCCTGGGCTACACGACCGAGCCTTTCCGGATCGTCATGGAACACATGCCCGGCGGCGACCTGAAGAACTATCTCCGAACCTGTCCCCGCGTCTCTCTCAGGACGAGGATCACGATGGCTCTGGACATCGCGTGCGGCCTGTGCTACCTCCACCGCCGGAAGCCCTCCTACGTCATCCACCGGGATATCAAGCCCAACAATTTCCTCCTGACGAAAGATCTGCGCGTCAAGATCTCGGATTTCGGGATCTGCAAGATCCTCCAGAACCTGGAGGCCAAGCGGAGTCAGGAGAACATGAGCCGCGCCCAGGAGATCGACGGGACGGCCAATGTCGGCACGCTGTTTTACATGGCTCCCGAGCTCGTGCTCCACCGCCTCGAACGATCCACCCGGTACAGCGCAGCCATCGACATCTACAGCTTCGGTGCCGTCATGTATTTCATGTTTGAGCGCGAGACCCTGTACGGCTGGTGCGAGACCCGTGAGGAGCTCACGAGCTGTCTCCTCCGACACGAATATCCTGATTTTACCAGAAGCCCCTCCATCATCCGGGATCTCATCCTCCGGTGCCTCGATCACCGTCCCTCCTGCCGGCCAACGGCCGACGAGATCGTCCATGAGCTGGATTCCTTCTTATCTTCTTATCCGTCCTACCTCTGGTGCTTCTGAGACCATCGAAAACTGAAAAGTCGGTCTAGAGACACGAGTTTGGGTAAGAAATGTTTGCGTTCGTAGAGCCACGATCCCTGGATCCGGGCGCACACACCGAAAAGACGGCACAGATCACCGATTACCGGCGATGGACGCTCCATTTCGACGATCCGGTCTTTATGCGGTGCCTCCGGGAGATCGTCCTGTCGCCGCTGGACACGACCGGGACGATTCCGCGCCTCTCGGAGGCCGCCGCGCGGCAGCACCGTCAGAAAGAAAAGACGATCGGGAGCGGGGAGTCCTCCTGCGTGCGTGCATGTGAGTTCAATGACATCCCGGTCGTCCTCAAGATGCCCTGTGAGGACGACATGGATCCGGCCGGGCTCACGGATCTCGTCCACGAGGCCATGATCGGTCTACATGCCCTGAACGCGCTCCGACAGTGGTGTCCAAACTTTGTCTACACCTACGGCCTGTTTTTCGAAGAGAAAGATTCAACCGTTGGCCTCCTCCAGGAAAAGATCCCCGGGCCGACGCTCTCGCGATACCTGAAGGACACGTGCCGTGAAAAATTCTCCCAGAAATCCATCAGCGGCTTTTTCGATGTTTTCTTTCAGGTCTTGTTCGGTCTCGAGGCCGCGCAGGAACGGTGTCTCTTTACCCACTACGATCTCCACGGGGAAAACATTATCATCCGGGAAACCGAAAAACCGACGAGGCTCGTCTACCATGTCCACGAGACCGCCTACGTCTTTCCAGAGACGCGGTGGGTGCCGGTCCTGATCGATTTTGGTCATTCGTGCGCGCTCGGCCGAGACCGAGCCTTCCTCGGGAAAGGCGGCGACCACTCGTTTGCCGTCCACGGCATGTTTCCATTTTTCCTGCCCGGAGCGGACGTGTTCAAGATGATTGTCTTTATGTGGCGGAACGTCTTTCACGGAAAGAAATTCAAGCCCGGCACGAACGGCTACGTGCTCCGGCCGTTTTTTCGGGATGTGCTCCTGCCTTTCCTGGGCATCCAGTTCGACCGGCCCTCCGAGCCCGAGACCTTTATGGATCTCTCCGATCTAGAAGACGATTACTACAACGCGGTCTCTCTGCCGGCCATCTACGACAATCCGAACGACCTCTTGGTATATCTCGAATCCATCTGGCCACGCATCCAGGACTCGACCGGAGCCGTCCTCCCGTACCAGAAGGGATTCTCGCCCCGCGAGCCACCCGCTTTTTCATCCCCGGGACTCGAGGCACTCTACGAACGCTGCTCTGAACGGAAAGACATCTACACGCGACCGAGGCTGTCTGCGGACGGCATCACGCCGTCCGCGGAGCGGCTCCGCGATTTCCTGGCGGCGCCGCGCGAGCCGCCGCCGGTGCTCCATTTCTCCAACCACTCCGCCGTGGTGCGATACCTCGATCCGCTGGCGGACTGGGAGAACCTGGTCGCCTGCTACGAGACGGGTGAGTTTGCCGGAGATGGGCGAGCCGTCATCCACTGGTACCGGGTGTATGCCGCGCTCCGGGGCTTCCTCAGCTACCTGGAGCACTATTTTCTCTATCCGCGTGTCGGATCCATTCCATGAGCAGCAGCGGCTCCCGATCCCTGACCACCACGCCTCCGAGCCACACCCGCCGCTGCTCGTGCTCGTCTCCCGTCCGGACGGCTCGGACGGATCGTCCGTAGAACGGCAGGAGACCGGTTATTTCGCGGATCCTCAAGAACTTGTTTTGCCACCGCACAAAGTCCAGGCAGTCAAAATGGAGGATGACGGCCTCCCTGAGGATGATGTGAGAACCCTCGAACGTGTGGCAGCCCGTGCACCGAGGCTGATGGAACGTGTCGCACACGCTCTTGCCGTTCCGGTAGCCCCGCATGAAAGCAGATCGCGCGCCGTCGCGAAAGACGATCCTCGCATCTGTAAAATACGGCGTCGCGCCGGCATCCCCTGGATCAACGCGGAAGACCGCCTCGTGGTTCTGGATCCGCGCGTGGGTGGCACCGGACCAGGCAAGCGTGCGCAGCAGCGAGCCGGCATCTCTCCACCGCGGCTCCATGACAAAGAGCTCGTCGTCGTCGATGTGGAGCAGGTATCGCACGCCGTGCGTCCTTGCGACCCGTCGGACGCACAGATCCACGAAATCCCTCTGGCGCTCCTGCTGCCGGAGCAGACCGCCATCCTCCGGCTCGGTCGTGTCGACGACCACGACGCGGTCGTCCTCCGGCGGTCTTTTCCCGCCCTCCACCCGCAGAAAGATCCGATCGAAATAACGGAGGTGGTATGCGATCCAGAACGGCAGATCCGGCGCGTCCCGCGTCATGCAGCACACGGCCGTCCGGAACATTTTTTCTATCTCGCGCTTTTTTTTAGTCTAAAGAAACATGATGTATCCTCTGCCTGTCCTCATAGTTCAGTGGCAGAACAGCGCTCTTGTAAAGCGCCGGCTCGTGTTCGATTCACGGTGGGGACTGTTTTTTTTCTTGGCGAAAAAAAAATGAAATTCCTTTTCCTGCTGGTTTCGGCGGCCACGATGCGGAGCCACATCCGATCCCTGGGCATCAACGTGTATAACGGAGCGATCCTCTCCCCTAGCAAGACGACGCAGGAGCACATCATCCCCTCGAGCTATTTTCCGGATCCGCGGATGGCTCAGGACTGGGTCAACCTCGTGAGCTGCGACGCCTTTACCAACAGCCTCCGTTCCGACCTCCGCCTCGGCGATCCCAGAGCCTACGAGGCCGTTTTCCGGCCGCTGCTCCACAGGACGTTTGCAAAAGAGTCCGTGATCGGGCACACGGGGATCCGCGTCGTCGTGGACTCCACCGGCAGGGTCTCCGGCCTCATCAACCGATCCGAGCGCCTCTTTATCCCTTCGCCGAACGCCGACCTCGGGCTGCTCTCGCGCTCCATCGTCGCCCTCCTGAGCCGCTATCCCGTGCTCTACCGGTCGCTGCCCTACATCTGCGACACGCGCCTCCTCTCGGACTACCACGACGCGACCTCCGACCTCGAACGTCGCCGCGAGAATCTGCTCATTGGACGTACGCCGTCGAAAAATTGAGGTAGCACACGTTGTCCCGCTTGTTGTTGCCGTAAAGGGGCGCCCCGATCGTGTACGCGGGGATCGTCGAGGGCGGTATTACCGCCGCCGCGGGTCTCTCCACCACCGGTACGGCGTTCGGTCTCGGCGCGGCGGCCGCCGCCGGCTCCACAAAGCTGGTCTTGTTGATCTGCTCGTTCATCTCGAAAATAAATTTGCGCACGCTCTCCACGCTGTTCGATCCCTCGTAGCGCACGTACGGGTAGCCGTTCACGTACAGGATCAGATCCGGCACGTGTGTGATCGGCGCGATCGTGTCCCGCGACATCTCGGCGACTGACTTGTACATGTCCACATTCAGCATGGCGAAGCGGCAGCCGTTCACGTGGTTCGGCAGCTGCTTGAACACCGAGATGACCGATGTGCAGTAGTCGCACTCTGTCGAGTAGAAGAGGATCAGCGTCAGGCCGGTCGACTCGTAGATCAGCGAGAGCACGCGACCGCGGTCGCCGTTCCGCACCGCGAAATCGTCTCTTCCCAAAAAGATGATGCTCATTGTCTTTTTATTCTCCCGATTTACCGTTTCTTTAGATGAAAAAATGACCATGCGGTGCTCGTTCTCTGGAGACGAGAAATAATGATTCTCGAGGTTTTTGTTTTTTCGGTCGTGTACACGTTTTTTCTGTGGTTGTCCGAGGGACAGACCGGTCTCGTTGCCCTCATCGTCCATGAGGGCAGGTTTCTCGCTCTCCTGCTCTCGCGGCTGCCCGGTAAGCCGCTCCTGACCGTGCTGCTCGAGATGAGGGTTATCTGGATGCGTCTGTCCATGCTTTCCCAGCACGTGCTGATGGACGCGTCCGAGCGGCTCGTGCTTTTCCTGGCGGCCCGTGATTACCGCCTGACGGCAACCATGATCCTCGTGTTTTTTGCAGCATGGGCGCGACGACGGATGTCTTTTCTAAAAAATGAAACAAACCTAAAAGCCTCAGAACGATAAAAGAAAGATGCGCGCGATCATTGACAGTTTACGGACGCTGTCCACTGACGTTTTGCAGGAGATCTCGGATAAATTATGGGTGCTGGGACGACGCATTCATTCCGACGGCAAGGGTCTGTCGGGTGGCATGATGATGGAGAATACGATTTTCGAGATCATGGAGAAGCACCTGGACGGGTTCAGGAGAAACAACGAGAAACAGTCGGATTGCCTGGTGGCGGGCACAAAAGTCTCTTTCAAGAAGATTACGGGTAAATCCTCGATCGCGCTGAACTGGAGCAAGAATCCTGGGGGCGCAGGCGGGATAAGATTCGACTGTCCCGTTCTGATCATGAACCTGGAAGAGGGCAGTTGGTGGAAAAGCAAGAGAGGCTTTGATCGTTTCCTGAACGCGGGCTTTTATCTGGTGGATCCTGTTTTCTGCAACGAGAACGTGCGACTCAAGAGCAACAACAAGACGGATTCCCTCGTTGACTCGGAGGATCTCTACCGGATGCTGACACGATCGTTGGAGGAGGACATGTTTGTGGCGCTCCCGCCCGCGGCGACACACCGTTATGATTATACTTTTAACGGCGGGTTCAAAAAAAAGACGAGCGGTCTGCAATGGCCTCGGCTCGAGCACGAGGACGGGAGGCCGCGTTTTATCGATCTGTTCTGTGGGGTAGGAGGATTTCATTACGCGTTGTCTTCGTTGGGTGGTCGCTGCGTCTTTGCGGCGGACATTGACGACAGGTGTCGCGAGAATTACCATCTCAATTTTGGCGTGATGCCGGAACGAGACATCCGCACCGTTCGGGAAGAAGACATCCCTCCGTTCGATGTGCTCTGCGCGGGATTCCCCTGTCAGCCTTTCTCTAAAGCAGGGGATCAGACCGGGTTTACGGACCAGACGAAAGGAAATCTTTTTTTCGAGATCGTCCGCATCCTCCGTCATCACACCCCTCGTGCGATCTTTCTCGAGAACGTCAAGAACATTGTAACCCACGACAAGGGGAAAACGTTCCAGATCATCAAGGAAGAGCTCCAGAAAATCGGCTACCGGATCCATGATCGACCGATCGTGCTCTCGCCGCTGCAGTTTGGGATCCCACAGTACCGCGAACGGGCGTTCATTGTCGGTCGGTACGGCGCCGATCTTCCTGATTTCGTGGCTCCGCCGATCCATCCCACGGACATCCGATCGATCCTCTCACCATATCAGGGGGAGAGCGCACTCATACCCAAGCACCACGAGTCTGGTCTGATATGGGAGCGTTTTTGTGCGTTGCTGTTAGAGAACAACATCACCATACCGAGGTTCCCCATCTGGACGGACGACTGGGATCGCGAATGCGACAAGGAACACTACGAAAAATACAAGAACTGGATCGACAAGAACAGAGCGTTTTATGAGAGGCACCGGTCGATACTCGGGCCGTGGTTGGAAGAGGCGAGACGGAATGAGAAGTGGATCGGGTGCATGCGGAAGCTGGAGTGGCAGTGCAACGAGACCTCGCTCCGCAACTGCCTGTGGACATTCCGTGGTTCCGGTATCCGCGTTCGTGGCCTCGAGTACTCTCCTACGCTTGTGGCCATGTCCATGATCCCGGTCTACGGACCGGAGTGGAGGTACCTTACCCGCCGAGAGGTGTGCAGGCTCCAGGATTTTCCCGACTCGTATCATTACGACGAACACGAATGCTACAAACAGATGGGGAACGCGGTGAACGTGCGGGTCGTGCGGCACATCGGAGAATGGTTATTTTCCATGCTCAGATAAAATTTATTTTTTTCATCCACAAGAAATGGACAATAACGGTGTTTCCTCGGCAACGCTTGCCTTTGCCATCGCAACGCTCGTGGTGGTCGTCGTCGTAGGCGTGGTTTTTTTCCTCTCATTGTACCGTGTCGAGAGCCTCGTCCGGCTCAAAGAGTTCGGCCTCGGGTATCTCTACGACAAGTTCCTCAACCAGGAGTGGCCCGTCGTCTCTTCTTTCCACCCGTCTTCCCTGAATGTTGCCTACCCTGATGCCTCCATCATTTATTATGTGGCCTCGTTCAATAACGCTTCTGGTGACGTGATCCTGGATGGCATCATCCCGACCGCCATCTATTTCTGGAGCATCACGGTCTATGATGCCAAAGGCACGGTCTTTCGTTCGTGGAACGACACGCTATACCCCGACAAGAAATACCGGATCGTCCTCGGCGTGACAGCCGGGACGGCGCCGCCGGGCTCGTACTGTGTCATCCAGCGCGTCTACACGACGAGCGAGACGCCCCCGCTCCTGCCCGCGTTCGTGCCCTCCATCGGGCTGACCGGTCGCGTCCGACCGGTTGCCCCGGCCGCGAGGCTAAAGAACTCGGCCGGGCTCCAGTCGCTCCTGTGGAAACTCTTTACCCAGAAATTCTCGTCGATGGATCTGTCCACGACGTTCGGAGGCGTCGATCTCCATACGTTTTTTCTCCCGGCCAAGAGCCTCATGAGCCTCGTGTTTCCGAATCCTTTCGCGGCCTACCTGATGGTCTTCCCGGCCGCCAACAATGTCATCCGGGTCGACGGCAGGCTCCCGCCCGAGATTGGATTCCAGAACGCGGAGTACCGCTACCTCGGCTTCATGGCCTCGGATTTCGACACGACCTCCACGAACGAGTCCGTGTCGTTCGCGTCGCTTCCCGCGTCCTACACGCTGTACGTCGCGTACAGCGCCTCGTTCGCGGCCACATTCGGATACGATGCCGCCAGGCATCGGCTGCTGCTCTGGGACGCGTCCAGGACGAGCCCGGTGCTCGTCTTTCGCGTGGTCTCCGTCTCGGCCACCCCGACGGGTCTTTTTGCCATGGATAACCAGAAAGAGACGCGGGACGGCACGGCGGTAAGCCGGGTCATGGGCGCGTACTACCCGGTCGCCACCTGTTTCTGAATTTTTTTTTTGGATTTTTTTTTTCTTTCGCAACAGTAGAGAAGGACTTATGACCAGCACTTGCGCTCTGGTTCAGGATCGTATCGTCTTCGACTACACCGTCAACTACGTCTTCCCGCAGTACGCCCTGCCCTGGAACAACTTCTACACCCGCATCGATGAGGAGCCCTACTACCTGCGCAACGACCAGCGCAACCAGAACGCCCGCATCGCCCGCTCGCCCCTGGTGATTGATGCCAATCCCGAGCTCGTGCTCGACCTCACACCCGGCCTGCCGAACTGGGTCGCGTCCGTGAGCCCCGACGGCATCGGCTACATCTCCACCGGCACCGTCCTCGACTCCATCGCCCGCAAGATCTTCTTCGGCAAGCTCGCCTTCAACGGCTGCCTGGGCGTGGATTACCAGTACACCTACGACGGCCGCCTCGCGGGCGTCAACACCATCCCTTGCGGCGACAGCACCTGGATCATCTTCCAGCTGAACCTCAGCCAGAAGCCCGCCGGCTCGACCCTCGCGGTCGTGTCCGTGTCTGGCACCGGCACCACCAAGTACAGCACCCTGATCGGCAGCATCGTGGTCGGTGGCACGGTCATCCCCATCACCAACCCGACGCCGCTGGGCCTCGACAACACCATCCCGCTGCCCCCCGGCTCCAACACCGTCTACGGCCTCTACGGCAACCGCATCTTTATCGGCATCCTCGCCCGCAGCCTGCCCGACGCCGTGGTGGACGTCACCTATTCTTTCAATTTCCGCGTCGTCGAGTCCTCGGCGCCCGCCCTGGCCGGCGTCACCGTCGCCTCCCCCGGCTTCAACCTCTAATCCACCGCGCTGATGGATCTTTTTTTTTTCGGATCTAACGACTTTCTGTGTGAGCGCATCCACTCATGCTCTTTTCAGCGGTAGAACGCGCTCCAGACCGCCAGCAGCGTCGCATCCGGCACGTCCGCGTACAGCCGGCAGACCTGCTTCCCCCGCTTGCAGAGATGAGACTCTCCTTTGCGGACGAACTGGTCAAAATTCATCACTTTCGCCAAGAGTGATGAAGCCTTGTCGTGCCAGTCCTGTCCGAGCTCGTCCACGCGATCCAGGAAATCCTCCGGTTCCTTGATCCCCTTGTAAACGAGGAAGCTGAGGAAGATGCTCTTCTCCGTCCACTTGTTCGTCATGACCTGTCCGCAGAAAAAGATGTTGTCAATGAGAAAGAAATCAACGATATTAGTTAATTCATTTACGACGCACCACGATGTTTTTTCATTTTTTACCGGCGGTTGCGGAATCCATAGTCGCCGTCGGGGCCGTTGTTGCAGAAGAGCGGATCCACGCACTCGAAACCCATCCCCTCGATGATCGGCAGCGATTCGTTGACCAAGAGCGCTCCTCGGTTGTACTGTACGCACTGGAGCTCGACGATGAGCCGCTCACAATTTTGGATCGTTGCTGCAGCCCCTTTCAGGATGTCGATCTCCGCCCCTTGGACATCGATCTTGATCAGATCCGGGAGCGGCAGCCCGTGCTCCGTTACGATCGAATCCAGGGTTCTGGTCATTCTCATGAAACACGGCATCGTTGGTCTCCTTATAGTAGCTGTTTCCGTTAAAGCACATCGTGCTCTTGTAGTACTTGACGAGCCTGCCGTCTCGATCGCTGAGTACGTCGAAAAACACCCGGTGCGGATCGTCTCTGTACACGAACTGAAGATCGGTATTGGCCTCGAAACACAAGATCTGTGCTTCCGGCCATATTTTTTCGATTTCCTTGGTCCAGTGCATCACACAGGAGCCAATGTCGTACCTGAACCCAGCGGACGTGCTCTCTCCAATCCATTTCATCTCTCCATCTCTCTTTTTTAGATGATGGACGGACGCGTCTCGTCCGGACGTTCGGTGAGGATCATGACCGGGATCCGCTGCGAGACGACGTGTCGCGAGAAAAGATCCATGACCACCTTGCGCTGGCGAAAGTTCTGCGGGCACCGCAGCTGCCGCCATTTCTCCCGGAGGTTTTTCCGGGCGGCGTGTGCCTCCGTCGTCTCCCGGAGCGCCGCGTCCGGCGACATGCCCGTCAGCTCGCAGAGCAGGCACGCGACCACCATCCCGGAGCGGCCGTGGCCGCCCTTGCAGTGGATGTATATTTTTTCTTTCTCGCCGAGCGTGCGAACCACGTCCCGGACGATCCGGAGGAACGAGCGGAAGCCCGGCTCGTCGTGGGGCACGCCGTTATCCGGGATCGGGTAGGCGAGGCAGGCGATCGACGGTGGCAGGAGAGACTCGTAGACCGGGAGACCTTTTTCGGTCTTTTCTGATTCCGCCGTAAGGTCAACGACCGCCACGACACCCGTCTCGAGCAGTTCCGAGAGCCATTCCTGGCTCGGGAAACCGCCGAATAATACTTTGTCGTAGAATACACGCGAAACGAACTCGAGCATCTGATGATTTTCTGGCGTTTATTTTCTTTGGATTAATCGTTTTTTATCTTTTTTCACCAGAGACGCCGGAGGACGCCCTCACAACACTCCCCGGTCTCGGCGGACACCGAGACGAGCACTCTTTCTCGTCCGACAAACCCGAGCAGCTGCTCGGTCGTCAGCTGGTTGAAAGGAAAAGAGAAGCGGCTCATTACCGGTTCGGAGATCACCAACGGCGGCATGAGCGATGTCTTGGCCTGGTGGAGCGCCATGATGAGATCCCCTTTCTCGTCGTTGTCATTGATGAAATAGAGCCCGAAGCCGCGGTAGCCGGCCACGGATACCAACGAAAGATGGACGTAGAACCGGTCGTCGTGGTTGAGCAGCTGAACCGTGCCGCAGACCTCCTGTGGATCGACCAGCGAGAACAGGAGACAACCCAGCACGGCAAACGGAAAGACGGGAGGCGGCGGAGACAGGAAGCCGGTGCGGGACAGATCGGACGCATCGACCTCGTTATAAGTAGTCAGCGTCGCGTAGCTCGGGTTCATCTTTTTTTTCCCCGAGAAAAAAAAACTTGCTTCCTGAAAAATACTATGGGTGTTTTCCGAACAATACTTTATCTGTGTGTGATTACCGCGATCGTGGCGGTCGTCGTCCTGCTCGTCTATAAGCAGGTCTCGGAGCATTACCAGCAGCTCGATCCCATGCTGCAGACCATCAAAGACTCCCTCCGACCGCTCCACCCGAGGGTTGAGTCGATTGATTTTTTTGAGGGAAAAAAGAGCTATACCATCAATAAAAAAAGAATCTACCTCTGTCTGAAAGACAAGAACGAGGAGTACTACGACCAGAACATGCTCCTGTACGTCGCGATCCACGAGCTCGCGCACGTCCTGTGCGACGAGATCGGTCATACGGCCAAATTCAATCGCATCTTTCAGGAGCAGCTCCAGCGCGCCGTCGAGCTGGGGATCTACGACCCGGACAAGCCAATCGTCCGCGACTACTGCGGGCACACCTAGGCATCGTCCAGGTCAGAGACGGGATCATCATCATCGTCGTCGACGTCGGGGAGGCTCTCCTCGTCGTCCACTTTCGAGTCCGCGTCGCTCCCGATCTCGGAGACAAAGCCCTCTTCCGCGTAATCCTTTTCCGTCTCAAAGTCCGACCGCTTGTCGTTGCGTGTGCTGACATAGACATCAAAAGACGGCTGCTCTACCGGCTTCTTTTCCGGTTTCGGCTTCTCCTGCGTGTTCTGGAGCAGGTTTCGGATCAGTTCGGACTTGTTCCCGCCCTTGACGATGCCACGCTGCTCACACAGCGTCCGGAGCTCGTCCATCTTTTTCTGATTCAGGAATTCAAACGTAAACTCCGGTTTTGCGGCTTTCTCCGGATTCAGGTACACCTGTTTCTGCTGCGGCGTGAACTGGCTCCATTCTTTCGAGATTTTCTTGGAGAGGTCTCCGAACGTGAGAGCCGGTTCTTTCAGCTTCAGCTCGGTTCGGCGGAGGGCAAAAAAATTCTGGTAGCTGGATTTCTTGAGGGGAGTGCTTGTCGCTTTCTTGACAAGTTCATTGGGCTTGGGCTTTTTCTCGTCGCCGTTAAAGGCTTCCCACCGCGCAATCAGCCTCGTCTTTTCCGGCGGCGCCACATCCTCCAGGCTCTGAAAGAACGAAACCACCCGGTCGTGGATCAGGACGTCGATTGTTTTTCCCAGCGACATTTTTCTGGTACACACGCAACATTTTTTTTGGATCAGTTTTTTTAGAGCATTTCCAGCCGCGTGGGCATCATCTTGGCGTACAAGACGTGCCGGTGCAGAAAGAACGGGACAAGACGCGGGACGGTGATCAGTGTCGAGTCTTTCTGGGGACGATACCAATCCGTCAGTCGGCGGCACCGGACGGAGCGGCACGAGATGGTACACTCGTAAAAGACCTGATGATCGGACGGCGGTGGGTGGAGGAAACGCTCGTGATACCGCATGAGAGAAGGAAATCCTACCGACATTTATTTTTCCACCGGTCTTTCTGGCACACGGATCAATTTTGATCTTTATAAAATACGTGTTTTGTGATGATCTCCAGGCAATCCTGGCCGATGATGCCACCAAAATGTGTTTCCAGAAAATGCTTCTCGTCCAGTCCGACCAGTCCGGGGAAGAGTGTCCTCAGGCGCTGTACCGTCTTTTCACAGAATTTCCGATTCGCCGCGATCTTCAGGAGCTGTCTGTGGCCGTGGTAGTGGCAGAAACCCCGCATCCAGTCGGTGACGAGCTCTTTCTTGGACACGACAAAGAGGATCGCGGCGTTTCCGCTGGCCAGCGGCTCGGCTTTCGTGTCGCAGGGTGCGCCGTCGAGGAGACCGATGATGTCGATCGCCCGTCGACCGTTCAGATCGAGCGAACACGCGGTCGTGGGTGTGAGCCGGCCGAGCTCGGGCATCTTGATCTCGATCGTGACGCTTTCCCCGGCGCGGCGGCTCCTCATGTATCCTTGGATGAACCGGAGGGTTTCGCCCACGATCGCCAGCCGCTCAGCCGGCTCCAGCGGGTAAGAACAGCAGAACCGGAAATCAAAATCGTGCGTCTCGATCCGCCTGTCCTCACAGGACGAGTCTCGGAGGTGATAACAGGCCGCGCGACCCCCTTTCAGCACAAAGATGGCGCCGCGTTCTTTCCGCACGATCGGGTTCAGAACGGTCAGCAGTGCCACCACCGTCGTCAGGTGCGGTTCGTTCCCAAGGGTGGGAAAGAGCTGTACCAGTTTCTCCCCGGCCTCGTTCAGGACGGCCTGGAATCGCTTGAAATCGCCTCGGAACTGCCTCGAGACGATTCCTTCAGGCAGCCGCGGCGGCTGCGCCGCCTGCCGCGCTCGGATCTGTTGCGCTTGCTGTTGTTGCTGCCGCAGCGGCCGCGCCTCCGCCACCACCACCGCCTGCCGCGCTCGGATCTGTTGCGCTTGCTGCCGCAGCGGCCGCGCCGCCTGCTGTGCTCGGATCTGCGCCTGCTGTTTCTGCGATTGGCTGGATGCCGGCAGCTGTTTTTTGACCGCCGGTGATTTTTTTTTCTTTTTTTTCTTGGTTGGTACGTTTTTCTGCTGCTGCTGCTGGAGAAGCCTCAGGAGATCCAGCCGCGCGGCCTCGCTGCTCGCTTCCGTCGTCGTCGTTGTTGTCGGTCTGGCTCTGTCCTGCTCACGGCGGATACTCCGGACGAGCGCGTCCACGGCTGCCTTGTTGGTTTCCGTTTCGGTCTGTGGCATTTTCGGATCGAGTACAGACACGAGAACCCGCCCGTCCGGAGCGGGCGTGATGACGAGGCGCCGGCTCCCCGGTCGTTTTTTCAGGAATTCTCTCAGCAGCCGCTTCCGCCAGTCGTTCACATCTGTGCACTCGTAGACGAGCCCGTTCTCGAGGAGATGGATGTTTTCGATAAATCTCTGGATCTCATCCTTGGAGACCCGTTGGAGGCCACGTCCGACGAGGCCTCTCAGCGGCGCACAGTACAAGATATTTGTCTCCCCGAAAAACATCGGGTAGTCGTCCACAAACGGCCGCAAATCTGTGGTCACCGCCGAGAGGTTGCGCCGCAGCTCTTGTGCCTCGGCCTCGAGCCTCAACGGTCGATCCGCCACGTAGGCCGTGCCTCCAAGGATCGGCTCGGTTCGGACGTCCGCGTCGCCGTGGAGCGTCTGAATGATCCATTCCAAGACGCCGGGATCCGCCGTGCTCCATCCCACCCGTCCGTTCCACTCTCGGACCACGGACGGTTGGATCGGTCGGTTCAGCACGTACAGCGGCTGCGGCTGTATCATGAACCGTCTTTCCGCGGGGATGTAGAGCACCGCGCGGTCGTCGCCCGCATGAGCCACCACGATAAGGACAACATTGGCGGTGAAAGGATAGATGAAATACACACACTCCTGCGATAGGACGGATCTCCGCACCACCACCTCGGAGAGCAGGCTGAGGAGCGATGGGAGTCTGCGGTAATAGTTATCCTGCGTGGAGCGGAGCCCGATATAGGCCGTGTTTCCGTGCTCGAACTGCTGGATCCGCTGGGACTGGTCGGCTCGGCGCCTCAGACTATCCAGAACGGTCTGTCTCAGCTCCGGATCCGCGGGGCGTGGCACGGAACGGCTCGCCCGATAATACCCCAGGAGGCTCTGTATGTGCTCCGCGAGCTCTTTCCGTGTCGGGCTGAAAAACGTTTTGGAATCGTATCCGAACCACCGATCCACCGGTGCCAGGTAAAAAATCTTGCTCGTGCCGAGCTCCTCGTACTCACTGGCCGCGCTCCCGAATTCGTCCATATTATAGAAATCTATCTTTTTCTCGTACGCGGTCATGACCGCGATCGCTCTGGACGCAAACGAAATGATATCGTTGACCAGCACCGACAGCGGCTCATCCGTGTCGCTCTCTGCATGCCTCTCTACGATCATCCTTAACCCATCCCTCGTAAAGAGGAAATCGGCTGCTCTTCCCACAAAACCGGTCTCTGCAATGAAAGCGAGGATACGGCTCTTTTCCTCGTCTCCGGCGAATGGGTTCGGAAAGACACCAACCATCCGCTGTATTTCGGTATGCGGAGATGCTGCGTTTAGCATCACCCGCGCCATGATCGGGTTTTTGACCATCTCCAGCAATTCTCTGGTCTTATACCGGAAAAGGTAGACGTCCTCTCCCTCGTCGACGCACACCACGTACACCAGCATACCCTCTTTCCCATCAGAGTACCACAAAAAGATGTTTTCTTCGAGAACCGTAATCGGTACCGGGCGGGATTTTCTCTGCTGCATGTTTCTCTTACAGAAAAAAAACATCTAAGGACGGTTCGTGATTATTAAATTTTTTTAACCTCGTAGCAAACAAAATATGAGCGCCGGTGGTCTTTCTTATTCCTGTCTGACGACCAACCGCAAGGCCACGCTGCCGAGCGTGGAGATGTGGGGCACCAACATGAACATCCTGGCGGATCCGTACAAGAGCGTGTTTACACGGCGCATCGACAAGGTCGGGGACACGCAGGGCATCCTCCTGTCGCAGGAGGCCAGCGGGGATCGGGTGGCCGAGTGCATCAACGTGTACGCCCGCGGGGTGAACCCGATGGTGAGCGTCTCCTACGACAACTACGGCAATAACGCCGGGAGCAAATCTACGGCCGGTGTCAAGCTGCCCCTCCGACCGGAAGTTTTCTATCCACCGGTCTTCCGCCAGGAAGACCTCATGCCCCTTTCCCGGCAGCCCCGGAACTGGTTCTACGCGCTGACCAATCCGCTGGCGACACCCATCTTTGAGAACCGCGTCTGCCCGGATCAGAAATCCGGAGTTCACGAGGTCGTCCTGCACCCGTCGGCCTCGACCAACCTGGAGTACACGCTCCAGGAGATTCCGAGAAACCAGCCCGACGTGGCGCATACGATCCAGCAGAACACGAGGACGGCGGATCGCGTTGCGTGTACCGTGCCGATCCACGACCGGGCGGCCGCCTCCTCCGTCCCGTCCGACTACCAGATCACCGACGGCCTCCATGCCTCGGCGCAGACCTCGGTCAGCCTGCCCAGAGCGGATGTCGCGATCCGGCAGGACACTTCCGGTCGGGTTCGCGAGAACCGGCTGCTGTACAGCGCCCTCAGCGCCGTGGCCGGTCGCAAGCACACGCCGACGCCCACGGTCGATCAGAATCGAGCCATCCGGGAGGCGACCCTCTCTGCCGAGGTCTCCACCAACCCCGCACGAGAAGGTCCGTCGTCTGGCATCGAGGGATACTCGTCGCAGACGCGCGACGACGTCCTCGCGGTCTCGGCACCGGCCCGACCGTCGCTCCCGTTCCGATCCATCGAGGCCGGCGGCTTTGTGGATGCCAAGACAAGGGAGGCGCTGCGCACAGAACCGGTGCTCTCGGCATCTGGTGGATACACGGTCGACGGACGACCAGAGACCAGATCGACGGCCGTGCGGGAGGAGGGAGGCATGGGCACGTTTGTCGTCTCGACGGGCTCGTTCCCGAGCAGGGCGGCGTCCTCCTCGCCAGAAAACCGGCCGTCCCAGGCCTCCGCGGCTCGACCGGACGTCCGCGCCGACGCGAGGCCGATCCCCGTGTACTCGGGTCGGGTGGATGTGGGCGAGCCGGTCGTCGCCCGGCGCGAGATCCTCCACACGCAGGCAGAGACCCGGCCGTCGGCACCGGCGCTCCAGCGGATCAGCGGTCCCGAGTCTCTCGCCCGCGCGCCCCGGCGCACGATCCCTTCGTATTCGGCCTCCAGCGGGATCTCCGGTCCGGTGGTCTCGGATCCGTACCACGCGCCCGCGTCCTCGTCGCTCCGGGAGGCTTTCCGTGTCGAGGGACGGGCGAACCCGGTGGAACAGGATCACCTCGCCGGCCTGGACGTCTTTGCCGCCTCCACCACGCGGAGCGCCATCGGGGAGAGCCGCACACCCGTCTCCGTGTCCGGCATCCGTGGCGGGCACGAGCGTGCCGGCGAGCTCGGTGAGGTCCGCGCGGGAGAGCGGAGCACGCCCCTCGTCCAGGATCTGGAGACCGTCCACGACCGGACATCGTTCGGGACGGAGTTCTACCAGCGCGTCCAGTCGGTGGACGGCGCGGCGCACACGGGCCACCGGCCCGTGTCTCTCGCCTCTTTCGAGGCGCGCGGCTCAAGCGTGCCGAGGTTCGACCGTCCCGCCGCGGGCGGCGGCGAAAGGACCAACCCGTTCATGAGCGTCAAGAGAAACGCGGTCGCCCAGTTCATGGATCGCTGGCAGGGAAATCCCTGAGCGCGGCTCGGAAGAGCCGCGCACGCGCGGCGGGCACCGAGAGGCTCATCTGCCCCGGATAGTACACGGCAAACACGAGGAAAGCCCGCTCCAGAAAGATCTTGGTCAGCATGTCGTACAGATACACCCCGGGCGACGGCGACAGGCCGCCGTCGTCGGAGAGGACGCGATCCAGGAAATGCTCCATGCAGTACGAGTAGTCCGGCGCGTCGTCAAGACAGAACGTGCCGCGGAAATTTTCCTTGAAACGGAGCCACTGCTTGGGGAGGCGCTGGAAATGCGTGCGCCACACCCCGCGGATCTCTCTGTAGTCGTTGTCCCGGATCAGGAGGCGCTCGTTGCCCGCAAAAAACAAGAGACGGAGGAAAGAAAAATAATCATCTCTGGACCAGAGGTACAACCGGTACATCTGCGTCTCACCCTCGGTTTGGCAGAAGCGCGGGTGGAGGATGAGACCGAAATCGATGAGGTAGAAACGATCCTTGCGCGCGGTACACAGGATGTTCTGGGCATGGACGTCCGCATGAACCAGGCCGTTGCGGAAAAGCACGCCCATGACGGCCTGCATGTCGGCGATCGCGCGAGCCTCCGTCTTGAGGGAGAGCTCCTTCGACAAGAGGTCTCGCAGCACGACGGGCTTGCGCTCCATCTCGAGGAGGCTGTAGACGCCGTCCGGCAGCCTCTTGCTGCCCGTGATGCGCTCCTGCCGGACCTTTGGGATCACAAAGAGACGATCCTCGCCCGGATCGAGCCGGAGGTGCGTCCAGAACTCGACCTCTTTTTTCTGAAACTCGGGAATCACCTTGATGATCCTGTCCCTGTCCCGAAAGACATGTCCATAAGGATTCGCAGAAAGAAGCTCCCACGGCATTTTTTTAAGGCTATATATTTAGTTAGATCGCGATCGGGCGGTGCCGGACGAACCTGGGATTCTTTCCCGGATCCGTACCGGTCACGGACGACAGCCAGTTCTTGAGCCCGAAATTCATCTTTTCTTTGGGGAGGAGTATCATCTCTGGGAGCGAGAACCAGGACAGCCGGACGATCTCGTTCGTGTCCTGGATGCCCAGCGAGCCGGTCGGAACCGTGGCAACATTGAAATAAATATTGTTCTTGAACCGCGTCTTGGTCTGGAGATCCTCCCGGCGGACGTGGATCCCCGTCTCTTCAAAGAGCTCGCGGATGGCCGTCTCCTCCTCGGTCTCGTCTTTTTCCTGGTGTCCTTTCGGGAAGCCCCATTTCTCGGATTTCTTACCGAGGACAAGGAGGTATTTGTCTGCGGAAGGGTGATAAAAGATGATGCCACACTTCTTGACGGACATGCTATAAATTTCTCGATCAATCTTTTTAATCTGTTTTTCATTTTTTTTTTCTCTCACCGGACAGATCGGTCGAGCCGGTAGAGCGGGCGCCTGTCTTGATCCGCGCAGTGCATCCGGCCGACGAAATTGAGCTCGGGATGGAGCGCGTCCCTCGAGACGAGCGGATCCGAGACCCTCACAAAAGTCAAGAAGAGGACGCGCTCTCCCCGTGCCACGGCCTCGCGGATCGGCACCAATGGCGTGACGAGGTTCATGCCGCCTCCGCTGAGCATCACGAGATGCTCCGCTTCCGGGAGGTCGAGGTACTCGTGCCACGCCGTGCTTTCCCGGCACAGGTAGACGATCCGTTCGAGGCCGTCGTAAGAAACGAAAGCGCCCGTGTAGACCTCGTCATCAAGATCACGCGTAAAACACACGAGCGGTCGCGCCGACGGATCGTCGAGGATCTGGCGCACGGTTCGATCCCGGAGCTGGATCGGATCAAAGACTCGCATCTGCTGGATCTGACGAGCCGACGCGTCCAGATCGAGCCGGATCGCCGTGATGATCCTCTGTCGCTGCCGTTGCCTGTGTTGCTGGCTCTGTCTCCGAGCCGCCTGGAGCGAACGTAGCCAGTCTCCCTGCTGCTTCTGCTGCTGCTCCCGCAGAGCCGGAAAAGCCGTCTTGAGGAAGCGGTGCACGACCATGCCGAGAACCTCGAGGATATTTCCTTGAGTGTTAACGGCATGGTTGTCCAGCAGTTTCTGCTGGACGATCCGCACGGATCGTTGGCGCAGCGCGGCCGTGTCCATGTCGCCGCGTATGAATCTGTGGATCAGTGCGAGACACCTCGCATAGGCATCGCGGTATGCTTTCAGCAGCCTCGTCTTTTCCATGAGCTCTCGGAAAGAGAGGTAAAAGACCTCCTCCCGGTCGCGTTGGATGGCGAAATCCGTGTAAAAGCACATCATTTTGATTTTTTCTCCTCTCACATTGATGCCGTTTCTCAGTATTTCTCGGAACTCTTCAAGGAGCGGACGGAGCGCAAAGTCGGGCATCAGCCGTTTCACGGCGCGCAGGTAGGACGCGGGCTCGGCCATGTACAGGATGCATTCAAACACGAGGTCAAAGGTCGTCCTCCAGTGCTCGCCGAATATGGTCTTGAAAGACTCGAGCGTGGCCGGAAGAAATGTGTCTGGGTGAGCACACAGGTAGTGGGCTTTATTTGCGAGGTTCGATCCTCTGATGATCCTGTGTATGAGCTTGTAGCGCACCCAGGCATCACCATCCGAAAGCGTCCTTGGGGTATAGAATCGGATCTTGCCGACAAGGATGGTACACTGGTTTTCCTCTGGAAAAAATGTTTTCATGGCAGTCCTTTTTTGTGTGGCCTCGAGCCGGATCATGGCGACGCGCTCCAGACGGCGCCGAGTCTGATCGTTGAGCCGCAAGAGGCCAAACACGTCACGGTCTCCTGATGCCACGCCGATGCTAAAACCACGGTTGCGGTACTTGGCGATCCGTTTGAGGATGAACGTGTTGTGATCCACCAGCAGGCTGCGCAGGTAGTTCCGTTCCAGGATCCCTGATCGATGGAGCACGTGGGTCGGGTGCTCCGCGTGGACACGGTCTCCGTCAAACCAGATCTCGCAGAAAGAGAGATCAAAATTCCGCACCACGTCTTTCAGCGTCCTGTCCTCCGCCACCATCATGACGTCGATGGGCGGCGAGTTTGGCTTTACCAGCCGAAAACGAGCCAGGATGCCGTTCTTCCGAAAAAAAGACTGATCGTACGGGGGAGCAAGGTGTATCGCGCAGAACCGGTATTGGACTCTTTTCAGATCGTCCAGCAGATCCTCGCACCGCGTCGGATGGACGTAGAGATCAAGGTCGTCGAGGGGAAAATTGGTGTAAGCAGAGAGCACGGAGCCACCGGCCATCAGGCATCGGTGTTTCTTGATCATACCGCAAAAGACAATCACCATTCCATTGTCTCCACAGAACGCGAGGCGCAGCGCCTCGTGTAGATTTTTGGGATCGAAGCGTTCTTTTTCTTGCTGATCCAGCGACTGGTGCTGACCGCGACCGCGGGTCCACGGCTTGGATTCCATGGATTTATTTCTGTCTCCAGAAATAAAAATTTCCGCCGAGCGCGAATCGAACGCGCGACCATCCGAGCATCGCAGACCCACTACAATCGGAAGCTCTACCAGCTGAGCTATCAGCGGTTTTATGTACACATGCTTTTCTTTAGATCAACGTGTTGGAATGAGGTTTATGCGTTCTGCTGGTTGGCCTGAGCCACGACCGCCTCCTGCTTCATGGCCACGTTTATGGGGTAGGAGCCGCAGCGCGGGTAGATCTGCGCGCCATTGGGCGACTGGTTGAAATTGCCGGTGATCCGCGGCAGCTGCTCCATGCCAATGGTCCGCACACCGGACTCGTAGCAGCTCATGTTGGTATTCGAGTTGGTGCAGCTCTCAAAATTCTCCGACGTTCCCTGGACGATCTCCGGCGCGAAACGGTCGCTGGTGTACCGGAAGCCCTCGGCGTCCAGGTTGATGTACTCCATGTACTGCGGCCGCAGGTAGTTCTCGACGTCCACGCGATCCAGCGGGCTGTTGCACCCGGGCGACTTGGTGTAGTACGAGTCGATGCAGACGGGACGGTTGGTGTTATCAAAGCCGGACCACACGGGACACACCATGAGCTCCGGGTTCTCGAAACGATCGGATTGGATGCGCGAGGCCCAGCCCTGATCCACTTTGCACGTGCGCAGACTTCCCGTAAGACTGATCTGGGACATTTTTTAACTTTCAGAAAAAAAAAAAATTCTTTTTATTTTTCCTTTTCTGGTTTTTTGATGGTCTAAAAAGATAAAAAAAAAACTACAGGAGGCCGGGATAGAGGTGGCTGATATTGATGCTATAATTCGGGCGGACATAGGTCGTTACGTTGCCGTTCTTGACGTATTCGGGGCTGTGCAGACTATCGATGTTCCATTTATACTCCTGCAGCTTATCGGGATCGTCGGGGCGCGCAAGATCCTTGCCCAGCGACCATCGGGCTCCGTGCTTCTCGTGGAGGACGACGTAGTACACGTCGTCTTTCGGGTACGTGTCGTTGCACATGATGATCCTGCCGGAGGTGCGCTTGAGCTCGACGGACACGTCGCGATCCGGGTGGACGGGATGGTGGATGACGTAGTCCACGGGCTTCTGCGAGCCGGCTCGCGTGTACAGGAGCCCGAGGCGGTCGAGGACGGCCGAGAAGACGTCCGTGTACTGGTTCTCCATGGCCTGTGTGTTTCCCCTCGATCGGCGCACCGGATCCGTGACACCCATCTGCTGCCGGAAGACGTCAAACACCTGTCCGAAGAGCGCGCCGGCCGTTGCGGAGGCGAGCGGGTGCGGCGGCCGTGAGAGGCGGTCGAGGATGTGTCGGACGACGAACGACACGAGCGGTGGCGGCGCGGCGTTGCCGATCATGTGGATCTGCTGCCGGCGGCTGCCGGTCAGCCGGAAATCGGCGGGAAATCCCTGGATCTGTTTGAGCTCGTCCACGAGGAGGCACCGGATCGTCCGTCGGCCGTCTTTTTTTTTCTGTGGGACAAAAAGCCTCGGCTGGTTCTCGTAGGTGCAGATGATCGTCTTGGAGGGCCGGGACCGGTCGATGATCTCGGCGTGGATCGGCGAGTCCCGCTTGCCGAACGAGAGGAGATTCGCGTGACGCCTGCCGGCGTACTCGCAGTCTCTTGCGTTTTTCTTGAGGAGCAGGTAGGGATGCGGCGGCTCGCGGGGCTCGTCGTCGTCGTCTCTGTCTGTCTGGACGACGCAGGCCTCCTCCGGGAGGGTGGCAGAGTCGCTTTCCTCCAGCACGGCCTCGCCGCGCGACGAGTACCGGAGGATGTCGCGGAGATCCAGGACCGGCGTTTTCGGCTCGTCCGGCAGGAGGTGCCGGGGATTGATCGGGACGTCCTCCCGCACGCCCACGATGATGAGGCGCTGGCGGATCTGCGGGACGAGGCGCTCGCAGTCGTAGACGCGCCACGCGATCCGGTAGCCCACCAGTCCAAACTCTTTGCGGATCAGGTCGATGTAGGTCACGCCGTCCTTGTCGCGTGAGAGCAGGCCCTTGACGTTCTCGCCGATCAGGACGCGCGGCCGGATCAGCCGGACGGCGCGCACAAACTGGTAGAAAAGCGAGTTCCGGCTGTCGTCGGCTCTTTTCTTCCCGGCGTTTGAGAAGCCCTGGCACGGAAAGCCGGCAAAGACGAGATCCGTCTGTTCGCGGAAAGCGAGGAACTCGTCGTCCGTGATCCTGGTCATGTCGCCACAGCCGATGAGGCGGCTCTCGGGAAAATTCTGGAGGTGTGTTTCTCGGACGACGGGATCGATCTCGGTAAAAGCACACACACGGAGACCGCACCGCATCATCCCGAGCGTGTCGCCGCCGCATCCCGAGAAGAGGCTGATGGCATTCATCTGTCTTTTTTTTCCTCGTCACAGACCCAGCCGGCTGTTCATTTTTTATGGAAATCAAAACGGTAGATTGGCCGAGCTGTCGTTCCACGGAATCATCCCGCATCTGCCATTCTTTTTTTTTTCAAAAAGAAAAAGAGGAATGTCCAACGAGCAGCTTTACGACATGCTGCGACGCGGGCACGTCCGCCGATTGCTCGCATGCCTTCCGAAGGATCCGGAACGAGTCGAGTCCATGCTCTTGTATGGTCTCGACGATCTCCCTGAGCGCCTACAGCAACGAGAGAGGCGAGCGCTCGAGTCTTTTGGTGTCCGCCAGCGGCTCTCCGCGGTGGAGCGCGGCCAGCGCGATCCACGGATGATCCAGCGGCTGCGTGAGCTCCAGACGGCCTACGAAAACCGCGTCGCGGCACCGATACCGATGGAGATCAGCCAGCAACGGGTGCCAAAGAGGAAAAAAGACCAGCAGCAACAACGTCAACCGGTGAGGAGGACAAAGGTGTTTCGTTTCCAGGACGATCCGCCGGCGAAAGTGGGGAGCATGACAAGGCCCGAAACGGATCAGGCGGTGCAGACGCGTCGTCAGATCCGGGGACGCCTGGATCGGATCCTCAGGCAGCTCGCGGACAGAGATCATTCCTCCCGTTTTATCATGATGAAACGAAAATCGACACGCAGCGATCGCTGGTACATCGCCGCTGCCCATACGAGCATCGATACGCTGAACCTCCCGGTGGGGCTCGAGATCATGACCCGCGCGGACGGCCGTCCCTGCCTGGCCGAGACCATCGGTGCCCGGAAAATCTCGTTCCACATCTTCCCAGAACCGCACGTGGGACCGTGGCCGCTCGAGGAAAACATTTCTCCGCTGATCGCGTTTACTTATGCGAGCAACGGCCGGTACCTCGTGCCGGTGAATGCCTCGACGTGGATCACGCTCAATCCTTACGGCTTTACGCTCGTGCGCAAAAACGGCATGGAGTACGTCGAGGATCATCACCTGGACATTTTTCATCGTCTCCTGACGCTCACGGCTCGATGATGATTTTTTTTTTTCCTACGTACTATTAAAAAAAAAGAGACACAAATAAATGGGTAACGGTTCTCAAATCAGAAACGAGGCTCAGTTAGAAAAGAGCTGGAACTCGAATGATGGAATCTGGGAAGCCGATGATGGAATCTCTCGAGAAAGATTTTTCAGGGAAGGCTTGACCTACGATAAATTGAGAGATAATTTGCGTTACTATCTGGACAAGATCAGAAATAGAAAACGAGGGATCTCGATCATCGGTTATCCACTCTGAGTTTACGATGGAACAAAGGATCGTCCGCTTTCCATGGTCGAATGAGCCAAAGAATCGCTGAGCAGCCCAAAAAAAAAAAAACATCCGATCATCCCAGCCTCAGACATTTCCGCGATCGGAGACTCCTGAGATGATCTATCCGAGATAACGATTTCGTCTTTCTCGATACCCATGGAGAACACCTCTCGTTCGGAGCACGAACAGACATCCTCGACATCTCTATCATGTCTCTTTAGTGTAACCTTGATCGGGGCGCATCGGCTGGTATGAGGTCGTCCCACAGGCGCGTCGTCTCCTCCTCCATGAAGCGGCAGAACCGTTCCACGGAACCGTGCCGGAGGATCATCTCGCAGAGATCCTTGTCGGCAACATCAAGGTGACCACCGGTCATCATCGCGCGGAGCTCGTCGTCGTCCATGTCTTCCATGCGCTCCAGCAGCGGCTCCAGACGATCCCACTGCTCCAGGTATCGGAT
>RGVZ01000700.1 GCA_010029825.1 bacterium | reverse complement strand
CAAGGTTTCCAAGGATTTACAGGTGATCAAGGTCCACAAGGTTTCCAAGGATTTACAGGTGATCAAGGTCCACAAGGTTTCCAAGGATTTACAGGTGATCAAGGTCCACAAGGTTTCCAAGGTTTTACAGGTCGTACAGGTCCTCAAGGTTTCCAAGGTTTTACAGGTCCACAGGGTTTCCAAGGTTTTACTGGTTTCACAGGACCACAAGGTTTCCAAGGTTTTACTGGAGCACAAGGTTTCCAAGGTGATACAGGTCCACAGGGTTTCCAAGGTTTTACTGGTTTCACAGGACCACAAGGTTTCCAGGGTTTTACAGGTCGTACAGGTCCACAGGGTTTCCAAGGTTTTACTGGAGCACAAGGTTTCCAAGGTTTCACAGGTCCACAGGGTTTCCAAGGTTTTACTGGAGCACAAGGTTCACAAGGATTCCAAGGATTTACTGGAGCACAAGGTTCACAAGGATTCCAAGGATTTACTGGTTTCCAAGGATTTACCGGAGCACAGGGTCCACAAGGATTTACTGGAGTACAAGGTCCACAAGGTTTCCAGGGTTTTACTGGATTTACAGGTCGTACAGGTCCTCAAGGTTTCCAGGGTTTTCAAGGTGATACAGGACCCCAAGGTTTCCAGGGTTTTACTGGTCGTACAGGTCCTCAAGGTTTCCAAGGTGATACAGGACCACAAGGTTTCCAGGGTTTTACTGGTCGTACAGGTCCTCAAGGTTTCCAAGGTTTTACAGGTTTCCAAGGTCCACAAGGGTTTACCGGAGTACAAGGTTTCCAAGGTTTTACAGGTTTCCAAGGTCCACAAGGGTTTACCGGAGCACAAGGTTTCCAAGGTTTTACAGGTTTCCAAGGTCCACAAGGGTTTACCGGAGCACAAGGTTTCCAAGGTTTTACAGGACCTCAAGGTTTCCAAGGTTTTACTGGTTTCCAAGGTTTTCAAGGTTTCACAGGACAACAAGGTTTCCAAGGTTTCACAGGTCCACAAGGTTTCCAAGGTTTTACAGGTCCACAAGGTTTCCAGGGTTTTACTGGTCGTACAGGTCCACAGGGTTTTCAAGGTGATACAGGACCACAAGGTTTCCAGGGTTTTACTGGTCGTACAGGT
>RGVZ01000699.1 GCA_010029825.1 bacterium | reverse complement strand
CCAGCGGCAGCGCCTTGCCGATCTCCTCGGAAAACCAGAGCGGTAGTGGAACACGAATCGTGCGGGCGGGGATGCTGGGCGCCGAGGCGGTGGCGGGGCCAGCAGCATCGGACACCGTGTGCGGATATTCGCCGCGGGCAAACGGATAGTTCGGCGAATGTCCATAGACACCCCACTCCGGTGTGTGGAGTTCCGGCACATCCCCCACGAGTGCGCGCCATTTCAGATAGCGGTCCGTGGGATAGTCGGCGGTGGCGCGGGCCACGATCCACTCACCCGGAAACTCCTGGATTTTGGAGCCGCCCACATAGATCGCCACGCTGTCAATCAGGAGTGGGCCGAGTGCGTGGATCCAACGGAAGGCCGGCACGCGGGCGCCCGACGGATCTTCCTCATCTCCGCCTGGAGCGACCCAAATCTTGCTATATATCTCTGGAACGCGAAACACGAATGTCAGTTCCGATAGCAGATCGGCGTGGCGCGGAATCTTGGCCCGCAGACGAATCGGGGCATCCAACATCAGCTCGTTGGGGCCGTCCAGCGGAATCGTGAAAGACTCCTGACTAAAATGTGTGGCGCGCTGAAACACCTTATAAAAATACGTCATCTGTGGGTTTCCATTAAAAATCTTGTTCTGATTGCCGTAGGCAACCAGCGCCAGCTCACCGTTGCCGGGCATCCCTACTCGGTCGCCGTTGTTTCTTTTAGTTGCGCACGCGTGTAGGCGTACCACCAGTCCAGCTGGGCGCGAAATCCAGGGTTCGGCTCCACCTGCGGGCGCAAGGCGCGAATCTGTGTAATAGCTGCGTTAGGTGTGATACCATCACGGAGAATCAGATAGGCGGCAACAATTGTGCTAGAGCGACTGATACCGGCGTAACAGTGAACATACACAGCTCCGCTACTAGTTGTAAGAGTGTTATGAATAAACCGGCAGGCCTCTGCAAGATAATACCAGAGCGGTGCGTTGGGATGGTCATATACCGGTGCATAAAACTGCTTGACACCGGCCTCTACCATTGCCTGTGTCGTGTATCGGGTAGTATGTTCATATGGGGTTACAATGTGCGTTGCATCATAACTGGCTGCTTCCAGAGCTGTCACGACATGCGTTATGCCACGGCTA
>RGVZ01000698.1 GCA_010029825.1 bacterium | reverse complement strand
TGTAGCCGCGTCGATCCGGGCACGGCGCCCCGGAACCCCCGAGACGCTAGGGGTTTCCCTTGCAGCTTGGAGGAATTGAGGGAGCGTCACGAGCCAGACTTGGAGAGTATTTTGTTCGACGGCGAGGGCACGGCAAGAACTTTTGACGAGTTCCGGGAGGGTTTGGAGCGGCGTTATGATGAAAAGGAAGCGGGTTGGGTTTCCCCTGCCATCAAGGAAAGCCTCGACCGTAACAAGGGTTTGGTGCGAAAACGCGGCGAGTTAATCCAAGAAATGCGTGCTCGACGGGGATTTAACCTACTCGAGGTTATGGGTGGGCCGGGAGCGCGAAAGGTCGTCGAGGGAGGTAAGGTGGACGGCGCGGTGTGTGCTGCGCTGGATAATATCTACTCAGACACTTGGAGTACGGTTGCGTTTCAGACTGCTCTGGTCTGCACGTTTACGGAGATGGTAGAGCGCAGGGGTCTCGGTGATGCTGAAGTAGATGGCGCGCTGTGTTCTTATATCGAAAACCTAAACCGCCTGTTCTGTCCGCGTACCGTTTCTGATTTGAAGCGACTTTTTGAGGTTTTTGAGGGTAGGTTAGAGTTGGACCCCACGCGTGTCATTCCGGGAGGAGCAACATTTCGGGCAGTTGTTTTGTCAGGTGAAATGCAGCCGGCCGAATGGCCTAAGTACCGTTATCTTATTCTCGAACTGTGGCGGTCGAACGATCCGGCCCTTGAGGACATGCTCCAGGAAGACCGGCTCCGCTGTAGGGAGGCAGTGGGTAAAGGATTGTTAATTCGTCGCGTCCGTGCCTATTGCGATGATAATGCTCTTGCCGTTGCTGAGTTATCGAAATCCAAACTAGAAGAAATTACTGATAGGGCGCGGTCCGACTACGAACACTTTTTGGCAAACGTTGCTGGGACTTCGGTGAGCATTCCTCGCGCTATGTTCGACGGCCTGGTTTCTGTTGGCGACGTAGCCAACTGAAGGCAAAGGTTTACATAATTTTGTAAACCTCCGCCCCGCTCTTCACAAACTCCACCGCCTTCACTTCCATCCCCTTCTGCAGCGCCTCCTCTTCGGCGATGCCTTGGCTCGCGGCGTAATCTCGCACGTCCTGCGTGATCTTCATGCTGCAAAAGTGCGGG
>RGVZ01000697.1 GCA_010029825.1 bacterium | reverse complement strand
CGTGCTCCAGATAGCGGGTCTCGTAGTAGTGGACAAGGAGCCCAAGGAACGCCGTGCGCCAGTGAGGCAACTTGCTCTCCAGATGAAGATCCTTCTCGTAAATGTTCTTGGAGGGATCGATCACCGGGTCACCAGGATCCTTGAACAGGCTGACGTGAGGAATGACGCGCAGACGGCGCCACGTGCCGTTGTCCATCTTGCTGACGGGCGGCAGATAGTTACACGACATGAAGATCTTGCCGCGGATAGGAAACTTCTCCTGGTCCGCGAAGAGGCCGCGGGCGCACACCAAGTCACCGCCGCTCCACGCCTTCATGATTGACGTGTTGATATTCTCATTGTCGTCGGGCTCGCCCGTGTGAATGTACCGGCGATTCATGACGGTAATAATGTCGGGATTCGCCGCGCCGCTTTCGGGACGCTTGCGCGTAAACACGGTCGTACTCAGACTCGTGCCGTAATCACCAAACGTATACTCCATGAGTTTCTCAATCATGGACTTGCCGTTGCCGCCCGGGCCCTGCATAACATAGAAGCGCTGCTCCCTGTTCGCGCCCTCCAGACATGAGGATAGCAACGTCAGCATGTACTCGCGCAGAACGGGATCAGGGTAAATCTTGGCGAAGAATTCTGCGATCGCCTTCTGCTCGGGTGCCGCCGGATTGTACGGCTCATAATTGATCGCGCCGCGTTCACCGTCATCATCGCCCATATGGAATGAGATGTAGTCTTCGGGCCGACCAGGGCGGAAATGGACACGAGGCCGACCGCTACGATCATCCGAATCCCAGTGTTGGAGTTCCAGGACGCCGTTCGCAAACCCCATCGTATAAGGATCGGTGTTCAACCTCTTAATGAAATCTGCGTCCTCGAACTTCTCCTGGCATTCACGCATGACGCTTTCCTTGAACGAAGCCATTTCCAAGTTGCGCTCAATCTCTCTTAGCATCTTGCGCTTACCCTCGATCGCCTTGAGCTGATCACCCTCGGCACCCGTGTCGTTGATCCGCTTTCCCTCCTTGCGCCATGCCTCAATGTACTCGTCCTTCACGTAGCCGCTGAGGCGCGCCCGCAACTCCGTGTGCGTCCGCAGATGCCGCCAGCTGTGACCGCCAACGGGGAAATGATACCATTCGAAC
>RGVZ01000696.1 GCA_010029825.1 bacterium | reverse complement strand
GTCCTGGTGCCGGGGGCACGATTGCCCTGGTGAAATAAGGAGACGACCGGGGAAAAAAATTTTTAGCCGTTCAAGCGTTTTTTTCTAAATTTTTTCACGCAAAAAAAAAGAGGGAGCCGAAGCCCCCTCTCCATCCGCCGACCCTGCAGTGCCCGAACCTACTGCAGGAGCGACATCACGCTCTGCGACATCTTGTTGGCCTGAGCCAACATTGCCGTTCCCGCCTGCTGCAGGATCTGGCCGCGCGTCATGTTGCTGGTCTCCTGCGCGTAGTCCGCGTCCTGGATCCGGCTGCGCGCCAGCTCCGTGTTGGTCGCGATGTTCGTCAGGTTCGAAACCGTGTGCTCCAGACGGTTCTGAATCGCACCGAAGGAGGAACGCAGGTTCGTCACGTTCTTCAGCGCGGCGTCGACGGCCTGAACGGCAGCCAGCGCATTGGCGCCCGTGTCGAACTCAAGCTCGTTACCCGTCGCCGCCGTGCCGGCCGCCGCCACCTCGATCCCAAGCACCGAAGCGCTGGTTTCCTGCAAGGTGATTTCAACCTTGTCGCTGGCGCCGGTGTTCGAGCCCACCTGAATCTTCAGCGTCACCGTCGACGGCGAGGTCGGCGTGCCGCTGCCGGAGAACGAACCGAAGTCGCTGCCGGAAAAGAGCTTCTGGTTGTTAAACGTGGTGGTCGCCGCGACGCGGTCGATTTCGGTCGACAGCGCTTTCAGTTCGGTTTGCAGATAGGCGCGGTCATCACCGCTGTTGGTGTCGTTCGCGGCCTGCAGGCTCAGTTCACGCATCCGCTGCAGCATGTTCTGTACTTCGCCCAACGCGCCTTCCGCAGTCTGCGTCAGCGAAATCCCGTCCTGGGCGTTCTTCACCGCCATGTTCAGACCCTTGATCTGCGAGGTCATGCGCGAGGAAATCGCGAGGCCTGCGGCATCGTCGCCGGCGGAGTTAAGCTTCAGGCCGGTGGACAAACGCTCCATCGCCTTCTCGGTCGACGCGCGCGTGGCACGCATCGCGGTCTGGGCCTGGATGGAAGAGATATTGGTATTGATAACGGTCATTTCAGTTCCTTTAAGGACCTGGCTTCGGGAGGTCCTGGTGCCGGGGGCACGATTGCCCTGTTGAAATAAGGAGACGACCGGG
>RGVZ01000695.1 GCA_010029825.1 bacterium | reverse complement strand
GCGGTAAATGCGGCCGTGTTCGCATACAAGAAGTGCATCGACGCGTTCATCACCAAGACCGGGTTGTTCGGCGAGATGCGATCCAGAATGTCCAGCGTCAACGGCGGCTCGCCGGGGTAAAGGCTCGGGTCAAACAGTTTTCCGTACACGTACTCACCGGCCGGTGTCTTTTCGGCGACGGCCTTCAACGTATTCACGGCATCGTCAAACGTGGGGCACGCTTCATTCGAGATGTCCGTCCACGTGAGGTTGAGCAGTGAGGTCCAGATGTGCATGTGCGGCTCGATGAGACCCGGAATGACAACACCGTCTGGCTTCAGGATGGTCGTGGATGCGTCAATCAGCCCTTCGAGTTCAGCGCGGGTCCCGATGGCGATGATCTTGCCGCCGGATACGGCCATGGCCTCCGCGGCCGGGGCGCCAAACTTACCTGAGACAATCGTGCCTTCGACGAGGAGGTCCGCCTTTTCTGTCACCTTCGCCGCGGCGGCGTGGTTGGCGGGCGTCACGGTGGTACCCGCGCTCGCGACCGATTCACCGAGGTGGGCGTGAGCCACGGGACTCGCGGTGCAGCATCCTGCAGACATGATTACTCCTATGGGATTCAGGCAGACGCACAATGCCTCAGCTCGCGGCTCAGGTTAGCACCCTAGAAAAGAGTTTTAGCGTGATGCCACGCGCGAGAACTTGGCGATAGAAAGCGGGACAAAAACAGCCAACAGGATGACCGCACCAATCAAGACCGTCGCCGGAGCGTGTTGCTGCATCCACGTATCGCCGACGGGAGCCCCGGGGGGTACGTTGCCGAATAGCTCTCGAACTGCCTGCACGAGTGCCGACACGGGGTTCCACTCGGCGAAGATACGCAAGGGTGTCGGCAATGTGTCGGCCGGAACAAAAGCATTGGATACAAACGTCAGAGGAAACAACACAATGAAGCTCACGTTGTTAATGACCTCGGGACTTCGCACGCTCATGCCGATGAACGCCAAGACCCAGGACATCGCGTAGGCAAAAAGAAGCAGGAGCGCCACAGCCGCAATTGCCTGGAGCGGACTCGAATGGATTCGCCAGCCCACGATAAAGCCGGTTGTCATCATGACCATGACCGACAAGAAGTTGATGCCGAGATCCCCGTTG
>RGVZ01000694.1 GCA_010029825.1 bacterium | reverse complement strand
GGGGTTGCCCAGATCGTCTTCAACAACGACGCTGTGCGCTTTCTGCTCCGCTGGCTGCAGGCTGTTTTGTGTCTTAACCAGCATCGTTCGCGAGGCTCCGAAGCATGGCAGCAAGCGCGTTTGCTTTAATCTGCGTCTCGGTGGGCTCGCTCGGATCTTGGGCGACGTTTAACGGTACGGGGCGACCAATGTAAGACGCCGACTTTACCGGCTCGGGCGCTTCCCACCATGCAGCCTTCGCGCTTGGGTCTTCCTGCGGCGCGTTGGGCGGCATCGGACCGCCCGGGGGCAGCGGACCACCCGGCGGCTGCATTCCGCCCTGCGCGTTCGGGTCTTGCGGCGGCGGAGCCATCGGGCCGCCGGGCAGCGCGGTTTCAGCCGGCGGCGCGCCAGTCGTGCCGGGAGGCAGAACCAGCGACTCGGGCGGCACCTGCACGCCCATCGCGTTCATAATCGCGGTAAGTTGCTGCTGCATGTTGTACAGCCGGTAATCGAGCATCTGCATCATCTGCTCTGGCTTCAGCTTTTGCTGAACACCAGCGGCAGGAGCTGCGCCCGGAGCGGCAGGTGCGGCCGGAGCTGCGGGAGCAGCGGGCGGTACCATCCCCATAGCCGCAGGATCCATTGGTGGCGCAGCGGCTGCGGCAGCAGCCGGATCGGCCGGAGGAGCAGCCCCCATGGCGGCTGGGTCGACCGGCGGCGCACCACCAGCGGCAGCAGGATCCACTGCCGCTCCGGGCACTAAAGCGGACTTTTCAAATCGCGCCTTGGCCAGCGCAATTAATTCGGGGTTTACGGTAAACATACAGCCTCCATGCGTAACAAGTTACGTATTATCTTCCACAATATGGACCGGGGTGTCCACCTCGATTTCGCCACGACGGTACGCTTGCATCGCGTCTTGCTTGCTGCGAAACACCCGCGGTTTGGCCTTTTTGTTAATTCTACTGGACGCCAGATACAGGCCGGTCTGGTAATCCTTGTTCGGAACATAGTGCGCCCGGAACGTCGACGCGGCGAATAAGTTCTTGCTGGGCAGCATCTTTTCGACGGCTTCTTTTGCGGCGTCGTCCGTACTGGGTACGTGATACTGCATCGCGTCGCCGTCGAAGTCAGCGCCGAAGCCCTTGGTGATCACGG
>RGVZ01000693.1 GCA_010029825.1 bacterium | reverse complement strand
CGGCGAGACAACACACAACGCCCGCAATGAGTCCCAAGATGAGCGCGGTTGTCGGCGTAAGGGCGCCACAGGAAGGCGTGATGGCCACCAACCCGGCGACGGCACCCGATGCAGCCCCCACTGAGGTTGCTTTTCCGTCTTTGATTCTTTCGACAATCAGCCAGCCCAAGATTGCCGCGGCCGGCGCTGCCATCGTGTTGATGAAGGCGAGTGAGGCGATGCCGTCGGCGGCTAGCTCTGAACCCGCGTTGAAACCGAACCAGCCAAACCACAGTAATCCGGCGCCAAGTAGCACGAACGGAACGTTGTGCGGTTTATGGAGACCTTTTGCGAAACCGACGCGTTTTCCCAAGACCAACGCAAGTGCGAGTGCTGCGGCTCCCGAATTGATTTCGACGACAGTCCCGCCTGCCATGTCAATCATTCCCAGCCCGTCGACGAGCCATCCGCCACCAACCTTTTGGCCCGTCACCGACGCCGCGCCAATGTTGAAAACCCACGACGCCACGGGAAAGTAGACGAGCGTGGCCCAGACTCCGGCGAACACCAGCCACGCGCCGAATTTGGCCCGGTCCGCAATCGCGCCGGAAATCAAGGCCACCGTGATGATTGCAAATGTCGCTTGAAACGCAGCCAACGCCAACGGGGGAATGTCGGCTCCGGGAGAAACTTCGAGCAGTCCCTCCAAACCAAGGTTGGCCGTGTCGATGCCAATAATGCCGGGCACCCCGACGTAACCCGGATTTCCCGGTGTCGCGAAAACAACGGCGTAGCCGTAGAGAATCCAGATGGCACCAACCAGTGCCATGGAGCCAAAGCTCATCATCATCATGGAGATGACACTCTTGGCGCGAACTAATCCCCCGTAGAAAAACGCCAGCGCGGGCGTCATCATCAGCACGAGCGCTGCGCTAATCAGGATGAATGCGGTATCGCCTTGGTTCATGAGGAGCAATGAAACAGCCCCCGTGTTTCCAACAGGGGCACATCATGTTTCGAGCCGGTTACGGCACACCTCAGCGCAGGACCACCATTTCGGTGCGTCCTGCGCTGAGTGTGATGTCACCCGAGGTCAGTGCTAGGCCTCGAGCTCACGGCTCCGGAGCTAGGCGTTCGCTAGTTCGTAGGCGTCCTCACCGT
>RGVZ01000692.1 GCA_010029825.1 bacterium | reverse complement strand
CATGCTGGGCGTGGCACCGACGATGAGTGCAGCCGAGCAGCCGCAGATGAGTGGTGCGGGAACGACAACGCATGCGCCGCCGCCGCGTTTATCCGAGTTGGAGCGCATGGGTCAATTGCGAGGGGCGTCCACGAGCAAGCCGATCTATCCAGACTTGGCACGGTTGCAGAACAAGGACAGCGATGAGGAGGATGAGATTAAGCGGGAATTGCTGTTCAAGTTTGACCTCTTGCGCAAGGGCTACAAGGATGTGCAGATTCCGGAATTCAGCATGAATACGGATGTGCGGCACTTGTCGCGCGCGTACGAAAACACGTTGCGGCGCGTGACGCTGGACAATTCGGTCGAGACCTACAAGAGCTACATGGTCGGTGGCTTTATGCTCACGGAGTTTGTCATTCAGCAGTGGATGCAAATCGACATGCAGGGCTTTACGAAGCAGCAGTTGATCAACATGACGCAGTATGAGCGTCTCTTTATCGAGATGGGCGAAAAGTCCTACCGTCCCGGCGGCAGTCCGTGGCCTGTGGAGGTGCGCATCCTGACGACGGTGCTCGTCAACGCGGCCATCTTTGCCGTGTCCAAGATGATTCTGAAAAAGACGGGGTCGGACATGATGAACTTTATGGGCCGCGGCATGGCCGGCGCGTCCTCTGCAAGTTCCTCCGGCGGCATGGCCGCGCCCTCCGCCGCCGACGCCGCGCCGAAGCGCAAGATGCAGGGGCCGTCCATCGATCTACAGGACCTTCCAGATATTTAACGCGCTCCACGCAAGGTAAAAAGACGACCATGCTACTTGGACGGAAACGCATATAAACGCATAAAAACGCACATCCCACGTATGAACAAGATGGCCCACACGCGTGTGCTGCGCTATCCCCTCCTCCTGGAGTGCTGCCAGTTCGCGCCGCACGCCTTGTGGCAGCACGTGTTTGAGGACCTGGCCTACGGCATGGCGCCCGTCGGCACCGTGCTGGAGGACGACGTGCTGTGCTGCCCCGTCAAGCAGCAAGAGTTCTCCTACTCGCTCGCCCCGTGCGACGAAAAGGACGCCCAGACCACCTTTGACGACCTCTACGGCCTGCTTCGCAACCGCCGCGGCCTCTTGCGCAACAAGGACGTGCTGCTGCGCACGCGCAC
>RGVZ01000691.1 GCA_010029825.1 bacterium | reverse complement strand
CTTATCCAGCCGATTACACAATAACTATCGGTGCAGGTTTAACGGGATCAACAGCAACTAGCGGCGCAAATAAAATTACTACAGTTACCGCAGGCACAGGCAATGTTAGTTGGGCATAATGGCGCATTACGCATTTTTAGATGAAAACAATGTGGTAACCGAAGTCATTGTTGGCATTGACGAAACAGAACTTATTGAAGGTATTGACCCTGAAACTTGGTATGGCAATTTTCGTAAACAAGTTTGCAAACGCACTTCGTATAACCACAAAATTAGAAAACAATTTGCAAGCGTAGGTTTTACTTTTGATGAAGTGCGCGACGAATTTGTTTTACCAAAACCTTATGCGTCATGGACACTCGATCAAAACAATGATTGGCAACCACCAACACCAAAACCTGAAGGTAATTATTATTGGAATGAGGACACACAAACATGGCTACTATTCGAGCAGCCTTAGCAGTATTATGTTTGGTGTCATGCTCAACAAGCAAAACAAACACAACAGGCGGCGCAAAAATTCGCAATCTATCAATAAGCGAGGTATGCCAATATGGGTCGCCTGACAGGTGCGAAATTAGAAAATAATCAAATTCACGCGCGGTTGATTGTTACCGTCGGAATTTTAATGGCTATAACTTTTGTGTTAATGGTTGTCGGTTTGTTGTTTGGTTTGTTGTTTGTTTCTATGCCTGACGAATTATCACCATTAGACAGCAAAATAGTTGACCTACTCAGCACGATCAGCGTGTTTTTAACAGGCGCACTATCGGGTCTTGTGTCGGCTAACGGCATAAAAAACACCGACAAAAACAAAGACGGCATACCTGACGCACTCGAATGACAAAACCATACATTGTCACCGCACAGCCAGTCGTTAAAGCACCGTTGGCTGGCATGGCTAAATGGGTTGAACTTGCAGTCAAACACAGCGACGGCAGTTTGTGGAATAACGGCATATGGGTTGTGCGCGACGTACGACATAAACCCGGTGTCATCAGCAACCACGCTCGAGGGCTAGCAACCGATCTGTCGTACAGGTGGCTTGCACAAAAACAATTTGGTCGTCAAGACGGCCGCAAACAATCATTGGCATACATTGTCAAATTGCTTGAACACGCCGACACGCTCGGCATACAA
>RGVZ01000070.1 GCA_010029825.1 bacterium | reverse complement strand
CGTGGTGAAATTGGTAGACACACGGGACTTAAAATCCCGAGACCGCAAGGTCGTGCCGGTTCAAGTCCGGCCGCGAGCACTTGCCCGTGACGAAAACACTCCCTTTGTCATCACGGTCGCCAGAGCAACAAGCAATGGCAACGCGAGCATGGACCAGATGACGACATTCATCCCGCGCGGGTTTTCGCCGCTGCCGCCGGGCACAACCCCGCAGGCGACGAGTTCCGCCGGTGCCTCGTCCGATACTGCCGGATCAGGATACAGCCAGCTCACGCCGGCCTTGTCGTCCGCGCCGGGCTTGTAGGAGTTTCCCGAACGGGAATATCCCATGATGGACTGGTAGTTGGTGTGGTTGTGGCCGAGGCCGATGCAGTGCCCGAGTTCGTGGACGAGGGTCGTCACCATGTTGCGCGCGGACACGGAGCTGTCTGACAAATAGATGTCACAGTCGGCGATCGTGTTGGTCTCGTTCCCGTCGATTTGATAGTTGAACTGCGCGAATGCAGCCGACGTCGTGCCGACTTTGGATGAGACAGAGATGGCGTGGATCCGGTCCTCGGTATCTGTGACAACGGTGGGATCCCGTTCAAAGGCGAGGCGCAGGTAGGAGCCGTGGACGTCATTCCACTGGTCCATCGCCAGTTGCAGCATGAGCGCCATGTACTCGACATCGTCCAGATCCTTGTTGGCACCATCAAACAGCTTGTCCTTGTCCTTGATGGACGGAGTCGTCTCGTTCCACTTGAACGTGACGGTAGGGCTCGACGGACTCGCGTCCAGGCGTCGTGGTGTTTTTGATACAAGGACGAACGCTTTCGCGTCCCGGGCTGGCAGGGCCGTGAACAGCGCTCCCGTCCAAACCGATGCCAAGAGAAAAAGCACGCGCCTGCCGTGATTTTTGAACATACCTGCCTCCCTCAGAATTCGACGCCGGCGCCAACGCGCAAGGCATAACCCGACATCAACCCGCGACCGGCAAGGCCGATGGCTTGCTTGAAATCGACGTTGAATTTCCACGTCCCTTGGGTCTCGTACCCGATTGCCGCGTAACCCCCGAGGCCAAGGCCTTCCCCCGAAATGACGGCGCCGGCGCCGGCACTGCCGTAATACCCGTCCTTGTCAAAGCGCCTGCCAATCAGAATCCCCGGAAACAGGGCAATGTTGATCTCGGTTTTAGACGCCGTGACGATGCTGAGTTCCGTGTCGGCTGCCCCGGGTGGTATGTCGAGGGCGTTCGGTCCGCCTTGTCCCGATGCCGCGGGGCCAAAACGCGCGATGACTGTGGTTGCCGCGGCTTTTGGGGCCTGAAGGCATGAAATCCACCCGATAAACGCGAAGACGATCCATTTTGTTGAAGGTGTCATCACAGGGTCACTCCCGCGTTGACGGTCAGTGTTTGTTTGCGTCCTGTGACCAGCAACACGGCGGCAACCCCCGCGGGAAACACGTGGCTCTCCCACGCGGCGCCAACCGTCATGTTTTTCCATTCCAGAAAGGTGCTGCGCACGCCGAACACGCCGCCGATGTTGGTGCTCTGGCTGGAATCGCCATCGAACTTGACGTCGTTATTGCCGTCCGCGGCGACTTCCGTTGATTCACCAAGAAACGAGATTCCGAACACGCCGGAGAGCGCCTTGTTGCCAAACAAGTCCAGGGATTTCATCCCGGCGACAAGGACGGATCTTTCCGTGACCAGCCCGAAATTCCGGCCCCAGACGAGGATTTCACCGCGGAGTCCGCTGCCGGCGACGAACTCGATCCCGGCAGCGGGACGGTAACGGTCGTCACCTTCCTCGACGGCCCCGCCCGTCAGACGGAACTCCGCCGCGCGCGCCACCGGTGGACGGATGGCCGTCGCAGCGAGTACGCTGGACGTCATGAGCGCGAACTTGAAAGACAACTCAATAGCCCGCATGGACTTCCTGCCTTTTGCGACCGGGGCGATCCTGGACAACTGCGTGTTCGCGCCGGCTCCCTGGCGATGGACACGCGATGAATTGACAAAGCTGCTGGCTTCCGGCCAGTCCGAGCTATTCTATCACAGGCCCGATCAAGCCAGGGTGGATTTGTGGCGTCGCGTCCAGCGCGTTGATGTTACTCGTGGCGCGGGCATCGAGGCGTTCCGCAAAAAATCCCCCGCCCAGCGCGTGGTCGAGATCAACGATGCGGCGGCCGAGTTGACGCGGATCCTCTATGAGCAGCCCCTGACCGCGGCCGCCGTCGCGAAGGGCGAGGCGATTGCCGGGGAGATGATCCGCGCGATCAAGGAGGATCCGGGATCTGTCGCGGCTATCGGGAAGTTGGCGCGTCACGACGATTACACTTACTACCACAGCGCGCGCGTCGCGGCGTATTCCCTGTCCATCGCCGTATCGATGTCGCTCACGGACAACGAGCGCCTGCGAGCCATTGCCCTCGGATGCCTGTTTCACGATGTCGGCAAAAGCCGTATCGCTCTCGACGTCCTGCACAAGCCCGGCGCCTTGACCCCGGACGAGTGGGAATTGATGCGCAGGCATCCATCTTTCGGGATCGAACTGGTCGAGGCCGCGCCGAATCCGGTGTTTGACCAGACGGCGCGCGAGATCATCTTGCATCATCACGAGAAGATTGCCGGGGGCGGGTATCCGCATGGGATTTCCGGACAGGAAATTGTGAAGGAAGTGCGCATCGCGTCCTTTGCCGACATGTTTGACGCCTTGACCACGGCGCGTCCTTATCAAGTGAGCCGGACACGCTACGAGGCCCTTGACCTCATACGGCACAAGCTCATGCCGAACGTCGATGCCGATGTTTACAAGGCGGTGGTGGAATTGTTTGGCAAGGGAAGTGCCTGATGGCCCGGCGGTCTCTTTGGCGGCCTCCTTGGAAGCTTCCGGGATTCTGCCTCTCGAAAGTCATGGTCATCTTGGCCGCGACAGCGAATCTTGCCGCGGCAGCGAATCTGACACTGTCTGATCCCGGGGTCGAGACCTTCTCGCCGGGATCAACGCAGGAACCCCTCGTCAGCGAGGAGAGCGGTGACTTCCTTGTTCACGAGGGCGGCGACGCGCACGCGGGGCCGGCTGTGATGTTATACGCGGGCGAGGCCATGCCCTGGACAGCCTATGGTGTTCTCGTGGAGCGTCCAGGTGTCGACGCGCCGCTTTTCGTCGCCGTCGGTGCCGGACGTTTCAGGCAGGCCACCTGGCCCCACGCGCAAGAGGAGCTGGACATCAAGGCTCTGGCGCGAAGTGTCACGGTTGGCGGGCAGTGGCTGCCCCTGTCGCGCTATCTTTCCCTGCGCGCTGGCCTTGGTTATTCGTCGTTTACTGGAAGTTTCACCCAGCGTGGAACGGACATTACCAGTGATCCCGTGGCTGACGATTTACTCGGCAGTGGTTTCAGTGCCCAGGTCATCCACGTGTCCGTCGCGAGCGTCCTGACTTGTGACGCCGGTCCGGTGCGGTTTGAGTTTGTCCCGGTCGGCTTTCGCTTCACCGTTTGGCGTTCGATTGATCAAGACCGCCCCACGCCCCATCAAGTCGGACTTAACCGGTATCTTGGCGGCAACTCGGTCTTCGGTTTGCTGAACCTTGCGATCGGCACGTCATTCTGAGTCTCCGTCATTCTGAGGGCGCAGCCCGAAGAATCCTCTCTTCCCCGTCATTCTGAGCCGAAGGCGAAGAATCCTGTCTTTCGAAGAGAAGATCCTTCGGGCTGCGCCCTCAGGATGACGGGGAGGACAAGATCCTTCGGGCTACGCCCTCAGGTTGACGGCGGCCTCAGTTTGAAGAGGCGGCGATCACGTCCGCAATGATGTCCCGCACATCCTCAAGTCCGATCGAGAAACGCACAAGCTGCAACGAGATGCCGAGGCGTTTTTTCTCCTCATCGGGTTGCATGCGGTTGGTGGACCACCAGGGCAGCGTCGCCGTGGTCTCCGTGCCGGCAAGGCTCGGCACGTTCTTGATGAATTTCGATGATTGCAGCATTGCCACGGTGTCCACCGATGGATCGAATTCGACGGTACACATGCCGCCAAATCCCGCCGGGAAAAACCTTTCCAATGCCGGGTCCCCATAATGAACGCGCCGCACGAGTTTGAATTCGCGCATCGTGTCTGCAAACGCGCGGCCGTTGGCCGAGTGCGCGGCCATCCGCACGCCAAGAGTCCGCATCCCCCGCAGCAGCATCGCGCAGGATGTCGTATTGAGGAATCCCCCGATCAGGCGGGCCTGGTTCCTGATGGTCTCGACAAGTTCCTTGTTCGCGATGAGGGCCCCGCAAATCACGTCCGAGTGGCCGTTAAGGTATTTGGTGGCGCTCTCAAGGACAATGTCCGCCCCAAGATTCAACGGCTTGCACAGGACAGGACTGGCGAACGTATTGTCGCAGACGGTGATCACGCGACCTTGCGTGGCGGATTTCACGTCGTGGCAAATACGCGCGACATCTTGAGGCTTGCAAAACGGGTTGGTGATGCTCTCCAGGTGCGCCATGCGCGTGTTCGGCCGGACGCGCCGCGCCCACGTCTCGACCGGCGCGAATTCCACCTCGACCCCCCAACGGGACAAGACCGACGTGAAAAATCCGTGAATGCCGCCATAGCAATTTTCCTGCGCCAGCACATGATCCCCGGGTTGCAGCAGGGCGAAATAGGCGGCATTCGCCGCCGCCATGCCACTGGCAAAGGCAATCGCGTCGTCCCCGTGATGCAGCGCCGCCAGCATGGCCTCGAGTTCCTGATGGTTCGCCGTGTTGCCGAGGCGCGCGTAGACGGGAAAGTCCGTCGGGTCGCTGGTTTCGAACGTCACGGATTGCTCGAGCGCCCCGACGAGACCGCGCCCGACGCGAAAATTCCCGCCAGCGTGTTGGAGCGCCGTCGCGTCGTTGCCTGCATTTTTATCGTTGAAGTCTTGCGCCATGGTGATCTCCGCGGTTGAGCCCGGATGTTGGGGGCTTTGGAAAGAATTATTTTTCTTGCGCGTGTCTTGCAACTGGATTGGGTACCTCGTAAACTTTTCTTAAATGTTACGTAAATTCAGGAGGCTCTATGCAAGGATCGCAGAGGGGTCTGGGACGAAACAAGGGAATGTCTCGCGCAAAGGCGCTGGCCGCTGCCGTTGTCGCGGGGATTGCGTTGGGCGCCGCGACGCCCGCTGTTTTCGCCGGCAATGGGGAATTGACCTTGGCGGAACTGAAAAAGGTCCTGGCAAACCGCCCCGACGCCAAGTGGCAGGCCGCTGACACGGGTGCAGCAGGATCCGTTGGTACGCCGGTCGTAACGGAATCCGGCACGGTATCAGGCGTCAACTTCGGTCTGCGCGACTGGCAAGGACCCCGCAAGAAGACTCAACTCGAGCGCGCCCGCGTCGACGAGCCGACGCCGGCCCTTCCCCGCGCCTGGGACTGGCGCAACGCCACCGTGGGTGGTGTAACGGGGGATTTCATGTCGCCCGTGCGCAACCAGGGCAAGTGCGGAAGTTGCGTTTCCTTCGCGACCGCCGCGGCCTTTGAGGGAACGCTGGCTGTGGCATCGGGAACGCCGCGCCTTGACGCCAACGTGTCCGAGCAAGACATTTTCATCAACATCGGTTCGTGTGATTTCGGCGCATGGCCCACCAGCGGCATGTCCCACGTGACCCAGGAAGGTGTTCCCGACGAGGCTTGCCATCCGTATACGATGGGTCGCCTCGGCAAGGACGGCAACGCGGATGACGCGTGCAAGGACCGCTCTGCGCGCCTGATCAAGGCGTCGGACGATAACTTCGCCAGTTCTCCTTCCGCCATCAAGCAGGCTCTCATGAGCGGCCCGATGCAGACGACGATGAGCGTCTATGAGGACTTCATGTTCTACTCAGGCGGCATCTACAAGCACGTGACCGGCGCGATGCAGGGCGGCCACGCGATCACCCTGGTCGGGTACAACGACGACGAGCGTTACTGGATCGCCAAGAACTCGTGGGGAAACAGCTGGGGCGAGGCCGGCTACTTCCGCATCTCCTATGACGATGTCAGCGGCTTTGCTGACGACGCTTACGGATTTACCGTGAACGGCAACGAAGTGACCATGCGCCTTGACACGCCGCGGGACTTCTCGGCCATCAACGGCAAGGTTCCACTGGAAGTGTCCGTGTTTGACTCCGCGGTTGAAACCATCAACTGGGAGCTCGCCTCGGCCGACCAGCAATGGCTCCAGGGGCGCGCTCATCATCGATTCAAGGGCGAGCTCAAGCCGACCCTCGAGGAGCGCAACGGCGCCCGTGTCTTCCGCGGAACGATCGATACGACCCCGATGGACGACGGCATCAGCTCGCTGGCCCTCGAGGCCGTCGCGAAAGGATCTTCCAAGGGGCGTAAAGTTTACAGCCGTTTTGTCATCGTCAACCATCCGTTGACGAACCCTTCTGATGGCCTGGTTGCCATCAACCCGGATTTCGACAATTCTCAGACGGTCAAGGCTCGCGTCTATTTCAAGTTCGATGCTCACGGCCTGGCTGCCGCGCAAAAGGCCCCGCTGACGCATGCTGAACTTGTGATCAACGGCCCGAAGGCCGCCCGCCTGCGCTTTGATGACCCGGGAACAGAAGCCATGTTTGGATGGCGGACGCAGATGTTCGGTGACGGGACTTACAAGATCCACGTCGAGGGCTTTGTCGGTGACCAGCAAATGTTCAAGTCAAATGAACTTGAGGTGAAGGTCCAGAACAAGTAGGTTCCGGATAGCCCTTGGGCAGAGGCTCAAGGGCTTTTTTCTGGACCTCAATGGAAGGAGCCGGTCATGAAGGGTGATGCAAAAGTAATCGAGGCGCTCAACGAAATCCTGACGGGGGAGTTGACGGCCATCAACCAGTACTTTCTTCACGCTCGGATGTGCAAGAACTGGGGTTACGACCGCCTTGCCGACAAGATCTGGAAAGAGTCCATCGACGAGATGAAGCACGCCCAGATTTTGACGGACCGGATTCTCTTCCTCGAGGGAATTCCGAATCTGCAGAGGCTTTTCAAGTTGAACATCGGCGAGACTGTGGTCGAGCAACTCAAGTCGGACCTGGGGCTCGAGATGGAAGCGATCCCGCGCCTCAAGGCGGCGATCAAGCTGTGCGAATCCGTGCACGACCACGGCACGCGCGACTTGCTGGAAAAGATCCTCGTGTCAGAGGAGGAGCACACCGACTGGCTGGAGACCCAGCTCAGCCTGGTCAACGATCTTGGGAAGGAACACTACCTGGCCCAGAACATGAAGACTGAATGACTTTCTGAACGTGGCTCCGACAGGAGCCACAACTTTTTCCGGCCTTTGTTTTTTCCATGGCCTCGCGCCAGTCGTGGCAACCCGCCTCGGCCAGATCCCTCAGACACCGCTCATTCACGCCCGCGCACAGACAAACGAACATGGTGGCTTCTGCTCCAGGAAAAGTACCCCATTCGTTGGGGTCAATGTGCTAATGAGAATCATTCTCAATAGACACATCCTAGACAGAACTTCGCGGGATGTAAAGAGAGGATTCTTCGCTTCGCTCAGAATGACGGGGAGGAGAGGATTCTTCGGCCTTCGGCCTCAGAATGACGGGGGCGTCATCCTGACCCTGAGCGCAGCGAAGGGGAAGGATCCTGTCTTCAAAGAGAGGATTCTTCGCTTCGCGGGGGCGTCATCCTGAGCTCTGAGCGCAGCGAAGAGCGAAGGATCCTTTCTTCACGGACACTTCTTGATCCCGGCAGCGATCTTGGCCGCAACCAGGGAACTCAATGAGCTGCTGTTGAAGCGATTGACCGGAGTGAATTCCTCGCCAACATAGGCATTCGGCAAGCCAGCGACTTGCTTGTAGTAATTGCGCAGGGCCGCGATCTGGGCCGTACCATGCCCACTGCGGTCGTACAGGTTCTGGGTGTCGTCTTCCCATCCTCCAGCGCCGTTGCTGGTTGAGGATGACGAGAAAAGCATGAACGGTTTCGCCTTGGGGGACGAAAAAACGGCGTCAAGGGTGGAGAACCCCCCGTAACGGTTACCTTGCGTGCCGGTGCCATCGTGCATGTAATTGTCCGTCACGAGCACCACGACTTTCACGGAATCCTCGGGCTGGCTGGTCATGATTTCCATCGCTTTACGAATGGCGGCGATACCGCCCTCTTGCGAGTCTGACCCCCCGCGGTTGGCCCGGGTGAACTCCGACTGCAAAGCGCTCGCGAGTCCCGGATCGTTGGCTCCGTAAGGTCCTCCGACAAACCACGGACAATTTGGGCGGTCCTCCTCGTCCTCGAAGGCGACCAGCGTAAAACGAAGGTTTTTGATGGGTAGATTGAAGCCTGGCAGCACCTGCGACCGGAGCGCACTCGAAAAGCTGCCAAGGCCGTCGCGCACGGCGTGGAGTTGTGGATCCATGGAACCGCTGCGGTCGATCACCATGGCGACATCGACGGTCGGTATCTCATTGACGCATGCCTGACCGTTGATCACGCTGGTGCTTCGCTCCGGAGTCGTGCCGGTGGTGCCGGTGCTGCCCCCGCCTCCTGTGGTTTGTCCGATGACGTTCTGGTCCTGCGGGGGCTTGGGACGCGCGATTTTCGAAGACCCGCTGAAGTTGCTGCTGCTGCATGACCAGCCAACGGCGCAGATCATGAGGAGCGTCACGCTGTGTTTGGCGATTTTGCTGAGTCGTTGCATCGGTAACCTCGCAAAAGGGGTTATCGGAAACGTGGTTCGTGTCCTTGAGGTTTTTGGCTACAAAATCAGAGCCAGGCAAATAACACATTAGAAACGATGGCTTACAGCCAAATCGTCAGGCTTCAAGGGCCTCGTTTACGTCGCTGGCGTCGCAGTACTTCATGCGTCCGCCGTTGCCGACCCGTGAATTCACGATATCGGCGATCTCTTGAGCCGTGAATCCATCCTCGGCCAGTCCCGCGCAAACGCGGTCAAAGATGGCTTCCGCCAGGTCGGCATCGCCGCCAGATTCGTTTTCGTCGCGGTCATCGGGAATAAGGTCGCCAAGGTCCCGCGTGTGCCACGCCATTGTTCCGTCAGAGGAATCCTCCCCGGTAGAATCCCCGGCAGAATCCTTGGTAGAATCCTTGGCCGGCGTCGCCTCGATGATGTTGCCCAGTTTGACTTCCAGGCGATGCAACTTGGCGAGCAGGTCGGCGGCCCACTTGGGGCAATCCGGGATTGGTGATCTTGCGGTCATGAACTTACTCCGGTCGGATGGCACGCACCACGTCCACTAGCAGATTTGCCGCGGCCAGAAAATAACCATCTGACGGAGTTTTCGGCGGGGCAACGTGCAGGAAACCGGCGCATTCAGACGGCGACCCGGCCTGGGTCATGACCCGGGCAACGGCCCAGGCAGTGGCATTGCATACGTAATTGTTGTCGGGGCGGGCCGCCGGGGCGACGCGGACTGAACCCAGAGGGCCAAGGTTGCCGGGCTCTGTCCATCGCGCGGCGATTTCCCGCAAGCGCGCCAGATTGCCGGCTCCCCAAGGCAAGGAAATGGCAGCATTTTCGGGGAGGGCCGGGTCGAGGATGCCCGTATCTGGTCCGTTGGTATCTAGTCCACCGGTTTCGATGGGTTTGCCGTCACGGTCGTAAACAGGCCGGCCCCGGGCCACGGAGTTCAGGGCGCCCGTCTCGAAGACGGTCTCGCCGCCCAGCCCCAGGCAAACGATCACCCGGGGTCGGATCTCGCGGGCCAGATCCAGAATCTGGCGCGGTGCGGTGTAATTGACGTCAGCGACCGCCAACGCGCATGTGCGTCCGCCAATTCTGGCGACGCCCCGCCACAGGCCGGAACCAGGGAGTTCCGCGTCACGCATCATGCGCAACAACGTCTCTGTCGGGTTGGGTAGTGGCCTGCCGGATGCGTCCTGGGTGAAGCTTCGAAACCCAGTCAGCAAAAAATCGGGACGGGCGGTTTCCACCTGTGTCAGGCGATTTCGAGAACCGCGGCAGCCTTGCCCGTTTCTTTTCCGGTGACTTTGCCGCTATCTGTTCCGATATCTTTGATTGACTTGAGCTTGGTCACAAGGCCCATCGCATTCAGGAGGCGGATGATGAGCATGGTCGGATCAAATTCCCACCACTTGTGGCCGGCCTCAACGACATGCTCATGGGCGTGGTGGTTGTTGTGCCAGCCTTCGCCGAAGCTCAACAGCGCGACGAACCACGTGTTGCGCGAGCGGTCATCCACCGCGTAAGTCTTGTACCCGAAAAAGTGCGTGGCGCTGTTGACCAGCCACGTCGCGTGGTAAACCACGGTCATTCGCAAACAGACACCCCACAGGACCAGACCGAGGCCGGAAGCCCCACCGCCGCCGGCGACAAACAGAATCGCGGCAAGAATTCCCTGGGGGATCAGCATGCCTGCGACGGTCTCAAGCCACCGGTAGTAGGGGTCGCTGTGAATGTCGCGCGCGAAACGCCTCTGGCGGTCGGGATCGTCGAAGTAGGGTTTGTAAACGAGGGTCCAACCCACATGACAGTAAAAGAACCCGCGCCGTGAATCATGGGGATCGAGGTCCGTGTCGGCATTCGCGTGGTGCATGCGGTGGTGGCCGATCCACTTGACGGGCCCGCCCTGCATGGCGAGGGCCGCGCACGTGACCAGGATCCTTTCGAGCCATTTTGGAACGCTGAACGTCCGGTGGGCCAGCATGCGGTGGAACGTCAGCGTGATGCCAAGGCAACCGGTGATGACGTACAGCAAGCCGGCAACGACGAGATTGCGCGGAGAGTAATACGGGAGAGCCGCGATGGCACCCACGTGCATCAGGGATATCCAGGCGATCGATCCGTAGTTCAGGCCCGTGGTTTCGAGGCCCGCGACGCTTTTCCGGGTCGGGTGCGTGACCATGGATGGTCCTCCAGCTCAGTTGTGAACCCGATCATTGTCGGGGATCGCGGGGCGGATGCCGAGTCATAATTGTGTAACAGTCGGTCCGGTACGGGGTGGGGATTTGTGCTTTTCATTGAGAATGTTTCGTTTTATGCAGTAAAGCCGTACACTTAAACCACCGGCGTTCCACCCGGTGCAGCCCAGGAACCCTAACAGGACGGTTACATGCACGAGACGGTCAGCGATCCGGCATCAAAACAGTCAGCTTCCTCAGCCCCAAAAATGCGTCTTGGCGTGCCCAAGGAAACTTTCCCCGGCGAACGGCGTGTCGCGATCACGCCCGCCAACGTCGAGAAATTCAAGAAACTTGGCTTTGAGGTTGCCGTCCAGTCCGAGGCAGGCCTTGCCGCCGGTTATGACGACGCCGATTACGCGAAAGCAGGCGCGGTCATCATCCCCGACGCGAAGTCGTTGCTGGGCAGTTCGGATGTCGTGTTGAAAGTCCGCGCCCCATCGGCGGAGGAGATTCAGTCGCTGAAAGCCGGCGGTTTTCTCGCCAGCCTGATCATGCCGGCGCAGAATCCGGATCTTCTGAAACAACTCGCCAGCGCGCGGGTCTCGACTTTGTCTCTGGACTCGATCCCGCGCACAACGCGGGCGCAGAAGATGGATGTCTTGAGTTCCATGGCGAACCTTGCCGGCTACCGTGCCGTGGTCGAGGCCGCGGCGGCATTCAGCCGGCCCTTCACCGGCCAGATCACCGCCGCCGGCAAGATGCCGCCCGCGAAAATCATGGTGATCGGCGCGGGTGTCGCGGGCCTTGCGGCCATCGGCGCCGGGCGTGCCCTTGGCGCGATCGTTCGCGCGTTTGACACGCGGCCTGAGGTGAAAGACCAGATCACCAGCATGGGAGCCGAGTTCCTGGAACTTGACTTCCACGAGGACGGTACTGGCGAGGGCGGCTATGCGAAGGTCATGTCGCCGGAGTTCATCAAGGCCGAGATGGAACTTTTCGCGAAACAGGCAAAAGAGGTCGACATCATCATCACGACGGCGCTCATTCCAGGGACGAAAGCCCCGGTGCTGATCACGTCCGACATGGTCCAGTCGATGCGTCGCGGCAGTGTCATTGTGGATTTGGCCGCGGAACAGGGCGGTAACTGCGAGTTGACGCGACCGGGCCAGTTGGCGGTCGCCCACGGCGTGTCGGTCATTGGTTTCACAGACCTGCCCTCGCGCATGGCGTCGCAGGCGAGCCAGCTCCTCGGCAACAACATGTTCAACCTGGTCGAGTCCATGTTCGGTCCTGTGCCCGACCGGGAAGGGAAACATTTCCGCATCGACCTCGAGGACGACATCGTGCGGCCGGCGCTCGTCACGCACAAGGGTGATGTCACATGGCCGCCGCCGAAAAAACCGGCTCCGCCGGCGTCTCCGGCCGCAAAACCCGCCGCTGGAAATGAGACTCCAAAATCGGCTTCAAAATCGGCGGGCAAGGCATCTCACGGGCACGGGGCTGCCCCGGAACCGGCAAGCGCCGGGAAGGCTGCGGCCTTCTGGGCTATCTTGGCGGCTTTCTTGTGGTGGCTTGGTTCTGTCGCGCCGTCGGAGTTCCTGAATCACTTGACGGTGTTTGTCCTGGCTTGCTTCATCGGATGGCAGGTCATCTGGAACGTATCGCCGGCCTTGCACACGCCGCTCATGAGCGTCACCAATGCCATCAGCGGGATCATCGTGGTCGGCGCGATGCTGCAGATCTCCGGGCCCGTTGAAAATATCAGTACCTGGCTGGCGGCAGTTGCCGTCCTGGTCGCGACGATCAATATCGCGGGTGGCTTTCTCGTCACCCAGCGCATGCTGAAGATGTTCAGGAAGTAGGGGGAAACCAAAAGTGCCACAGACTATTTTGACCGTCAGTTACCTCCTCGCGAGCATGCTCTTCATCCTGAGCCTCGGTGGCCTGTCAACGCAGGAAACCGCGCGGCGCGGGAATCTGTATGGCGTTGCCGGCATCTTGATCGCCGTTGCGGTGACGGCACTCAGCCCTGCCGTCGCGGATTTCTCGTTGCTTGTTCCCGCGGTGATCGCCGGCGCTGTGATTGGCGCCATCCTGGCGGCCCGGGTCGCGATGACTTCGATGCCCGAACTGGTCGCGATCCTGCACAGCTTCGTCGGCCTTGCCGCCGTCCTCGTCGGCATCGGCAACTTCCTGCAGGCCCCGCACGGCGCAGGAGCCGCCTCGCACGGAGTCGTGACCGGCGCGATGACCGTCATCCACGATGTCGAGATTTTTGTCGGTGTCTTTATTGGCGCGGTGACGTTCACTGGTTCCGTGATCGCCTTCGGCAAACTGCGCGGTTCGATCTCGGGCAATCCGCTGATGCTGCCGGCCCGTCATCTCCTGAACCTCGCCATGGTGGTCGCGTCGCTGTGGCTTGGCGCTTTGTTTGTGGGATCTGCCAGCACGGGTGTTGACCCGTTTGTCGCAGGCGTCGCGCCGGGACTTTCGCCGCTGCTCGTGATGACGGCGATCGCGTGCGTGATCGGGGTGCACATGGTCATGGCCATCGGCGGCGCGGACATGCCGGTGGTGGTCTCGATGCTCAACAGTTATTCCGGTTGGGCGGCGGCTGCGGCCGGGTTCATGCTGGCCAATGACCTGTTGATCGTGACGGGCGCCCTCGTCGGCAGCAGCGGCGCGATCCTGAGCTACATCATGTGCCGCGCGATGAACCGTGGATTTGTCAGTGTCATCCTGGGCGGATTCGGCACCGGTGGCGGCAAACCAGCCGCCGCATCGGCCTCTCAGGCGCCGGCCGGGGAAGTCGTGTCGGTTGACGCGGGCGAAGTGGCCGAGATGCTGGCCTCGTCCAAGAGCGTCATTTTCGTCCCGGGTTACGGCATGGCCGTCGCCCAGGCGCAACATCCCATTCGCGAGATCACCGACATCCTGCGCAAGAGCGGTGTCAACGTCCGCTTCGCGATCCACCCGGTGGCGGGCCGTTTGCCGGGACACATGAACGTACTGCTTGCCGAGGCCAACGTGCCCTATGACATCGTCCTCGAGATGGATGAGATCAACGAGGATTTCCCCGAGACCGACACGGTGATCGTGGTCGGCGCCAACGATGTCGTGAACCCCGCCGCGCAGACGGATGAGTCGAGTCCCATTTACGGGATGCCGGTCCTTGAAGTCTGGAAGGCAAAGACGTGCGTGGTCCTGAAACGCGGAATGGCCTCTGGTTACGCGGGGGTCGACAATCCCTTGTTCTACAACAGCAACACGCGGATGCTCTTTGGCGATGCCAAGAAGAGCATCGACGCCGTCCTGACGGCCCTGCGCAGTCGGTGAGAATCAATTAGGCAGTGCTCTGTTTTTAGACGCCCCGGCGGGCAAAATCGCCGGGGTTCTTTCGTTTTTGGTCAGTGGATACGGTGGGTTGTGATTGCCTGCCGGGTGGCGTTATCCTTGCATCATTTACCGGACAAGAGCCGGTAAAAAGACCAAGTGAACGCCCCCAAGGAGGCCAGTGATGCGCCCGAGCGCCAAATGGACCCTGAGAAATGCCTTGATCCTGAACCTGATCCTGATTCAGGCGTTGGCCGCGTGCGGTCGCAAGGGGCCCGCGTCTTCCACCAGCGATGTCGGCGACGCGGCTTATTCGGGTTATCCAGGCGCGCAGGATGGTTTCAGCGACGATGAACCGGTTGCCATTCCTGATCCGGTGACGATTCCTGAAGAAGTTCCCCAAGTGCCGGCACAGCCGCAGCAGCCTGAGACCCAGCCGGTGGATCCGGCGACGCAGAGTACTCTTCTCGCGCCGAATCCGCAGGGCGTCGTCATGAAGGATTTCGAGCGCCGCGTCATCGAACTGACCAACGCCGAGAGGCAAAAGCGCGGCCTTGGCATCCTGACGGTCAACGGGCATTTGCTGGACAACTGCCGCCGCTGGGCGGGAAATATGGCGAATCGCCACAGCATGTATCACAGCAATATGGACTTTGGCGGCGAGAACGTCGCCTGGAACCAGGCCAACGCGGAGGAAGTGGTCACCGCGTGGATGAACTCACCCGGTCACCGGGCAAACATCCTGCGTCCAGGGTTCAAATCGATCGGGGTCGGCATGGCCCGTTCCAATGGACCGTATTGGTGCCAGCAGTTTGGCTGGTAAAATATCCTCATGGAAAAGGTTGAGTCAGATCAGTTGATAACTCAATGCCCTCTTTGTCGGGATGTCGCGGCCGCTGTTGCCGGCGACCTCGACCGTCTGGTCGCGGTTCGCGAACATTCCATCATCGTGGTTGGCGAGCACCAGTTTTTCCCCGGTTACTGCATGGTGGTCGCGCGCCATCATGCGCGTGAGATGCATGACCTGCCGCCGGAAATTCAGCGGGAGATTTTCGACGATGTCATGACTCTGGGTCGGGCGATCGAACATGCGTTTACGCCCTTCAAGATGAATTACGTGTCCCTTGGCAACGTGGTGGAGCACTTGCACTGGCACGTCATTCCCCGTCGCGCGGACGAAGCCGATCCAAAGGCCCACCCGTGGGCTGAGTCGGCGCGATTCACGGAGAAAAAAACAACGCCGGGCGAGGCCCGGCGTGTTTCTCGATTGATCCAACCGTTTCTGTGACGATTATTTGCGGCCCGCGATGGTCAACTTCTTGAACGTCTTCGCGTCGACGGCTTTTTCGATGTCATTCAGGACGAGGCTCATCGGGATCGACATGTTGTAACCGTCCTCACCGCCCCAATGCAGGGCGACGGCGTAGCCAGTCTCGCGATCAAGCACCGGTGATCCACTGGAGCCACCTTCGGTATCGCAGGTATGGCGGATGGTCTGGCGACCTCCCATTTCTTCCGGCTCGACGCTCGCGAGCTTGCAGTTCTTGGAACGGTCGATTTCCTTCGTCCGCGCTTGCGGGTGCCCGGCGACGATCAGCATCTGGCCGACATCAATCTTTCCGCCCCACATCGTGATCACGCCACCTTCCTTCGCGAGGAGTTGGCTGCCTTTGCCGAGATCTTCCTTGGCATCATCGTCGCTGACCCGCGCGACTTGATACAGCGCGTAGTCATACTGCTCGTTGCGGGCCAGAACTTCCTCGCAACGGAATTTCGCGTGTTTTTCGCCCGCGAGAGCCGTCTCGTAGTCGAGTTCGAACACGACGTCGCAATTTCCGAATTCCCAGCAGTGGTAATTCGTCACGAAAAGGTCCTCGGCGACCCGCCATCCAGTGCAGAAGCCCTGGCCAGTGGTATCCTTCACGATCGCGATGGGACGCGTCATGTCGTAATACTTCGATGTCTTGGCGGCCTCGATCTTCTCGAGGTTGTTCTCGCCGACGATGCGGCGGTCAAAAAACCAGGCCGGCATGTTGGCCGGCTGCGCGATGATGTCGGATTCCGCGGCCGCCAGCGCTACTGGCTCCATGCCGGTCATGCCGGCGAGGACCGCGACAGCGAGAGCTGCCCGGATACGGGTGACTGCGTAGAACTTCGTCCTTGAAGTGATGCCCGCCATGATGTTCCCTTCCTCATCATCAGGTCGCGTAAAGGTCACGAACCCGAGGTGCCGGCGCGTCAGCACGCAAACCGGTCTGGTTAGTGGTGGCTGTCCCAAGCGATCCTTGCCTGGTGACTTCCAAATCTTGACAAAAAATTAACGGAAACCTTCGTATCAAGGAGATCACCACATAATTGGCTGAGCGGTCAACTATTTTTTGTCGCGTGATTTTTCTGGACGCAGGAGCTACATCTTGGCGAACCTTTTTCGCAATTGTTCCGGAACCATCACGCGGAGGCCCAGATGGGCTCAGGGTCCAAAACAACGCCGACCGCCGGTCATGTCAGCCAGCTGATAGACCGTTTTGCCGCCATTCCCGTGACCGGGGCGCCGGGCAACGCGGGCAAAGCAGGCACACCCGGCGGTGCTTTGGCCTGTCAGATGAAGTTCCCGCGATCCTGCTGCGGCGGTAACGGTTACCAGGTTTTCGCGGACGGCGCGCTGATCAGCGCGCGGGTCTGCGAATGCGTCTCGAAGTGCGGAATTTGTCAGGGCCAGTGCCGCATGGTGATCGATGGCCTGGCCCGTCCCTGCGTGGACCCGTCGCCGAAGAAATGCGCGGGGCTTCTCGCCAGCGCTCAACTTCCCGCGCGTTACCTCAATTCCTCCTTCGAGTCTTTCGCGAACCTCAGTGGCAACGGCCGTCAAGTCGCCGCGCGCATGCAGAAGTGGGCGCAGTCCTTCAATCCGGGCGTCTCGACGGGACTTCTCGTCGGTGGAACCGTCGGGGTGGGCAAGACATACCTGCTCGTGGCCCTCGCCAAGTCACTTGCCGCGCGCGGGTTTTCCGTCCGGTTCGCGGATTTCTTCCAGCTCCTGAGCGAACTCAAGGCCGGTTACAGCGACGGCAAGGCGGATCCCCAGATGATGGCGCCACTCATGTCCTGCGACGTCCTTGTCATTGATGAGCTGGGCAAGGGCCGCAACACCGAGTGGGAAAAAACCATTGCCGATACCTTGATCGCCGGTCGTTACAATCAAAAGCGGGTTGTCGTGGCCTCGACGAATTACGCGCTGACGGCGGACGCTGGTCACGCGATGAGTTTCAATGTCGATCTGGAACGCACGCTTTCAACGCGAAGCGATTTCAATCCAGACGTTTTCGGGTCGCTGGAGTCACGCGTCGGAAGTCGCGTTTTCTCGCGCCTGCGCGAGACGATGGAATTCGTCGAGTTGACGGGTGATGATTTCCGCAGCCGCGGGGTCCGCGGGTGACCGTGGCGTGCCTCGCCGATGATCCGCGCCGGCTGGACCAGGCTTTCGCCAGCCTGACGGCCTCGCTGGAACATGACGATCGCGGCACGCGCATCCAGTTGTCCCTGCCGGCGGGAGTCTGCGAGACTTGCTCGGGTCAATTCAAAATTGAGGATCACGCGGCAAGGGTGATGAGTCCTTGTGATGTCGCGACGCGTGCCGCGCGCCTGAAAGCATTGCTGTCCCAGGTCGCCGCGGCGGATCCCGGGGCGGCATTGGCGCGGGCGGTCGCGGTGCCCCTGTC
>RGVZ01000690.1 GCA_010029825.1 bacterium | reverse complement strand
ACCAGAGTTTCATGTACTGCGAACCGCCCAGCGGCAACTGGGTCAGCAGTTGCTCCTGTTCGTCGCGGAACTCCTCAATCTGCTCCGTCAACTGCCAGTTCATCCAGTCGCGCTTGCGCTTGGCCCGGTCTTCCTTCTCCTCGTTGGCCTCGCCGATCATGCGGATGCGGGTCGGGCCATCTGGCGGGAACAACTCCTTCATGGCACGCGATGCAAAGTCCACGCAAGCCTCGGCCATGATCGGATGCACCACCTTGGATGCGCCTTGGAACTGAGCGCCACCGGGCGCGTCGTTGCCCATGCCGGTGCGCTTGAGACCCTCTTCGTACTTCTTGTCTCGATCCTTGCGGGCTTCCTTGTCCTTGTCGATCAGGTCAAGGTAGCGCATGGCCAGACTCGACAACTCCAACCCGCTGATTTTCTCGGCAAGGTTCTCGTAGAAGTCTGACTCACCCTCCTCTTCCTGCCCGCCAATGGTCACCAGAGCGCCACCATCGGGCTGCTCGACGATGTCCATGTCCTCGGGAGGCATCTCCACCAATGCGCCGCCGTCAGGCTTCATCGTGATGCCCTCGATAAAACGGTCGAACTCTGGGTCAATGGGGAATTCTGTTGCCATATCGTTTATTCCTGTGTTACACTGCGGCGATAAAAAGGAATGCTATGCTTAAAAAACTATTGCCGCACGAGTGGTTCCACACCTACCGCGCAAGACCGGCTGATGATGGACAGTGGAAAGTCTGGGCGCACAACGCGGATGTGCCCCACATCGTGGCTTCGTTTCCATCCGAGGAACAGGCTCGATCTCATGCTGTTGATCTCAACGCACTTTGGATGGAAGAGTACGATGCCAGCGTTCGAGCATTTGTTGACGCTCCTCGTCCGCCGAGCGGAATGTGGGGTGCCTTTTTCCGCTTTCTCCGGTTAGGAAGTTGACCGGCTGCCAATCATCGCCCACACCGATCACATGCGTCGGGTACGCAGGGCCGCGTGACCACGGCTGCAAGCCACCAATCGGGGAAGCCTTCACCTCGCCGGGAATGCCTGCCGTGCTTTCAGGGAACAGGAACTTCTGTTGGCCCTGCAACTCACGGCGCACACGGGCCTGATTGGCAGACATTGGCACCGCGCCCTCGCTCG
>RGVZ01000689.1 GCA_010029825.1 bacterium | reverse complement strand
GCCACCAGGGCCAGCGTCGAGGTCGCATCGGGGATCGTGCCGAGGACGCCGTAGGTGCTCGCCGGGAGGTTGGAGAAGTTCTCGCGGTGAACAAACCGGAGCGGCGTTTCAGAGTTAATCTGAGGCATAAGTAGGAGACTCCTATCTCAATTGAGTTTGCGGTCTTCATCCGCCACGCCATCGGCGTCGGGGAATGGAAGACTGTCGACAAGGTCACCAAGGCCAGTGCCCTTACGAGGGATGGCGTCGATGCCGTTGTCTTTCAGGAATTGTCTGGCCACAGCTAGATCAGCAGCCGTAGCCTCACCATTGGCGATCTTGTCAGCGAGTGCCTTTGCAATTGCACCGTGCAGACCTTCCAAGGCTTCAGTCGTGGCTTTCGAGTGCTTCGTCATTTGGGGTGAGTTTCACTCACTTGTGAGGCCAGAGGTTATCGAAGAGTGTGACGAAGATACCCACGAGACCGGCGATGATTGCCATCGTCGTCTTCTGTGCAGTCACACTCGTTTCGAGGGATTGAAGCCGCTTATGGATTTCCTTGCGTTCATCCAGGGCGGCTTTGTTCTGTTCCAACAGGGTATCGACCTTCGCTTCAAGCTGGCCGAGAATCCTGTGAAGCTCTTCCTGTTGATCGCGCGGGGGCATCGTCCTCAGACCTTGATCTGAGCTGCCTGCCGGAACAGATCGTCCACGTAAGCGGCGTTCCAGTTCAGGGATGGATGAGATGCCATGGCGTTCACCAGGGGAGAGTTGCGGTTCACCTCGTAGCTCTCTTGCCAGAAGATGTAGGCAACCTTGCCCTGTACCGACTGCTGCGACGTAGCGGCGAGAATGGCTTCGACGGTGTCGAGCACGCCGAGGATCGCAAGCTGGGCCTTACACTGAGCCATGGAGATCCTAGGCGGAACCGGCGCAGGGAGATTGGGCTTGTCCTTGACGAGACCCAGGAGAGCCGGGTCGCCAAACTCCGTGATCGCTACAGGCATCCCCGTGCCAGGGTCGTACCAGATCTCTCCTCGATGATCCTGGGCAAAGCCCCACGCACCGTTACGGAACACAGGGGTTTGAAGAGGATCTGATGAAGACGGCGGGGGGAACCTCGTTGCGTGCGCGGGGATGAGGAACACGCCCGGTTCTAGGG
>RGVZ01000688.1 GCA_010029825.1 bacterium | reverse complement strand
CCCGAGATTGAGCACATGACCTCGTGGCTCGCCGAAGCCGGAGCTTCAATGGACATGGGTCACAGCATGCACATGGACGGGTTGCTGAGCGATGACGACATGGCGGCACTGGAACGGGCATCCGGAAAGGAATTTGATCGGCTGTATCTCGACGGCATGATTGCTCACCATCAGGGAGCTGTTGCCATGGCACAGACGATTACGGATTCAGCAAACCCGAATGTTGCCCAGCTCGGGTCGAGCATCGTGGCGAGTCAGACGAAAGAAATCGAGCTGATGAAGCGCATATTGACGGGGCTGTAGGGGTGGCACACCGTCGGCGGCGGATGATCTAACTAAAGTCGGGGTCCGGTTCAAATCGGTACGACACCGGCCACTGTCGTCGTCCGGCATTGAGCAGACCTTTGCTCTCCTGCAAATAGCAGAGTCCGCACAGTGATTCGTATTCAATGTCACCCTCATCGAGAGCGACCTGCTCTCCGTCAAATACAAAATCGCCGCGGAATTTGCGCGTGTTGAAAATTGCTTTACGCCCACAACGGCAGATTGTCTTGAGCTCCTCGATATCGTGTGACACTTCGAGCAGGCGACGGCTACCCGGAAACGCGACGGTCTGAAAATCCGTGCGAATGCCAAACGCAAGCACCGGAATATCCTCGAGGAGTGCGATGCGAAGTAAGTCATCGACTTGGGCTTCGGTGAGGAACTGTGCCTCATCGAGGAGGAAGCACTTGATGTCCACTCCGCGACGACGCTGCACTTCCTCACGGTGACGCTGGAACGAGGCGTACAAATCGGATTCGGGGTAGACAATGAAGTCAGCTTTGCGTGAAACACCGAGGCGACTCATCACCCCAAGATCGCCTTTGGTTTCCAAAGCTGGCTGCGCGATGAGAACAGCATGACCGCGTTCCTCGTAGTTATACGCAGCCTGCAACATGGCGGTCGTTTTGCCACTGTTCATGGCACCGTAGCGAAAGAAAAGCCTTGCCATCTTCGTGGTGGTCCGTTCTGTTAGACGTTGAGTTTGAGCACCTCGGCCGTGTACCGCAACGATTCCTTGGCGACTGCAGGCGAATCAGAGAGCCGAGTTCCAAAACTAGGAATCATCTTCTTTAGTTTCGGTGTCCAACGCGCAAAG
>RGVZ01000687.1 GCA_010029825.1 bacterium | reverse complement strand
GGTTGGCGATATAAAGGAGTTGTTCACGAATATATTACTCAAGGAAAAGATTCAAATAATAATGCTGCTAATGTAATTAGATTAGATAATATTATTTTATTTCAAGATCGTACTAAAGATGATGATAAATCTCAAAAACGTTTTACTAGAGATAAAGAATTACTTTATACCGAATATATTAAAAATCCTCATGATGCCAGAACTCTATTTTATTTAGCTCAAACTTGTGGTTGTTTACAATTACATCAAGAAGCATACCAATATTATTTACTACGTTTAAAAGAAGTTGGATTTTTAGAAGAACAATTTCACGCACTTAATCGTCTTGGTGAATTAGCTAGAGTCATGAATCATCCTTTTGAAGAATCTTTAATGTGGTGGTTAAAAGCATTCGCACATAGTCAACGTGTTGAACCTTTAGTTAATATAGCCGAATATTATACTAAATTTAATACAAAAGGTGAAACCAATCCTGACTGGATTAGTGCTTATTTATACATTAGTATGGCTTGTCAACTTATTTTTCCTTATAATCAAATTTTATTTATAAATAGACAAAACTATACTTATACTAGATGGCATCTTATGGGAATGATTGCTTTTTATGTAGGACGTTATAAAGAAGGTAAAGCTGCTTGTTTAAAAGCTATAGCAGCTGAAGATAAAGATATTGATTTACAAAACTTACAATGGTATCTTAAAAAAGAAAAAGAAATGAATATGCCATTTTATGTTCCTCAGCATCCAGCTTTAATTTCTTTATCTTGTGATAAAGGTGAAATAACTAGACCTGAAGATATAAACGCTGATGCAAAGATGACTGAAAAAGAAGCTCTTAAAAAAGGTTTAACTTTATTTTTATCTAAAAAATAAAAATGTAAAATTTTATAGTTTTATAAAAAAACGAATACAAAATAAAATTTAAAAATAAAAATGTACTAGTTTTTTTTTAAATATTTTAAATATTTAAAAAAATAAAAATTTAAAAACAACAAAAAAATCTTTTTTTAATTTTAACTTCTTCTTTACTTTCTGCTTTTACTTCTTCATTTATTTTCTCTTTTACATCTTCTTTACTTTCTTCTTTTACTTCTTCATTTATTTTCTCTTTTACATCTTCTTTACTTTCTTCTTTTACTTCTTC
>RGVZ01000686.1 GCA_010029825.1 bacterium | reverse complement strand
CCAGTCGCTGGATCAGACGGCGGATAGAATCCAGCGGAATAGATGGTCGATGGTCCGCCGCTGATCAGCTTCCCCGTTCTGAGCCTTCTCTGTCGCTTGCGGCATGAGCAATCAGCCTGGGAGATATGCAGTCGGTTCCGTCTCCAGCGTGTCCTCGAAGTAGTTGAAGGTGGATCGCGACAGGCTCAAACGGTTTGGGCTCGTGCGGCCGCCGAATCTCTCGCAGCTTCAAGGGGCTTGATGCCCCATCCAGCCACTTGAGGCGACCCGGTCCCGGCGGTCGCACTATGGCTCGATTCCGCGGTTGGGGGTCGCCCGATGATTCAGGGTCGGTGTAGCGATCAATCGCCTGTGGCCCGCATCCCCCGAGTGGCGGTAGAATCAGGCGGTCGCGGGGTAGTTGGCCAAACTCATGTTCGACGCTGGCCCAGAACAACCCGATGCAAAGGACTCGCGGGCATCGTCATGCGTGATGGCGAGCCCGTGGGCCGCGGGCCTTTGATCGGGGCCGTTCGGCATGGATGAACACCATCCCTTCCGTGCTGGACGAACAAAACCAGGATGGCGTTAGGAAAACAAATATGGCAACGAAGGTTTTTGTGGTAGACGCTGAATACAAGGCTGATACGAAGGTCTATTTTGTCGATGCCGAGTACAAAGCTCAGATGAAGGTGTTCGTCGTCGATGCCGAGTACAAAGCTCAGATGAAGGTGTTTCCTGTTAATGCGGAATACAAGGCTAACATTAAGGTATTCGTAGTCGATGCCGAATATAAGTAGCTTTGCCGAACCAGTCGCTGGATCAGTCGGCGGGTAGAATCCATTGGCGACGCAGAGTCCGTGGTCCGCCGCTGATCAGCTCAGTCGTTAGGCCGTTCTCATGTCGCACCCGCTCTATGACCTGTTGCTGCGGTTGGAAGATGCCGGGATCGCATTCACGATCTCGCGCAATCGGAGCGAGTCATTGCTCGTAACGCTCACGCTGGTTGGTGAGCGGGTCGAGATCGACGTCTTCGAGGACGGCCATATGGAGGTGTCTAGCTTTACGGGAAGCGAAGACATCGTTGGCGGGGCCGAGGTGGTGGAGAAGCTGATCGCAGGTGGCCGGGGGTGAAGGGCCTAACCAGTCGCTGGATCAGACGGCGGATAGAATCCAGCGGAA
>RGVZ01000685.1 GCA_010029825.1 bacterium | reverse complement strand
ATTGTCGTAAACGTCCACCTCGGAAGCCCACAAAGTCAACGGTTCTGAGCTTGTGCCAGCGAACCACAACCGACCTTCATGTAAGATGACTTGGCGAGGATACCCAGATGCGGCGCTCCACGATCCTTCGGCGTGGTAATACGTTGCACTTGAGGCAAACAGCGGCTCCTCGACCACTGCGGTCACGCTTGTGCCGGAAGCCCTAGACGTGATTCGCACGCTGCCCCAAACAACCGGATCTGCCGCGTCGATGGCCGCAACAGGTGCCCCGCTTGATGCCGTGTAGGCAGTCACAGCAATTCGCACGTAGACCGGGCCGGGAGAAAAAGCGGAATAAGTGATGTTCTGGTCCCCGGCAACCGTCCAACTCTGGACCGTCTCCCAGGTGGTGTCGTCAATTGATTCTTGAACCGCGATAGTCGCAGCCCAGGTTCCTGCGGTTCGAAACATGTAGTCTCCCTGCACAAGCAAAGACGATGAAGTCGCAATCGAGGTGATCGGCGTTGACACTGTATTGACAGTCCTGACGTGGCCAATCCTCCATCGAGCATTGACGTGAGAACTCGTCCACAGCGAGGACGATGCCGTGAGCGTGATGGTCCCAGACGTGCCGGAAGGCGTGATGGGTAGTTTGGATGAACAAGAAACACTGCGTTTCCGATCTGCTCCCATTTCACGCCGGGTAAATCTGTAGCGGAATAAGGGGACGTGAGTTGAACTGGACTGCCGCCTTGAGTCACTGCCGCTCCGTTTGTGTAAATGCGAATCGTCAGATCGCTGAACGCAAGAACTGAAGCGGCTTCGGCAGAGTATCGAAACGGGACCAACCAAACGTCAGTAGACCCAAAAACGTCGATGTGTTGGAGTCCGGCTCTCCTAGAAATCCCACCATAAGGCAGCGTCACAAAATTGGTGAGCGTAGCAACAGAAGAAAAATACCTAGCAAGGTCAGCACGGCTCCACAACCTGCGAGAGATTTCCCCTCCGTTCAGACTGTAGATTTGACTGATCATTGGAACCTAGCGTTGATGCTTTCGCTTTGAAGCCGGTAATCGGGAATGCGCTCGTAGCTCTCGTTCTGATTCGCTGCCGCCGCAGTCTCGCTCAGTCCAACAGCCTGTTGTTCCAAAAGCATGCCAAGCTGGGGATCTCCGGTGACCGCTGGAGCA
>RGVZ01000684.1 GCA_010029825.1 bacterium | reverse complement strand
CACCCAAAGCCCTGCTAGCGCTGAGTGGTTGAGTAACCAAACCGTTGGCCTTCCTGTCCAATTCGTGGCCGAGAAATGGCTTAAGTACTACTGGCCTTTGGTGGAATCCACCACCTTTATTCCGCAGATGAACGGTGAAGCACCCAATTCAGGAAAGCAGATCACTTTCCGCAAGCGCCTCTCCCAGTTAGTGGCGATCTACCGCGCATCTGGGGGATACATCGCATTCAGAATTGAGCGAAACAAGGGTCAGTTGCCAGGTGACATTCGGCGGCTTCTCGGTGGAGTCATGATGTTGATTGTTTTCGTTTATGGTCTCCAGCAGTTCCTGCTGCCGGACTGGCTCCAAGATGGCGACGGTAACAACGTCACCATCTTCGGGCTCGGAGCAGTCGGTGTCGTTGGACTTGGAGCCATCGTTCTCGGTGCGATACTCATGATTTGGTGGAACATCGTGAGTAAGGACTTCTTCACCGGAAAGACCCTCGAGCGTCGCGCTCACACGGCTGACTAGTCGACATCGAACGCCGGATGCCCGACTCGCCACATGCCCTCGCACGAGGGTAGGCGAGGCGGGCATCCGCCGTTATGCTTGGTGTCACAAGTTCATATCGGGCCACACGGTCGACGCGGGAGAGCTGGCGCTCACACGAGCCAGCACCGAAGGAGCAATCCTCCCCGACAATCTCTCAGGTATCTGCACCGCGTCGAACTGGCCACTCTGAAAAGTAGGACACGGAATTCACGTGTCTCGCCCACGGTGAAAGTCGCCGGCACGTCCCGCTCTCGTAGCGGACGCAGCCCCGTCGAAACTCTCAGGCACAAATGACAGAGGGGGAGTTCTTTCCATCGTCGCGAATCGCGACTCAAAGGAGGACTCATGACCGACGCCCGATACTCTCCGCTCCACGACCTGCACGTCGAACTGGGAGCGAGCTTTACGGATTTTGCCGGCTGGCAGATGCCGGTTCGCTACGACAGCGACCTCGCTGAGCACCATGCGGTGCGCGAACGCGTCGGGATGTTCGACATCTCACACATGGCCGAAATCTCCGTCACCGGATCTCAGGCCGGAGAGTTTCTCGACTACGCGGTCGCGGGCAAGATGTCCGCACTGGCTCTCGGGCAGGCGAAATACACTCTCCTGCTGACGGATGACGGCACGGTGA
>RGVZ01000683.1 GCA_010029825.1 bacterium | reverse complement strand
AGAATTGGCAACACGACCTCAATATTGGGTCGATTGTCCGCACCGCGAATGCGTTTCTTGCAAACACGGTCCACATTGTCGGCCGCCGGCGCTGGAACAAGCGCGGCGCGATGGTCACCGATCGCTACCAACATGTGATTCACCACCCCACAATCGACGATTTCCTCGAGTGGGCGCGAACCCACAACCTCGCAGTTGTCGGTGTCGATAACGTCCCCGGCTCAGTATCGATTGACGAAACCTCACTGCCGGAGGCGTGCGTCATGCTGTTCGGCCAAGAAGGACCCGGACTGTCCCCCGAGGCAATCGCCGCGTGCGACGTCGTCGTCGAGATCGAGCAATTTGGCTCTACGCGGTCACTTAATGCGTCCGCCGCCGCCGCCATCATCATGCATTCCTGGATCCGAGAGCATGTAGTCGCCAAACGGTAGACTGAAAAAGTTCGCCGATCGAAGGAATCGACATGCCCGCAGTAGTCATCGTTGGAGCCCAGTGGGGTGACGAAGGTAAGGGCAAGGCAACCGACCTCATCGCGGGACGCATCGACCACGTCGTCAAATTTAACGGTGGAAACAACGCCGGCCACACGGTTGTTATCGGTAACGAAAAGTACGCTCTGCACCTTTTGCCCTCTGGAATTCTCACCGAGGGAGTAGTCCCCGTCATTGCTAATGGCGTCGTTATCGACCTCGAGGTTTTGTTCGAGGAACTTGACGCCCTGACCACTCGCGGGATCGACGTATCAAAACTTCGCATCTCGGCCAATGCTCACGTCATCACCACGTACCACCGCACGTTGGACAAGGTCACGGAACGTTTCCTCGGAAAACGCCAGATTGGGACGACGGGTCGCGGAATCGGACCCACTTACGCGGACAAGATCAACCGCGTCGGGATCCGCATCCAGGACCATGTTCAGGGGCTGCTCCTGCCCCTTAAAATCAGGAATCAAAACCTCGATATGAGTCTCTGGATTCACATGCTTTACCGCTCGGACGGTTCTTGCCCAGATTTCCGCTCCCCCGTCTGGCAAATCGTCCCGTGCGACCGAGGTGATCACCGCATGTTTTAACCCCATGATCCTCACCGCATCCGCCACCCGCGCAGGTTCTCCAAAATCCACCTCCCCAGGTTTGCCTGTTGCGATGGCACAAAAGCGACAACTCCGG
>RGVZ01000682.1 GCA_010029825.1 bacterium | reverse complement strand
CCAGAACTGGAAATCGATGGCGTGCCCATTGGGCGTTATGCCGCGTACGAGTTTCTTCTCAACTACAAGATATTGGGAACGTCCATTCCCGAGAACCTGTTTCCTCTGTATCAAAATCAATTGCGCAATAGCGTGCTCGCTTTTCGCGGCAGTGAACGGATTCTCGCGACAGAACAACCTGACGTCGTCCTCACGTACAACCGTCTCTACGGTGTGAATCATGCGTTTCTCGTGGTCGCGGAACGTCGCGGAATCCCGACCTACTCACTTCAAGGTGGAGGCCACGTCACGCATCGCGCCGAGACAATGACGATGTTTCGTGATAGCGAAACACTGTTCGGCGTGTTCGACAGCGACAGCTGGCGAAGATTCAAAGGCGAACCCATTGATGAACGACAAATGAGTCTGGTGAACTCGCACTTTGACGGGGTCATGGAGGCGAGCAGTGCCTTCGCGTACTCGAGTGCGTTTCAAGCTGCCGAGCCGAACGCTACCCGGGAGCGCTTCAACATTCCCGCAGATGCGCCCGTGCTGCTCATCCCCATGTCGAGCGAAGATGAGCTCAATGCGGCACAGCTCGCCGACTTACTTCCGGACACGTCGCATCTTCCCAACCTCTTTGAGAATCAATTCGAGTGGATCCGCTACCTTTTCAACTTCGCAACCACGAGACCTGATTACCGGTTCATCCTGCGACTTCATCCGCGCATGTTTCCGAATAAGCGCGAGAATGTCGTCGCACCTGTCGTCGAACGAGTAATGAAACTTATTGAGGACGCGCCGGAGAACGTTGCGATCAATATGCCCTCGGATGACGTGAGCATTTATGACCTGGTCCAGATTGTGGATGTTTTGCTGGGCTACCGTTCCAACGTCGGTGCCGAGTTTGCCGCGTTTGGGATCCCAGTTGTGGTGCCGGCGAACAAGGACTTCTTTACGTATCCGTCCGAAATCAATCGCACCGGGTACAGCGAAAAGGAATATGCGCGACTGATTGACGATGCTGTCGGCGAAGGCTGGTCCATTGAGAACATGCGCATCGTCTATCGCTGGCTGGCCTTCTTGTTTACTCGCATCGCTGTTGATTTTTCGGATTCGGTGTCAGCGCAGCCGAGTGCCATTCGCCCAAAAAAGCCCGGATTTCGGTTGTGGCTCTGGCGCAAGATGGTC
>RGVZ01000681.1 GCA_010029825.1 bacterium | reverse complement strand
ATACACGGTCGCGAACGGGGTGTGGCTCGGGGTCGACGTCACCCGGAATGCGCAGTGGTTTCTCGATCATCAACTCGACGATGGCGGATGGAACTGCGAGTGGGTCGAAGGTTCGACTAGGTCCTCATTTCACTCAACGCTGAACTCGCTCATCGGTTTGCTCGACTTCGAGAAAGCCGTTGGTCGTCATCCCGCGATCACCACGGCGCGACAACGAGGGGAGGAGTACTTGCTAGAACGCCGGTTGCTCTACAAGCTCTCCACTGCGGAGGTGGTTGGTGTATGGGCAACGCAGTTTACCTACCCGGCCCGATGGCGCTATTCGACATTGCGAGCGTTGAACTACTTTCGCGATGCGTCTGCTTTCGACGAAAAAACTCCTGACCCGCGCCTGGGCGACGCCGTCACGAGTGTTCGCGCGGTTGAGAATGAGCGGGGACGTTGGCTGAATCAACGCGTCGAGAAGGGAAGCGTGTGGTTCCACGTGGATGCGCCGCTCGGCCACGAATCCAAGTGGGTGACGTTTCATGCGCTTCGCGCACTGAGCTGGTGGGACACGGTCTCATAGGCTAGAGGTTAGGTTCGTCACGGTGGAAAGGAGGCGGCAGTGCAACGACTCGCCATCTCCGCCCTCACCGAATACATCGGCACTGCGTTACTCGTGTGTGTTGTCGTGGGATCGGGCATCATGGGAGCAAACTTGTCCCGTGACGCGGGGGTGGCCCTACTCATCAATGCGCTGTCAACAACTCTCGCGCTCGCGCTTTTGATTCTCGTTCTCGGCCCCCTCAGCGGAGCCCACTTCAACCCGGCGGTGTCGCTGGTTCAACTCGCGACGCGCAATCAGTCGCTTCGCGCGTCGCTAACCTACATCGTCGCCCAAATAGCGGGCGCGGTTACCGGTGCCGTGCTCGCCAACCTCATGTTCGAACTTCCCGCGGTGACGTTCTCCGCACATGAACGCACTGGCGTCGGCATGATGGTGGGAGAAGTGCTGGCAACCGCGGGATTGATTGCTGTGATCGGCATACTTGTCGAGCGTAACCTTGCCAATCTGATACCCGTCGCCGTGGCTGCGTGGATTGGCTCGGCATGTTTCTTCACGTCATCCACGTCGTTTGCAAATCCGGCGGTCACAATTGGACGGATGTTCAGCGACACATTTGCCGG
>RGVZ01000069.1 GCA_010029825.1 bacterium | reverse complement strand
GCGGCCTTCAGCGCCGACTCCGAAAAGAGGACGCCATTGTTCGCGATGACGCCGACCGGGACGCCACCAAGATGCGCGAATCCGGTGACCAGTGTTGTCGCGTAGTTGGGCTTGAACTCGAACAGTTCGGAGTTGTCGACCATTCGCGCGATCAGTTCACGGACATCGAAGAATTTCCGTGGGTCCTGTGGGAGGATCCCGGGAATTTCATCGGGATCATACGCCGGCGATGAAGCGGCGCGCAGCGCGACTTTGGGACGCGACGCCTCGCCGAGGTGTTCGATGATCCCGCGGACAATCCCCAGTGCGTGCAAGTCATCTTCCGCGATGTGATCAGCCACTCCGCTGATCCTGGTATGGACATCGGCTCCGCCGAGTTCCTCCGCGGTCACGTCCTCGCCAGTGGCCGCCTTCACCAGCGGAGGCCCAGCCAGAAAGATGGTCCCGTTGCCCCGGACGATGACACTCTGGTCCGACATGGCTGGAATGTAGGCGCCGCCCGCAGTGCAGAATCCGTGCACGGACGCGATCTGCTGGATGCCAGCGGCGCTCATGCGGGCCTGGTTGAAGAAGATCCGGCCAAAGTCGTCCTTGTCGGGAAAGACTTCATCTTGCATCGGCAGGAACGCGCCCCCTGAGTCGACCAGATACACGCACGGCAAATGAAGTTGATGCGCGATCTCCTGGGCCCGCAGGTGTTTCTTCACCGTGATCGGGTAGTAAGTCCCGCCTTTGACCGAATGGTCGTTGGCGACAATCATGCACGGACGGCCATGGACGAGACCGACGCCGGTAACGATTCCGCCCGCGGGAACATCGTCCTCGTAGAGGCCGCCTCCGGCCAACGCCGACAGTTCAAGAAAGGTGGATTCACTGTCGACGAGCCGTCGCACGCGCTCCCTGACGGGCAGTTTGCCATCAGTGCGCTTCGCGGCGCCTTCGGCAGAGACGCGTTCTCCCCGTTCAATCTTGCCGGCAAGTTCACTTGCGGCTTGCAGATGGAAGGCGTGGTTGCTCTTGAAATCCTGGGATTTGGTTGAGATCTGGCTTTGGATTTTCATTTGCGGTCAAACAACTTGATAGGGTTGAAGGTCTTTCCAGCACTCGAGCCCGTCACCGTCCACCGTGACCAGGTTCCGCAGGACTTCCGATGTGACGCGAACGTCTCCCGCCGAGCGGTGGCGGCTGCCGGGAGTGAATTCAAGGCCGTAATGCCCGGCCAGAGTATCGAGTTTGCGGTTCTCAAGAGCCGGCAGGATGACTCGTGCCATCTTGAGGGTGCAGAAGCACGGCAGGTCCACGTCGTATCCAAGTCGCGTGGCAGCCGCCTTGAGCATCATCCAGTCGAATTCCGCGTTGTGCGCGACCATCAAGCTGCCGTCGATGAACTTGAAGAACTCCGGCAAGACTTGCTCGATCGGTGGCTTGCCCGCCAGCATGTCCGGAGAGATCCCGGTCAGTTGCTGGATTTGTGGCGTGAGCTGAACGTTGGTGTGGACCAGGGTGGAGAACTTGTCGACCACCTCGAATCCAATGAGCTTCTCGGCACCGATTTCAATGATGCGGTCTTGCTGGGCATCAAGGCCGGTTGTCTCGAAGTCGAACACCACGACTGGAATTTCCTCGATCCGTGCGTCTGGTGGCGGAACGAAGCGCAGCAGTCGGCGCAGCATCAATGAGTCATCGGCCAGGGACTGGCCGTTCCCGTCGCTTGATTCCAGGGCGGATTCCGCTGGGAAAACGACGTTTTGGAACATTGAGTGGCTGAGCGCGGAGTGGCTGTTCGGCAAGGATGCAGTCATGCGTTAAACGCCCTGTCATGGCTGCCGCCGCGTTTGCGCCGGGCGGCAAGTCCAATGCTTGCCATCAGGGCCAGCAAGGCGACGAAGGTCGCGGACGTCGCGACAAGCCCCTCGGACGGCGACAAGCCAGCTTCGCGCGACACGCGCATCGCAAGCCCTGTGACCATCGCAGGGGCCCACAAGGCACCACGAGCGGTCGCCGCGGCGATCGGATGCTTCGAAATCCAGGCGGCCACCGGAGGACTCAGGCGGTAGTATGCCTCGACCATGGCGTTTCCCGCCGGGTGAAGGTTGGCGAGACCGTCACGGAACCAGCGCAATCCGCGCAAGTTCCTGTGCAGGGGCGAACCGTATGCGGCCGTGGCGATGAAACACCGGAAGTTCTCCTCGGTGGCTGGACCTTCGCCATTGAGTTCGGTCAGCGTGATGTTTTCAGACGGCGTCGCGGTCAGGCACAGGGATCTCTGGATCCCGTCGGGCTGGTACATCGCGACAATCGCGTATGAAACATCATTCTCGAGCGCGCTGATGTCACGGGTTCCCTTGGACGCGCTTTTGACCTTGATATTGTCAGGATCAAGGGTCGCGAGGCTGGCAGCGTCCAGATAGGCCTTGTCCGAGGTGCAGGTGACGCAGTTGCCGCCATCTGCCGCTGTCTGGTCGAATTCGCACGTTGTGTCGGCGTCGGAAGCAGCGCTTGGCGTGAAGATTTTCGCCGGCAGGGAGGGATAAGTCACTCCGAGCCGGAAAGCGATGAGGGTGGCTTCCGTCGGCGCATCCGTTGAGGCGGCGTCAGAGGCCCCGATAAAGGCAATTGAGGATTTCTCGTCAAAGCTGATGCTCAGTTGCTTGTGGCTGGACAGTATCGAGAGGTTCGCGGGAGCCTCATTGGCGACGGTCGGGTTGACCAGGATGGTGTTGTCAACAGGGTCACCTTTCGCGACCGTATCCTCGAAGTACTTGACCCGGACTTTCAGGGATTTTTTGTCCGTACTGCGATCGATCAGGTTGGCCAGGCCGTTGCCATTCACCTGGCGGATGCGGGGATAAAAGGTCAGGTCGTAGTTGCCCTGAGAGTTGATTTCCGTGAGAACGTCGTCCCGGTACTCGATGTAAAACTCAATCGCGGTGGTTCCGGCCGGATTCGTGCCCACCGTTTCCGATGAACTCAGGTCAGTCAGGAACAGGCTGATTCTCTGATTCAGGTTGGATTCTTTTGGTTTCAGGGCTACGTCGCTCGGCAGGACGTCTTTTACTTTTATCGTCAGGTCAAAATAGCCTCGGGAAGCGTCGCGCGGCAACGAACCGGCTGTCGTGATGGCGCCAATGGCCCACGCGGGACTCGACGTCCCGGACATGGCGGCGACGAGAACCACAGCCGCGGCAACGGCGATGGCCCGGATTCGTGGCAATAGCCGGATGAGGCGCGCGAAGACGCGTGCGAATGCGGGTACCAGAGTATGCATGTCCCCTCCTGTCCCCTGTGTTTTTCAGGCAGGCTTTGAAACTCGATTTTCCGTATGGGACTCTATAGCTTGTCCAGGTTCAGGACAAGCCCATCGTAGCCCATGATCAGTCTGGGCCCGGGGGTTCCCCGGTCCTTCCAGACACCGGCATGTTCCGGGGCGTTGGCGGCCAGAAAATCGACAGCCTCCTGGAACATCGAGTGCAACTTGTGGGGCGCAGCCCACGGGTCATGGTGGACAAAGCCCCAGTCGAAGCGGCTTTCGAGCTCCACGCGGTCGTACTGGGAGTCAAAAATCAGCAGGTCCAGGTCCTGAAAGTACGGCAGGTCCTTGCCGAGGTCCTTCCGGGTGCGTCGCTTGAATTCGCCGTCGACGGCGATGGTCACAGAGTGGCCACCATGGTCGACGCGGTAACCGAAGGACCCGCCTGGGTGGTCCATGGCGAACGCGCTGGCCGTCATGGGTCCCACTTTGAACTTCTCGTATATCTTGCGCTGGTGAAAGATGATGGAGCCCTTGAGCTGCTCCCATTTGAGGGGGAAGTTGACGCCGTTGAACTTGATCTTCACGTGCTCGGGGGCGTTCTTGTGGATGTGGTGGATATGGACTTTGGCGCCGTCTGTGTGAATCGGGAGGAAAAACGGGAGGCCGATGAGGTGGTCCCAGTGCATGTGGGTCAGCAGGATGTGGAACTCCTTGATGCCACGTTGAAGGGCCAAGGTGCCCGGTTCGCGGATGCCTGATCCCATGTCGACGAAAACGGAGTGGCCGTCCGCATGGACCTCGGTGCACATCGTCGCGCCGCCAAAAGACAGCGGGTGGCCGAGACGACCCTCGCGGGCGGCCTTGGCAAACTCGTCTAAATTGGAAATGCCAAGTGATTTCGCCTGGTTGACGGCGCTTTGGAGAGTCGCGGCAAACTCGCTGTCGGGCAGGGTCCGGGGAATGGACCCGCGGGTGCCCCAAAGAGTGACTTCCACCAGGACCTCTCGTAGTGCTCAAGTTCTGGATATCCTTGATGGTATCATGCGCCGAATCATTTCTGAAGAATCCTGTCGCCAGCCCGGTTTGGCTGTGTTATCACACGGGGCTTCCGGCGGTTCCGGAACCCGGTCAAATCAGTTTTTTGACCTTTTGAGCGATCAGATATTTGAATGTTTTTTTGGAGGAATCATGGCCGTTTGCGTTCGTCTTCAGCGCCATGGGAATACGCACCGTCCGTTTTACCACATCGTCGCCACCGACTCTCGCAAGAAGCTCGGCGGCCAGGTCCTGGAACGCCTCGGTCATTATGACCCCGCTGGTGAGCCTTCCAAGATCGTTGTCGACGAGTCCCGTCTTGCATTCTGGTATGAGAAGGGCGCTGAGCTGAGCAACACCGTTGCGAAGATCGCCAAGATCCAGAAGATCAAGCTTGAACGTGCAAAGACCACCCCGGCACGCGCTAAAAAAGCCAAGTAATCCCTCGCGGGATCTCTTGGTTGGTGACGAAGACCGGTGGCTCTCAATAGGTGCCGTTGGCAAACCTCATGGTTTGCGCGGCGCCTTTTTTGTTTCCGGCAGGTCAGAGCCGATCCCCGCATCGTGCGAGACCGTCGTTCTCGGCGATGACCCGGCCTCCGGGCGTGTTTGCGTGGTGGTACCATCGTCGCTTTTGCCAGATCGCCCGGTGATGGCGTTGCAGGAATATAGCGACCGTACCGCCATCGAAGCGATTCGTGGAACGAAAGTCTGGATCCCGAGGAGTTCGCTGCCCATCGACGAAGGTGCCGAGTACCTGTGGTCTGATGTCACCGGAGCCGAGGTTTACGATGCCGCCGGAATCTTCATGGGCCGCATCGTTGACATGGCCAACTACGGAGCCAGTGACATCGCTGTCATTGAGGACGACAAAGGTAACAGGCTCGAGATGCCCTTTGTGGGTGTTTATGTGGACATGTCTTTCCGCGGCAAGGCGAAGCGCGTCAATCTGCTCGTCGATGCCGCTGTTTTCCTCGAACTGTGGACCGGCCCCTGATGCCCTCCTGCCCCAAAGTCATCTCGGTGGTCTCGGTTCATCCGAAGTTTGTGGCTGCGTATTCAGAGTTCGGCGCTCTGCGCTCCGCGATCGCGGCGGGTTCGCTGGACTTCCGCAGTGTCGACTTGCGTGATTTCGCGGTTGACCGTCACGCGAGCGTTGATGATTCCCCTTACGGGGGAGGCGACGGCATGGTTTTGCGGCCGGATGTCCTGGCGAGCGCTGTTGCCGCGCAGATTCCCGTGGACGCCGACGAGGCGTCTGTTCATGTGATCGCGACGGCTCCGGGAGCAAAACCGTGGACGCAGGCTGACGCGTCGCGCCTGGCCGCGACGGGCAAGCCGCTGGTTTTTGTTTGCGGGCGTTTCGCCGGGATAGACCAGAGGTTTCTGGATCATCACGTTGATGAGGAATTCTCGATTGGTGATTTCGTTGTCTCTGGCGGAGAGTTGCCGGTCATGGCGATGGTGGACAGCATTGTCCGGATGTTGCCGGGCGCGCTCGGCAACGTGGTGAGCGCGCGGGACGATTCGTTTTCCGAGGGGATGCGTGGACTTCTTGAATATCCTCTTTACACGCGGCCAGCGGTCTTTGAGGGCGTCAAGGTTCCGGACGTGCTACTGTCCGGAGATCACAAGTCGATTCTCAAGTGGCGCGAGGAAAGAGCGCTGGAGCGCACGCGTCGACTCAGGCCTGATCTCTTGAAGTGAGCTGGCTCAGCGCCGCGTCCAGGGTTCTCAGTGCAGAGGCGTGCGGTCCCGTATCACCGTCACGGGCGAGCGGCATGTGCCGTGGGAGTTCCGGCGGGGACATCGCATCTTCCATTTTTCGCGCGGCGATCAGCGCCCGCGGCGCGTCCAGTTGATCGGGCATGATCGCGCCGAGGCGCGCGAGGCGTTGCAGGGTCCGGTCGTTTTTCCCCCAGACCTCCGCTCCAATTTTGTTGGCGTCCAGGAACGCGTGCCAGATTCTTATCCGGTTGGTCACGGACAGATGGCGGGTTTCCTCGAATTCAAACCAGATGTGGGGCGGTCCCCGGAATTTGAGGCGACTCAGGTGTCGCGCGTCGCGAGGGGGAATTTTTTCACTGGCACGCATCTCTGCCGGACACGTCCAGACCATCTCCAGGTTGCCTTCGAACCTGCGGTCCGCAGCTCGTTCCGCCAGAAGTTTTGCGGTGTCTTGCGCGGTGTCTTGCGCGGTGTCTTGCGCGGTGTCTTGCCTGGTATGGAAGTTCCATAGCGGGTTCGGCAGGTCGTCCAGTTCCCCGTAGCGGTCAAAAAGGCCGGCCAAACGCAATCCAGCACTTGAAAATCCGGTGAACCACCTCTCTATGGGCCAGCGAAGCTCGTGGGGATGAAGGAAGGTGTCGGCGAGACGCGCCGGATTCTTCATGGTGCCGGGTCCAATGGCTCGAATGCGGTCGGCGACCAAAGGCGAGGTTTCCGCAAACCCTTGCAGAATTCGCCTCGCCATGTGGGCGGCCGCCACGAGGTCTGTTTCGAGCTGTTCACGCAGGATGACCGAGAAGTAGTCCTGGAGCGCGTGGATCCATTGGCGGGCCGGGGAGTTGTACACCATGACGCGGATCGTCCCGCCGGGGGCCAGCTGGCGGGTCATGGCTCGGATGGCGGGCAAGGGATCATCCATGTGGTGGAGCATGCCGAAGGTCTCGATGTGGGCGAACGTCCTGCCGCGCGCGCCGCACACTTCGAGAAACTCGAGGATGTCCTGCTCGTGGAATTCAGAAGCCCCGCGGCAGAAAAGCGTCCTGACGCGGCCGCGACCCAGGCTGCGGCCGGACAGGTCAACATTGACGACGACAGTCCCGCCCGGTTCCCATTTCCTGATGATGTAAGGGAGCATTTCACCGCAACCGGCGACCAGCACATCACCCCGCGGGGATGTGGTGGCACGGACGTCCTGCGCGCAAAGCCTGCCGGCAAAATACGAGGACGTCAAAAAACCGTCCTGCCAACGCGGGCGGGCCAGCAGAGGATAATTGGGATAGGGGAAGCGATTGTAGAGCGCCGCCACTTTCTGCCGTACGTCCAAGATAGCCCTCATTCCGTATCCAGTGTCCGAATCTTATTGCATTTAACTTGGGATGGCCAAAAAATCCGGACAGGAAAAAATCGCGTCAGTGAGGTGTTGCGTCATGAGTCATCGTGAGATCAAGTTGTTTGCGACCGTCGTCGTGGCGGGGATGAGCTGCGTCGCTGCGGTGGCGCCCGGGAAGTCGAGCCAGATCCCGGAACGTCGCGAGTTCCCCGTCAATCCATCCGTCAATGCGTGCTTCGATTTTTATGAGTACGCGTGCTCAGGCGTGATCGACACGTTTGAGCTTCGTCCTGACCGGTCGCGACATATTTTTTCATTCAGTGACTCGAGCGAGCGACTGCTGGACAAGAAAAAGAAATATCTTGGAGGACTTCTTGTCGAGAAGCGGAAGCTTGACGGCCGTGAGAAGGACTTGCGCGACAATTACCAGGCTTGCATGGATCCTGCCGGCAGCAAGAAGGACGAACAGACCATCGTTGAGCGGACCTTGAAGCAAATCGATGAATTGAAGAGCAACCGTGATCTGGCGACATGGGCTGGAAGCCGGTTGGATGGCGGCGCGTACAGCGGATTCGAGATTGGTTCCATCGCGAACCAGGACGATCCGGCGAAAGAGGACTTCCTGGTGCTGGCTGCCATGAAAACGCTGCCGGAACGCAGCTATTATGACAAGCAAGAAGTCGTGAAGGACCTGCAAGACGTCATTACTGGATTCTTCAAGGCGTTGAAATTGAAAGACGCATCGAAGCGCGCCGCGCGAGTGGTGGCGTTTGAAAAGGAGTTCGCCCAGTCTTTTCCGCTGCCTGCCGAGATGCGTGAGTTGTTCAGCAGCAAGCGCGACATTGGCAAGAAGGAATTCGCGGCACGGCATCCGGCGATTGACTTCGCGCCGGCTCTGGACAAGGTTCCAGGTGGCACCCTGTTGCGGGATATCGCCCCCGGTAACTTCGCGTGGGTGGATCGCCAGTTCGCGTCAGGTGATCTTGAGACCTTGAAGGACGTATACCGCTGGCATTCTCTTGCGGGAATCATGGATGACGCTTATCCGGAATTTTTCCGGAAGAATTTTGAGTTCAATCGCAAGCAACTGGGCGGTCCGGACAAGCGGCCGCCGCGCGATGAGCGTTGCGCGCAGATGGCGATCAACCAGTTCGGGAAGGAGCTGGATTCGGTCCTGATCGATCGTCTTTTCCCGGATTTCCCGACGGAAAAATTCATCGCTCTCGCTGAGAAAGTTCGCGCCGAAATCATCAGTGGACTGGAGCAAAATACCTGGCTTGACCGGGCAGGCAAGCAAGGAGCGATCGACAAGATCAAGACCGCGAAGTTGCAGCTGGTCAAGCCGCGGAATGATGAGGAGTGGGACTTCAATCCTCCAGTGAAGTATTCGCCAGTGGCGCGTCACTCAAACGCGGTTGCCCTTGAGAAGGCTTTGAACGCGAGGATGTTCGAGCGCCTTGGCAAGCCTCGCAACCGGGATCGCTGGAGCATGTCTCCGTTGACGGTCAACGCGTATTATTCCCCATCGGACAACAAGTTCGTGATGCCCCTCGGAATCCTGCAGTATCCGTTTTACGACCCGAAGGCCCCGGATCACGTGAATCTCGGTGCCGTAGGCGCGGTCATCGGACACGAGCTCGGCCACGGCATCGATGACAAGGGATCGAAATACGACAACGAAGGCCGTTTGAAGCAATGGATGACGGACGCGGACCTCGATGAGTTCAAGAAGCGGACATCTGGACTCGTGGCGCAGTTCGACGCGATCGGTCACAACGGCAAACTGACGCTCGGTGAGAACATTGGTGACCTGGTTGGATTGACCTTTGGTTACAAGACGGCCTTCAGCATGGCGAGCGGATCGGAAGTTATCCCGCCGGCTTCGGCAAAACGTGATTTTTTCACGCAGTATGCCCGTGTCTGGTGCGGAGTTGTTCGTCCCAAGATGGCAGAATTGTTGCTGAAAACGGACCCACATTCGGCGATTAAGGCCCGTGTGAATGAGCAGGTCAAACACCAGCCTGGTTTCGGCGAAGCCTTCAGTTGCAAGGAAGGCGATAAAATGACCCTGAGGCCAGATCAGCGGGTTACGGTCTGGTAGTCGGACCGCGTCGCTGGTTTTTTTCATAATGACGCCAAGATTGTCTTTACAGGGAGATACCGTGATTCAGACTTTGTTCAAGTCGCTGCGGGGTACTGATTGGGAAATCCTCACGGGCTTCGTATCGCCGGCTTTTTTCGATGTCGTTCCGACGGTTGGCATGGCGCGGGTTGTCGGTAAACTGCTCAATGATTACGCGAATCCCGCGGAGTTCGAGAAGGCGTTGAAAAAGGCGCGGAAGGTTGTGCCCCGGTTGTCGGCCGCTGAGTGCGACGATCCCAAGGCTCGCGGTCGCGCCGTTCTCGAACTGTATTTCCGGCAGGTTTTTGACTTTGATGCCGCGGTGCTTGATCTCCGCGCTTCGGCATTCGAGTTCAAGGCTGGCAAGGTGACTTGGAGCCCGAAGCCAATATTCTACGAATGGGACAAGGATTTCGTCGCCGCCCTCAGGCTCGTGTATGGCGGTTTCTACGGGGGTGACGATGAAAAGTTTCTCGCGGGACTCGCGGCCCTCGACCTGGAACATGCGAAGGGATCGTTCAAGGCGCATTTCGGGAGTGGCGACCAGTCGGCGGTGACTTTCTCTCTCGCTACGTTCAAGAAGTCGTTTCACGGGATTTTCGAGAGCTGCAAGAAAAACAAGACGAGGCTTCACCCGGATTTCCTTGCGCTGGGAGCCTATTTGTTGTGCCTGTATGAGCACCTTGAGGCGCTCGATGTTCCGCTGGATGTCAGGGGGGCTTTCGATGCCGCGACCCGTGACTGAACAGGCAGGGAACCAGTCGAGACCGCCGCGATTGCGTGTCGCGATCGCCGGAGCCAGCGGGTTTGTCGGGCGTGCGCTGATCGCGGCACTCGCCCCGGACTGCGACATCGTTGCCTTGAGCCGGGACCCCGGCAGGTTGCAGGACACAGCGCGCACCTCAACAGAGACCACTGGTGGCCTTGTCTGGCGACGCTGTGACCTGTTCTCCGCGCTCGAGACAGAACACGCCCTTGCGGGGTGCGATGTCGCTGTGTTTCTGGTTCACTCCATGCTGCCATCGGCGCGATTGACCCAAGGTGGGTTTGAGGACCTCGATCTGATGATCGCCGACAACTTCGGCCGCGCGGCGAGGGCTTGCGGCGTCAAGAAGGTTGTTTACCTGGGTGGCATCATCCCTGATGACAAGTTGTCGCGACACCTGGCGAGTCGTCTGGAGGTCGAGGAAGCGATCGCTTGCCATGGTGTTCCATTGATTGCCCTGCGCGCGGGACTGGTCGTGGGTCCGGGCGGGTCTTCCTTCGAGATGATGCGCAAACTGGTGGAGCGCCTTCCCGCCATGGTCTGTCCGAAGTGGACCACAACGCGCAGTTGTCCGGTTGCCCTTGATGACGTGATCCGCGTCATGGCGAAAGTGGTCACTGATTCCACGGTGAATGCCGGGAGTTATGACCTTGGCGGCTCTGAAATCGTGACCTACCTGCAGATGATGAAGGTCACCGGTGACATGATGGGAAAACGTCGCCTCATGATCCCGGTCTTCATGTTCAGCCCCAAGTTGTCACGCCTTTGGGTTCGGCTGGTGACCGGCGCGCCCAAGGAACTGGTATCGCCACTCATTGAAAGTCTGCGTCACGAGATGGTCCCGCGCAATCACGACATCTTTGAGCGGTATGGAATCAAGCCGGTGTCTTTTCGTGACGCTTTGCAGGATGCTTTGCTGGCAACGCGCAGGGTCGCTCCGCGTTCTGTTTCAACCACCGTGACCGCGGCAAACACAGTCTGCTCTGTGCAAAGGTTGCCTTTGCTGCGCGGGCGGGATGCCGCCTGGACGGCCGATCGATACGCTCACTGGCTGATCCGTTTTTTCTGGCCGTTCATCAGGGTGGAACGCGCGCCTGATGGCTCCCTGATCTTCAAGTTCCGTTTTTTCACCGAAGCTGTTGAAATTACCCTGCTCTACTTGAAGTATGTCGCGGATCGAAGCACGGGGCAGAGGCAATTGTTTTTCATAACCGGAGGCGCGTTGACGGATCACGCGGCGACGAAGGCCGGCAGGTTTGAGTTCAGGGAAGTTCTTGGTGGCAGGTACGTCATGGCAGCGATTTTTGATTTTCCGCCCGCATTACCCTGGTGGGTCTATAAAAACACCCAGGCCATTGTTCATCTTTTCGTCATGTATTCATTTCGCAAGCATTTGAGGCGCACCGCGGCACGAATGGAATTTTCCCGGGGGGGGGTAACATGAAGTATTTTGGGACTGCCGTATTCTTTGTTCTTTTCGCGACCGCGGGTCTGGCGGCGCAAGGTCGCGAATCCTCACGTGGTTTCTACGATTACTCCGTGGAGTCGATCGACGGGAAGTCGATTGAGTTGAAACAATACAAGGACAAGGTCGCACTGGTGGTCAATACCGCTTCCCGGTGCGGTTTTACAGATCAGTACAAGGAATTGCAGTCCTTGTATGACAAGTACAAGACGAAGGGGTTTGTTGTACTTGGATTTCCCAGCAACGATTTCGCGATGCAGGAGCCCGGGTCCAACGCCGAGATCAAGAAGTTCTGTGCCCTGAATTACAAGGTCAAGTTTCCGATGTTCGCCAAGGGCAAGGTCCTGGGTCCGGCAAAACAGCCGGTGTACCAGTTCCTGACCGGCGGCAAGAATTTCGGTGGAGAGATCAGCTGGAATTTCGAGAAATTCCTGGTTAACCGGAACGGCCAGGTCGTGGCCCGTTTTGAGCCTGCCGTCAGCCCTCTGGACCCGAAGGTGACCGCCAGCATTGAAGGATGGACCGCAGCCAGCAAGTGAGCACCATGCAGAAGAAAGTGATTGAAGAAGGCGTTGAACGCCCGCTCAGGGCCAGCCGGATATCGGAGCTGGCCCATGCCATCATGCGTCACAAGAAGGCCTACTACGCGGGCAAGCCCGAGATTTCTGACGCGGCCTATGACGCGCTTGAGGATGAGCTGAGGATACTGGCCCCTGATCATCCTGTTCTTCAGATCGTCGGGGTTGGCGTTTCGACAGCCGCGGCGGTGCGGAAAGTTGAGCATGCCACGCCGATGCTGTCCCTCGACAAGACTTATGAAGTGGAGGACTTGTTTCGTTGGGCGGGGGACCGGCCGGTCATGGGCACCCTCAAGGTGGATGGCAACAGCCTGAGCGTTGTTTATGAGCATGGTCGCCTGGTTGTGGCGAAGACGCGTGGCAATGGCCGGGTTGGTGAGGACGTCACGGAAAAAGCGCAGTGGATCGCGGACATCCCCCGGGAAATCGATGGCGGATTGAACTGTGAGATCCGCGGCGAGCTCTACTGTACAGAGGAGAACTTTCTTCGCCTCTCCGACGAGATGGCGCAGATGGGTCTCGAGCGGCCGACCAGCCCGCGGAATATTGTCGCCGGGTTGTTGGGACGCAAGGTTCACTTTGAGTTGTCGCGCTACTTTTCATTTTTCGCGTTTGATTACATCCCTGGTGGAGAGGGACGCGCCGCTCCGCGATTCAAGACTGAAGTCGCGAAATTCGAATGGCTCGGCAAGGTTGGTTTTTCATTGCCGCATCCCGAAAGGCTCGCCGACCGCAAGGACATCGAGCGATACCTTGAGTACGTGAAGGGTCTGATCGCTGAGGATGAGATCGGCCTCGATGGCGCTGTTTTCAGTTATGACGATCTGGCGCTCCATGAGGAGTTGGGAGTCACGGCGCATCATCCCCGGTACAAGATGTCTTTCAAGTGGCAGGGACAGACGGCTGTGTCCACAGTCAGGGAAATCACCTGGGCGACCTCGCGACTTGGTATTGTGACCCCGGTAGCCGTGATCGACCCCGTTTTTTTGAGCGGTGCCTCGATCACCAACATAACCTTGCACAACGCCGCGCATGTGAAAGCATTCAACCTCAAGAAAGGAGACCGGATCGAGATTGTCCGGTCTGGCGAGGTGATACCGAAATTCCTTGGTGTGGTGGAAGCCGCCCATGGGCATTATCACTGGCCCGCGAAGTGTCCGGATTGCGGCACACAGCTGGTCAGTGATGACGTGCGGCTCAAGTGTCCCAACGCGACGGGATGCCCCGCGCAGCAACTTGGCGCGATCCTCAACTGGATCCGCTGCGCTGAAATCGATGATTTGAACGAGAAGCGCCTCGTTCCCCTCATGGACGCGGGACTTGTCTCGACCATGGCTGATCTCTACAAGTTGCGGGAGGAGGACTTCCTCGTGATTCCGCAAACCCGCGAGAAAATGGCGGCAAAGCTTTTCCATAACATCCAGGCCTCGAAAATGCTGCCACTGGCTTCGTTCTTGAACGGCCTGGGCATCGAGGGCGCGGGAAGGACAACCTGGGAGAAGTTGATCGAGTATTTTCCGGGTCTTCACGAAATCCAGGGCGCCACGGCTGGCGAGGTAGCCGCCATCGAGGGGTTTGCCGAAAAGTCCGCCAACCAGATTGTGACGGGCCTCGCGGCGAGACAGTCCTGGATCCACGAGCTGCTCGCGGCTGGTGTCAATCCTGTGGCCCCCGTGGGCGGGACGGCGGCTTTGGACGGGCCCCTGGCGGGCCTCCAGTTCGTCATCACTGGCGCGTTGTCCGCACCCCGCGCGGAAGTTGAAAAGTGGATCAAGCAAGCGGGCGGGAAACTGGCTTCGTCCGTTTCAAAAAACACGCATGCCGTGGTGACCGAGGAGCCTGATTCAGGATCCACGAAAATGAAAAAAGCCCGTGAACTCGGCGTGAAAATCTGGAATGAACAGCACTTGAAGGACGCCATCACTGGTAAAGGTAAATCGTCATGAAAAAGAAACTCGATGATTTCGCGGTCTCGATGGAGCGGCTTGAGCGTGGAACTCCGCCCTCGGAAGATTCGGGTTTCCTGGGCGCGGATCTGGACCCTGAGCAGGCGGGGATTGTTTTGATCCCGTCGCCATGGGACGTGACCACGTCGTATCGCTCCGGCACCTCCCGGGGGCCTGAGGCCATCATTGCCGCCAGTCACCAATTGGACCTGGATGACGGCAGTTTCGGAAAGGTGTACCGGGCAGGGATCGCGTTCCTGCCATCCCCGGAACCGATCAAGCGATTGAACACGTCACTGCGCATTCGCGCTGAGAAGGTCATGGCCGATCTGGGCGATGGCGAGGCTGACCCCGGCGATCTCGGCGCCGTCAACGAAGGTTCCGCGACTTTGAACCGCCATGTGAGGAATTGCGCGAAAGCCATCCTGGACAGGGGAGCCGTTGCGGCAGTCGTCGGGGGCGATCACGCGTCCCCGCTCGGTCTTGTCCACGAGCTGGGAGAGAGAAACCCTGACGGATTTGGCATCCTTCATTTCGACGCGCATCATGACTTGCGCAGGGCCTATGAAGGATTCGAGTTCTCCCATGCGTCGATTTTCTACAATGTCATGGAAACCGTACCGGCTGTCTCGAAGCTTGTGCAGGTGGGTATCAGGGACTTCTGCGAGGAAGAACGTGATTACATGGAGGCACTTGGCAGGCGTGGGACTGTCTTTTACCAGCGCGAGATTTTCAAACGCAAGGCGCGGGGAGCATCCTGGGACTCCATTTGCAATGACATCGTGAGCAATCTGCCAGACAAAGTATACGTGTCATTTGATATCGACGGACTTGACCCTGTGTGTTGCCCTTCGACCGGGACGCCAGTGCCGGGCGGTCTTTCGTTTGATGAAGCCGTTTACTTGCTCGAGTCCCTGGCCGAGTCCGGGCGCAAGGTCATTGGATTTGACCTGTGCGAGGTTTCGCCGGATCCCGCAGGCGAAGGCGATTGGGATGCCAACGTCGGTTGCCGCGTTCTGTACAAGTTATGCGGTCTGACCGCGGTCAGCCGTAAACTGATCTGATCTCGCAAAGCAAACGGCGTTATCCAGCAACACGCGGAGGTTCTCCCGTGGGCGGCACGCGACCAGCGTCTGGAATGAGAAGACAGATGGCCATAACCGCGCGGCAAGCGCGTGCAATCGAACCGCTGCCCTGCCCCACGAGCCTGGAAGGACAAAGTCCCAGGGTGCCGGTACCGGAGATACTTCAAGGACCTCAAATCCTGCGTTGCGGATCAGCCTAATAAAGCTGGCGCGCGTGAAGAGCCTGTTATGGTCCAGGTCAAGAATCCCCTTGTCGCTGTAATTGAAAAAACCAAGCATGAGCGCAAGACGGACCGGCAGGAATGCTACGTTGGGCGTCGACAGGAGGACGACTGGAGATTTCCCGCTGCGCAAGCCGTCCCGGATTCCCATCAAAAATTCCTCGGGTTTTTTCAAGTGCTCAATGATGTCCAGACACAGCACCGCGTCAAATTTCGACGTGTCCGTCTGGATGGCCTGGCGGTCCAGGTCGATCCGGGTGAAGCTGGCCCAATCGGTGCCTGAGGAATAATCGTCCCGGTCCATGCCATGGACCTCGATGCCTTTTTCGAGAAGTCGCTTCGCGACATGCCCGGTACCGCATCCGATATCCAGTACCGAGTCCGGCTTGAATTTGCGGAGCATGGCCAGCGCAATTCCGTGCGACGACCAGGGACTGCTGGTCTTGTCCATGTAACGGTCGATCCGGTTCTTTCGATATTGCGGTGAATTCAGGAATCCGGCGCGGATCAGCGAAAAATGCAACGTGGCCAGAAATACCTGCAACGCGTAAACCGGGCCGTTGACCCGGCATATTTCGTCACCGTAAGTGGTTTCGATCGGTTGTTCCGTGATCCGCGCGTGATTGAAAAATGCCTGGAGGAGGATCTCCGTGTCGAAATGAAAGTCATTTGAGTTCAAGTCAAACGCGACTTGCTTGAGAAAACCCACGGAATACCCGCGAAGTCCCGTGTGATATTCGATCAGGTCCTGTCCGGTCATCAAATTCTGCAACCAGGTCAGGATCTTGTTGCCCACGTATTTATAGCGTGGCATGCCTCCGGATCGCGCGTTCCAGTATGACCAGGTCCTGGCGCCAAGGAACACGTCAGTGGCCTCGACTTGCATTTTCTCCGCGATGCCAGTGACGCGTTCGGGCGCGTACTGTCCATCTCCGTGGATCAAGATCACCCGGTCGAAGTTGCTGTCGATCGCGTACTTGTAACCCAGCTTTTGGTTGCCGCCGTAACCCTGGTTGACGGGATTCCTCAGGACAGTAAGGTTTCGTCGTTCGTGACCAACTCCCCATGACGCGGCGATCGCTGCCGTGTCGTCGCTCGACGCGTCGTCGATACACAAGACTTCCCAGTCGGGGTTGTTCCAGATTTCGGCCGGAAAGCGGTCGAGGACGCCAGCAATGTGCGTTTTTGCCTCATACGCGACGATCAAGACGAGGTTACGGTTGCCCCGGTTTATGATCGATCGCGCGGATTTCGTCATTTTACCACCCAATCAACGATCCCTTGATGGACATCGCGGAAACACTGGGACTTGGTTTCGGTGCACACGAATACAATCATCTTGAAATTGACTTTACCGGCTTTGGTCTTCGGTTTGGCCATCACGCTGAATCCAGGAACGGATTCCTTGAAATCAACTTTGCCGAGTTTGCTGGTACTGATCTCCAGTCCCGGGTGGTCCTTCAACTCGAGAGACCATGGGCCGTCATGATTTATCTTGAGGCCTTTCGCCGGGACGGCCTTGAACTCAAGTTCAAGTTGTCCGTCAGGCTGGCTCGAGGCCTTGAACTCGACACTTGCTTGACTGGACGCATTCGCCTGCGGGCCCTCGAGGGCGACCGTGGCAAGAAGGAAACCGATCATGGAGAAGATGACGGTGACCGTCACTCGTTTGAACATGGTTGCGAACTCCCGGGCAATACGACGTTGCCCAACAAGGATATCAGATTACACGACCGTTTTGTGGCCTGCCGGAACTCCGGCGTTCCACGGAAACAATGTCGGGCAGCGACTCAACCTTGCGGATGATCGCCTGCAACTGGGCGAGTCCGTTGAGCGTCAATTCGAAGTCCAGCACTCCCAGCAAGTCGGCCGACACCTGGATGTTCGCGCGCTGGATATTGGCGCCACATGACGAAATGGCCATCGTCACGTCGGCCAGGACCCCCGGCCGGTCCCGGGTGATGACCCGGATGAAGGCGTAGTGACTGGCGGTTGTCTGGGCTTCGCCAATGCCCGATCCCGCCCATTGCACGACGACACGCCGCTGTGGATCGAGATCAAGGGCACGGGAACACGTCGCGCGGTGCACGGTGACTCCACGCCCGCGGGTGATGAATCCCTGGATTTCCTCGCCAGGCAACGGATTGCAGCAGCGTCCGAAATTGACCAGGACGTTGTCGATTCCGCTGACAAGGATACCGTGGCTGGGGCCGGTCTTGGTGGACGCGCCCGCGGCGGATCCCGTTTGAGCGGCCTCACGGGCTTCGACGCGGATTGATCCGGGAACACTGGGCGTGGACACTGTCGCGCCGGAATCACTTCCGGTTTCGCCCTTGCTCTCTTTGTCCGGCATGACTCTGGAGAGGACTTCCCTGGCTTCCAGTTTGCCGTAACCGATCGAAGCCAGCATGTCGTCGAAACTGCTTTCCTTGGCAGCCCGCGCCAGATTCTCGCCCAGCCCCTGCTTGAGAAGTTTCTCAAGGTCGAGCCCGCGAGTCTCGCATGCCTGTTCCATGAGGGAACGCCCCATCTTGCGGCTTTTCTCGCGTTGCTGGCTCCTGAGGTAAGAACGGATCTTGTTCTTGGCGCGCGAGCTCGTCACGTAATTCAACCAGTCTTTGCTGGGCTTCTGGCTGGGTGAGGTCATGATCTCGACGATGTCGCCTGATTTGAGCTTTTTCTTGATCGGAACGATGCGACCGTTGACCTTGGCACCAACGGTTGTCAGGCCAATCGCCGAGTGGACGTTGAACGCGAAGTCCAGAGGCGTCGCCCCGTGGGGCAGGCGGATCACGTCACCCTTTGGCGTGAAAATGAA
>RGVZ01000680.1 GCA_010029825.1 bacterium | reverse complement strand
TCAATGCCGCCGAGCGCGTATGACCTGTTTGGTTCAAATGCCGCGCGTGGGATGTTTGCGCCGGCAACTGCGACGGCGTCCCCTATTACCGGTTTATAGCCGACGATAACGTTAAAACCGGAAGGGCTGATAAGCAGTGTTTTAAGAAAAAATCGCCCGGCGTCGACGTCGTTGGTGGCGCTAATCGGAAGATACATCGCGACCAGAAAACTATCCGGCAGGCGAATGTTTCCGAGAATAGATGTCTTTGTGGCCCAGTCTGTTAGCGGATATGAGCGCTGGGAATTGTGGTTGAGCCATTGTAAATTCCAATTACCAATCGGCATGGCTCACCTATCATTTCTGCGCAACTAACGTTTACTCGCGGCTGCTGACAATACCCGCGATACGCAGCACACCTACATCGTCATCATACTGGTCATTGATATCTAAACGGCGTTCTATAGTCACTAATACTGTATCCCCAGCCTCGACGTCAAACGCATCACTGTCGCACTCAACCACGCGATCCGGCAAAAGCGACCGCGATGAATCTGAGAAATCAACATCCGTGTCGTTTGTTAACAGTTGCAAGGCCGCGGTTCCGGGTCGCGGTAGGCGACGATAAGACATGTACAGTTCGGGTAACAAACTGGGCGTTGATGCGTTTCCGGCGCGACCGAATAACCGCACGCGTATCTTCATGCTCAGGTTTTGATCAAGATTGGCTTCCGGAATATTTAACCGGACGCGCAGCAAAGAAGATTGACCCGTCGGAAAGCCGAGATATGGAATGTCCATATACAGCCGCTCGACGGTATCGCTCAGACGAATAATTTGCGGCGAGATTTCTCGTTCAGTCAGGTTGTCGGTGTAGTCGATGCGGACGAGCCCTTGATATACAGGCACGTCGCCCGACGTTGCTATATTTAACGCCGACTTTTCTGCTGCCGACAGATTACGCGCTGTGCCGCGACTGCCCCTTATCACAAGAAAATCTGGCGTGGTTGTAACAACGCCTTCGGTCACCCAGCCGCGCGTAAGTTGATGCCTATTCACAACGCTTTTCAAAACCTGCCCGCCCACGGCATCTGCGGGGCGCACTTGCAGGTCGACGTTTAATTTGAGGTCGCCCGTCGACGCGGGCAGATCGTCGCAATTCGTGATCGCAACGGGGCTCGTGATGATTTC
>RGVZ01000679.1 GCA_010029825.1 bacterium | reverse complement strand
GCGGCGAAACAGAACGTTACTTCGGTCGCTGGCTTATCGCGTTCTTGTTGGGTTGTGCAGTGACGCTCGCCGGTATCACCGTGTCAAACGGGCGTCTCCCATTTCCGGTGCCTACCCCCACCCCCACTCCGACGGTTACCCCACTGCCATTGCCGGATGACGCATGGGCGACCTCCACATCGACTGCGCTACCGGTCTCCGTGACCCCGCCGGGCACGACCCTTGCTCTGGGTAGTCCGGGTCAGGTAGAGATTGCTCTCGGGGACAATCTGCTCGCGCTTGCCAGCGTCGTAGCCGAGGCCCCATCCCTCGCGCCGGAGTCAGATCAAAACGTTTTGCGTGCGGCAGTTCCAGAACTCACCGGCATGTCGGTGTACTACTACTACGTTCGCGTCACGAAAGTGTCGGGAACTCTGCTGGCGGGAGCAGAGCTCGCCCCGTTATTCGACGCGGTGACCGGTGATGGTCACGTCGTGCAGCGATTCACGATTGTCGACTGGAAGAAGTGCGAAAGCGTCCCCGCGCCGGCAGACATCGATAAGCCAGCGACCGAAGTAACGTTCTGTTTCGCCGCGGCTACCCCGACCGACGGTCTTATTCCCGCCGGGGTTCGTTTCTCGCAAAAGGGCGGTCCTTACGACGCTTCACGAGGAACCGCGGTTACGTGGATGCCACAGTAGTGCGCTCAACGCGGGGCCTTTTCGGTCGGGCAACGGGTTGCTGTTGCGTGATGCAGTGAATCCCGCCGCCGCGCTCAAAGAGAGCTCGCGCATCCACTAAGACAATCTCGCGACCGGGATACACGCGCTTGAGAACGCGGGCAGCTCTTTCATCACCCGGGTCGTTGAATGCGCACAAAATGACCGCACCATTACACACGTAGTGATTGATGTAGCTGTAGTCATTCCACCCGTGGTTGTCTTCGAGCACATCGGGAGCCGGGACGCTCACAACTTTCAACTTGGGAGCCGCGGGCCTGTCCTTCGCACGTCGGCGGGCTACCGACTTGAGCACCCGTCGAGCTTCTTGACTGATCCAATAATCCGGATGCTCGACGTTGCGCTGATCGTGAAAGAGCACGGTGTTGGCATCCGCGAAACACGCGACGATGTCGATATGGCCACGCGTGCCAAATTCTTCGTAGTCCCGCGTGAGGCCGCGAGCGAACCAGACAACA
>RGVZ01000678.1 GCA_010029825.1 bacterium | reverse complement strand
GGGCTTTCGCGGGCTGAACCCGAGTGATGGCGGGGCAAGGACCACCGTCTGGGTGCGGGCGTATATGCGGGAGGGACATCAAGTCTCCGCACATTGGCGGAGTGCCCGCCCAGGCATGGGGATGATGCCGCACCCCCGCCCTAGCGTTAATCAGGATGTTATACCCATTAACAGGCGGGGTGGCGGCCGTCCCCTACTGCCGCCATCCGGGGCTGGGCAGGGGAATTCCCCGACACGCGCGATCCCTCGGGCGCCGATAAGAGATGCGTCGGGCCGGGATCGCGTTCAGGAGTTGCGCGATGATCCACTGACGGAGCACCATCGGGTTTTAAGTGGTGAGGTCGATCAGTGGGTCCGGCCAGGCGGCGTGGCGGGTAGAGAGGCCGATCTGGCACGCCTCAATGCAGGGCTGCCGGACCACTTGGGCGACGGGACCACGCGATACATTTTGCCGGGCAACAGAGTCGCGACCGCCCACCCCAGCACTTCCCCCGGCGCGGCCAATGTTCCGACACTTGAAATCTTCCGTCCAACAGCCCGTGGTTTCGAAGCCACGGACAAGTTTCGTTATCCCGCTGAAATAAGGAACCAGCCGTAATGCCCGATATCGACAAGCATGAGCCACCCAGTTTCACCTTGCCCGGCATGAATTTGCACTTCCAACGGGCAGGGGCGCCCCTGCAACAGCGCAATCTGCGGGACCTCGCCTGGACCATGCTGGAGCCGTATACACTGCCGAGTGGTATCATCGCCAGTCGTCTGTCGAACGAATGGCTTGGCGCGCATAATTGGCGAGTGCAGTTCATAGAGGCTTCGCCATTGACGAAGTCAGACGATAGATTTTTGCAACCGCTCGTCGCCGCATTGATGCACACGCAAAACCGCTCGTTGTTGGGGACAGCGGTCGAAATGGGCGATGCCAAAATCTCCGCTGTTTGGCGATTGCCGGTGGAGAGTCGTGTTTTAGGATTGTACTTCAACGCTCATCAAATCAATCGAAGCTTGTTGTATTCAAAGGCGTTGGATTTCACGGTTTACGCCTTTGAACGTATATATGCCGTCTATGCTGGCCCCGAAGATTTCGTACGCGCCGCCTTACCGTATAGCGCAGTGGGTGCCGCCGCCACACATTGGGTACGTGAGGGCGTGGAGGAAGAACACGGCCCCGGCTGCATGGATGGCATT
>RGVZ01000677.1 GCA_010029825.1 bacterium | reverse complement strand
GGGCGAGACCTTCGTCGGTTTCATCCCGAACCGCGAAATTACCTTCGTTGACGGCAAGGCCCAATTCGAAACCAGCAATTGGGGCAGCTACCGCTTGATACAACTCGCGGCAGAGGCCGAAAAACCGGTCGAGCGCGTCGTTGTCAACACGGTGGCTGAAGTCGCGCCGCGCCGCCAGAACGAAGTCCGGGAACTTCCCAAGATGTCGATAACCGGTCGCGAGCCGTTTGTCGCCACGCCGGAACAGAAATTAACTGTCAGGGGCGAAAATCTTGGCGGCCTGCGCGCCTTCATCCGTGACCGGAGGCTGGCCGTCGCGCCATCGTCAGATGGCCTTTCAGCGCAGATCACTCTTCCGGCATCCGATGAATTGCAGGCGACGACAGGTCGCGCGGGAGGCCTGTTTATCATCGCGCTGGCCAGCGAGGGATCGCCTGGATTCGAGACGAATGTCCTTGTGACAAACATTCCGTCCACGGGAACGTCAGGACCAGTCGTGTTCACTGGCAGCCCCGCATCGGTGTGCGCAAGACAGCCTCTCGTCACATGGGACAATCGTGTGGCCGCCGGCACGGGCCTTGCACCATGTGTTGGAAAGCAAATCCAGGAGACCACCTGCACATCATCCATCCGCGAAAACTGCCTCCTCGGCGCGAACCAGCGCGCGGCAAGGAGAGGTAATCGATGATGTCGGGGAACGTGACAAACTCGGTGATCTCATCCTGGGGAGTGGGCGGTGTATCCCTGGCGCAAAACATCGACCGCGCGAATTACTTCGTCAACATGCCGGACCGGACGGCGACCATGATCGTCGCCGACGGATCCAACACAAATCAAGTCTGCGCCAACGTTGAGTTCATTGACTCCCGCACGGGAACGATCAAACGCGGCACGGGGACCAGCGCCGCCAATTGCGTCGGCCGGGTGACCTCTGGCGTAACACCGGCATGCCGCGCGGAAAACCAGCAGAATTGCTTCATTGAGGCCAACGGAACATTCCTCGCGGACGACATCGACACCACTCCGCCTACGGCGCCGTCTGTCACCGGCACCACCCCGACCAGCGACACCACTCCGACCTGGTCATGGACCGCGGGCGGCGGCGGCAACGGGACGTTCCGTTACAAGTTGAACGACACCAACCTCGATTCGAGCGCGACCACAACGACTTCGACATCCTTCACGCCATCC
>RGVZ01000676.1 GCA_010029825.1 bacterium | reverse complement strand
ATATTGAAGATAGGCGTTCGCCACTTCACGCGTGCCCTTGCGGTCAACCGTTTTGTCGACGAGCGCAACCGGGGGTTCGGCCAGGATGCTCGAGGATGGAACGACAATTTGGAACTTGTCGGTACCCAGCTCTAGCGCGGCGAGATAGGCCTCGTTTTCCCACGAGATAAACACGTCGCCGATGTTGCGTTCGGTGAACGTGAGTAGCGACGCGCGCGCGCCACCATCGAGAACCGGGACGTTGCGATACAGGGCGGCGACAAAGTCCTGCGCCTTTTTAGCGTCATTGTTATTTTTCCGTAGCGCATAACCCCAGGCGGCAAGGTAGTTCCAGCGCGCCCCGCCCGAGGTTTTTGGATTTGGCGTGACCACGGATACGCCGGCTTTGGTTAGATCGTCCCAGTCCCGTATCGACTTCGGGTTGCCTTTTCGAACCAGGAAGACGACGGTCGACGTGTACGGGGCGCTGTTATGCGGGAGGCGCTTCTGCCATTGCGCACCCACGAGGCCAACCCGTTGTAACTCGTCAATGTCGTAGGCAAGGGCCAAGGTTGCGACGTCGGCCTCAAGGCCATCGACCACCGACCGCGCTTGTTTTCCGGAACCGCCATGCGACTGGCGCACGGTGACGACGTCGCCGGTCTTGCCTTTCCAGTAGGCAGCAAATGCCTTGTTGAACTCGGCATAAAGCTCACGGGTTGGGTCGTAACTAACGTTGAGAAGCGTAATGTCCTTGGCGCAGACAATGGTCCACAGCAAGGAGCTGGAGAGCAGCAGGAAACCTCGCAGCCAGTAAGAACGAAGGGACATGGGTTGCTCCTGAGTTGAAGCAACCATTGTCCTAGCCTGACCGTACTCTTTTCAAAGAATTAATTCGCTCCGTCTCATGCGAAATTTGCATAACACTGGTCAATCAAAGACGACCTGGTTCCCTGCCGACTCGGATTGCTCAAGGCTAGCGAATCGCGATCGGATTAATCATCGATTGCACCGAACCCTCATACTTGTTCTGCCCTAGCACAAACATGAATTCGTAGGCCTTGTCTTTGGCGAGCTCGAGCGTGTTGATATTCTCGAGAATATAGGTCCCGCTCATCGGCAACAAAATCTGGTGCACTTCGAAAACGCCTGCGCCGTTTTCAAACGGGATTGCCTCGACCGCCCAGGTATCCGCACCGACCGCGACCACGCC
>RGVZ01000675.1 GCA_010029825.1 bacterium | reverse complement strand
GAATTCTGGTTTTGACGCAATCGTCGGCAATCCACCGTTTGCTGGCGTATCGACGCTGTCCGAGAGTAATCACGAGCACTACACCACGCATCTGCGGAAAACTTGGTCTGAAACTGGTGGCAAGTGTGATCTCGTTGCGTTCTTTTTTCGCCGGGCCTTCGACACCCTCCGTGCCTCTGGATGTTTCGGTCTGATTGCCACAAATACGATTTCTCAGGGCGACACTCGGGCCAGCAGCCTCATACCGCTGGTTCGCGAGGGGGCCACTATCTATGCAGCAACAAAGCGACTGAAGTGGCCAGGGGAAGCCGCCGTAGTCGTCAGCGTTATTCACATGCATCGCGGCCATTACCCCGGAGAAGTCGTACTAAATCGCGAAGTGGTCCCGAAGATCACGGCGTTCCTCTTCACCAAGGGCGGCAGCGAGATGCCACTGCCGATCCCGACGCCGATTCAAAGCGTCACGAAAGGGGTCGTGCCTTATGGCGTCGGCTTTGTCGTGGACGACGGCACCGACGGCTGCATTCCGAGATCAACTGTCTCTGAGGTTCTGAGTCGCGAGCCTAAAAGCAGCCCGCGCGTGCGCCCGTACATGGGCGGTGAAGACATCAATAACATCCCATCACTCAACCCGGATAAGCAGATTGTCTACCTCGACGATCTTGAGGCCGAAGACGCGGCACGTTTCCCCGGACTCTTTCGCCTGATCGAGCAGTACGTTAAGCCGGAGCGTGATGCGCTAACGACACAGTCCGGCGCGGCCACGCTGAAACGCTACTGGTGGCGATATCAGTACAGTGCGCATGAATTATTTGACCGGATAGGACAAGACAGGCTGGATTACGTCTTCGCCGTAGCTCGCGTTAGCCCGCACCTTGCCGTTGGCAGGTTGACCACAGACATCGTATTCAATGAAAAATTGATTGTCTTTCCGATCAACGATTGGCGGGCATTTGCCGTTGTCCAATCTATGCTGCATGACGGCTGGGTCAGGTTACTCACGTCCACTCTTGAAGATCGTTTGAACTACTCCCCCTCCGACTGCTTCGAAACCTTCCCCTTCCCGGAGAACTTCGAGACGGACGCGAGTCTGGAGGCGGCGGGGAAGGAATATTACGAGTTTCGGGCGGCGTTGATGGTGAAAAACGACGATGGCCTCACGAAGACGTACAACCGGTTTCACGATCCGGGTGAGGCGA
>RGVZ01000674.1 GCA_010029825.1 bacterium | reverse complement strand
CTGGGAGCGTGTTCCTTCTACCTGGGGCATCGCCCCCCACTGGTTTAATAGAGAACGCCCTGCCGTCTTCGTCACGAATTACGAAAAACTACACGGTCCTGCGGCACGCTCTCTGTTCTCTGGCTATACCTGGAATCGCATTGTTCTGGACGAGGCCCATAAGATTCGCAACGGAAAGAGTCGCATGTCCACTGCTGCTCGCGCCATTCCTGCCGCGTACCGCTGGGCTGTCACGGGTACGCCCCTCGTCAATTCCTTGAAAGACGTTGTCGCGCTGCTGGCTTTTCTGGGGGTGCCCTGTGACAAGCAGTTCCGTTGGGAACCGCGTTTCCTTCACTGGCTGCCCTCCTTGCTTCTTCATCGCTCCTTGGATTCCCTGCGGTCCGTCATTGCTGGTGCTCCGCCCGTTCCCGTCGTCCATGACGTTGTCTTGCCTTTCTCTTCGGAAGAGGAGGAGGAATTCTATCTCGGCGTACAGGGAATTGTCAGCGAGTCACTCGCTGGAAAGTACAAGAAGGACGTCCCTCCTGCGGAGATGTTCAAGTTGCTTTTGCGGTTGCGTCAGATTTCCGTTCATCCCCAGATTTATATTGACGCCATGCGCCGCGAATTGGGCGCGGCGTCGTACGACCGACCTGATTGGACCGCTGGTTCTACCAAGTTGGACGCACTCCACCGCATTCTTGAGGGGGACGCAAGCCTTATAGCCGCCGAAGGCGGCCAAACCCTTGCCCCCTGTTCTGAGGGGGACGCCGCAGAAGGCGGCCAAACCCCACATAGGTACATTGTCTTCTGTCAGTTCCACCAGGAGATGGACTTGATTCGCCAGTCACTCCTTCAGAGGGGTGTCTGTGATGCGGAGCATGTCCTCATGTACCACGGAGGTATGTCTCAAATGGAGAGGGCTTCTGTCTTGGAACAATCTAAGAAGCTTTCGGGCCGCGTCGTGCTTCTCCTTCAGTTGCAGGCGGGCGGTGTCGGCTTGAATCTTCAGGAGTACGACCGTGTGGTGTTTGTCAGCCCTTGGTGGACTAGTGCCATGATGGATCAGGCCGTCGCTCGCGCCGTTCGTATGGGACAGACACGCGTTGTACATGTTTACCATCTCGCCCTTTCCGCGGAGAAACACGGCGCAATTCAGATTGACCGCTTGATACAACACAAAGCACACGCCAAGCGATTACTATTGCAGAGACTCTT
>RGVZ01000673.1 GCA_010029825.1 bacterium | reverse complement strand
ATCGATCTTGACCTTGAACCGCTGCTTCGACGACAAGCCGTCCCAGGCCGTCTTCGTCTGCGTGGGATCGTTGACGACGTCGATGTTGTACTTCCTGCCACGGCCGTAGAGCCGCTTGTCGATCGTCTTCGGGAATGCCTCTTCGGCCAAGGCCCTGATCCGCTTCGCCTCGTCAAGCGAGACCTTGTCGCTCGTGTAGATGGACGCGCCGTAGTAGCCCATGTGGATGAAGTGCGTCTCGTTATTGTCTCGATCGCGGATGAAGATGTTGACGCCTTCCTCGCCTCGCGTGGACTCGATCTCCACGATCGAGTTGCTGACCTTGCCGCCCAGGTCGCGAATCAGCTTCTTGATTTGTTTCTCGGTGGTCCGCATCTGGTAGAGCTTGCGGGCCACCTTCGTCTGCATCTTGTCCGACTTAGTGCGGACGTTGCGGATTCGCTCGCCCTTGCTGTTGGAGATGCCGCACGAGTTGTCGATGCCCCCCCCGTCGCCGGTCGGACAGAAGGCGCGAGACTGCTTCTTTCCGAGGTCAACGTAGTAGGCTTTTGCGCCGGCGTCCTTTGTTCCGACTACGTCTTCAGACAGAAGGTGCGACACCTCGGACTTCTTGACGCGGACGATGGCGGTTGGTGGCGGATCGTCGTGCGAATGAAACAGGTGGTCTCCGATTTTGCTTTCCCAAGTCGCGAGACCGCTTTTCTCGGTGAAGAAAACTTTTCCCTTCGAGTACGACTCGTACCCGCCACCCTTGATCGTTGATGGAGATCGCCGAAAGCCGCCCTTCAGTATCTTGCCGGCGTTCGGAGCCGTCGTAACGTGGTAGACGTAGTCGTCGTCTTGGTCGTGAAATGACGGAGTTCCTGTGTACGCCTCGGTCGACTGCGGAGCCAGGACTCCTCCGACGACGGCGCACTTGTTCCCTCCGCCAAACTTCCCGTCAGGATCGCGGCCGCAGTCTGCTCCACCCGCGATGGCGCCTCCGGTGGCGTTAGTAGCGCTCTCCATCGCCCTTGCCTGGGAGAACGCAATGAGACTCGCGATTCGAGCATCCAGGCTCATCAGCGTCGGTCCTTGAGGAACCTCAGCGTATCGTCGATGACTTGGCGGGGATCGACGGCACGCTTCTTGGGCTTGCTCTTCAATTCAGCGGCGAGCTTGGCGTAGGCCTCCTTCGTGTCGCCATCCTTGAACGCATAC
>RGVZ01000672.1 GCA_010029825.1 bacterium | reverse complement strand
CAGCCAAGCGCGCGCCGATCGTTGGTCACTGCCGCCTAGTGCTCGAGGCCCTGGCGGCCGGGCCTGCCGGGCAGACTGAGCTGGCCAGGCGATGCGGCCTGCTGCCGCACGAGGTCAACAAGCGGCTGGCGGATCTGAAACGTCACGGCCTTGCGGTGCTGACGGGCCGCAAGACGAACGGCGGGAGAGAGAGGGAATGGACAAGCGCAAAAAGGAACATGGCGTGACGCAGGTTTACGACGACATCGTGATCGACGCCGAGTTCGCTGCACTGATTCCTCCACTGTCTGGCGAAGAGCGGCAGCAACTGGAGCAGAACATTGTCGAGCACGGCGGGGCGCGCGACCCGCTAGTGGTGTGGGCACAGATCGGCACGTTCACGCTACTTGACGGACACAACAGATACGAGATTTGCACGCGGCTGGGGCTGGGTTTCGACATCGAAGAGATGCGGTTCAGCGACCGTAGCCACGCAGAAGAGTGGATCATCCGCAACCAGTTTGGGCGGCGCAACCTGTCGGCATACGTTCGCACGCAGTTGGCGCTCCGACTAGAGGAAACGATCTCGGCCAGGGCGAAGGCTAAGAAGGTCAAGGACGGAAAAGCAACAGGGCGCGGGAAGGTTCCGCAGAAATCTGCTGAACCTTTAGAGACCCGTCAAGAAATCGCCAAGGTCGCCAACGTCTCTTACGACACGGTTGCCAAGGTCAAAAGGATCGAGGAAGCAACGGCAGACGGACTGGTGAGTGACTCGACTATTGAAAAGCTTCGATCTGGCGAAATCTCCATCAACCACGTCGATAAGGAGATCAAAAAGCAACGTGCAGAGGTCCGCGCCGTCGAGAAAAAGAGGGAGGCCGCTGCGGCAGGACTTCTCGATGGAGAAATCGTGCGTCTCGGTGACTTTCGAACTGTCCTGCCTTCAATCCCAGACGGGTGCGTAGATCTGATCTTCACAGACCCGCCATACGACAAGGAAACGGTCCCGCTTTACGAAGACATGGCCCGCGAGGCAGCGCGAATCCTTCGCCCAGGCGGGTCGCTCATCTGCTACCTCGGCCAGTACGCCACTGCGGACGTGTGTCGCCTTGTTGGCAAGTATCTGACTTTTTACTGGCCATTGTGCTGCTTACATGAGGGTGCCGGTCAGGTGATGGCTATGCGCGGGATCCGCGTGAAGTGGAAGCCCATGCTGTGGTTC
>RGVZ01000671.1 GCA_010029825.1 bacterium | reverse complement strand
GACTCGGCGCAACGCAAGGTCATGCGCCTTGAAATCGAGGAAGCCGCCTTGAAAAAAGAGAAGGATGACTCGAGTCGCAAGCGTCTTGAAAACCTGCAAAAGGAATTGGCAGACGCGAAAAACGCGCGTGATACGTTACGCGCGCGATACGAGTCTGAGAAAAAGTCGCTGCAGAAAGTGACGGCTGTTCGCGCGGAGATTGAAGATACGAAGCGCGCGATTGAGCGTGCCGAGCGCGATTACAATCTGGACAAGGCAGCCGAACTCCGCCACGGGAAGTTGCCCGGCCTCATGGAAAAGTTAAAAGTCGCGGAATCCGAAGCCGCGAAAAACCAGGCCGGAGAAGGCTCACGACTCCTGCGCGAGGAAGTGACCGAATCCGAGATCAGCCAGATCGTCAGCCGCTGGACAGGAATCCCGGTGACGCGCCTTGTCGAAGGCGAGCGCGAGAAACTGTTGAAACTCGACAAGATCCTGCATGAACGCGTGGTCGGCCAGGACGAGGCCGTGCAACTGGTCAGCGATGCCGTGATTCGCGCCCGCGCCGGGATCAAAGACCCGCGCCGCCCGATCGGCTCGTTTATCTTCCTCGGCCCGACTGGCGTTGGAAAAACGGAACTCGCAAAGGCCCTGGCATCGTCACTCTTTGACAGTGAGGACAACATCGTCCGGATTGACATGTCCGAATACATGGAGAAGCACGCCGTATCACGCCTCATTGGCGCGCCTCCAGGATACGTTGGCTACGAAGAGGGTGGTCAACTCACGGAAGCCGTTCGGCGGAAGCCATATTCGGTCGTCCTTTTCGACGAGATCGAGAAGGCGCATCCGGAAGTGTTCAATACTTTGCTGCAACTTCTCGATGACGGACGACTCACGGACTCGCAGGGCCGGACAGTCGATTTCCGCAACACCGTCGTGATCATGACCAGCAACATCGGGTCGCATCACTTGTTGGACGGCGGGATCGGCAGTGACGGCGAGTTAACCGCAGCCGCACGCGGCGCGGTGACTACAGAATTGCGTGCCCATTTCCGTCCCGAGTTCTTGAACCGCGTCGACGAGATCGTGATGTTCAAGCCCCTCCAGATGGAAGAGATCAAAAAGATCGTGCGCATTCTGGCGAAGGGATTTTCCGGTCGCCTCGCCGACCGCGGTATCGCGTTTGAACTCTCTGACGACGCCGCGGGATTCATCGCCG
>RGVZ01000068.1 GCA_010029825.1 bacterium | reverse complement strand
AGGTTCCTGCGTTGCTAGACGTGGTTCACGCACTGATCGAATCCACAAATAAAATTTTTGTCCTGACAGGATCCAGCGCCCGAAAATTAAAGGCTGGTTCTGACAATTTGCTGGCGGGACGCGCTTTGGCATACCCCTTGTTTCCACTCACAAGCTTTGAGCTGGGAGATGCGTTTAACCTTCATGAGGCATAGAAGTTCGGGACTTTACCCAAAATTGCCACCCTCAAGACAGATGCGGCGAAACGGAAAACCCTGGAAACTTACGCCCTGACGTACATCAACGAAGAAATTCGTGCCGGGCAGGTTGTACGCGCACTTGACCCATTCCGGAAGTTTTTGGAAGTGGCCGCCCAGGGTAATGGCAAAATCATCAACTTTGCATCAATCGCCAGCGATGTGGGGGTCGATGAGAAGACGGTCCGGAAATATTATGAAATCCAGGAGGACACCCTCATCGGTTTTTTTGTCGATGCATTTCATAGATCCGTCCGCAAGAAAGTCGGTATGGCCCCGAAGTTTTATTTCTTTGATACGGGCGTTGTCCGCGCGCTTTCGCGCCAATTGACCCTCGCCATGGACCCCGGTACGTATGCTTGGGGAAATGCTTTTGAACATTTTGTGATTTTGGAATGCAAACGGCTGATCGAATATAGCGGAAATCAATTTGACCTGAATTTTCTCAGAACCTACGACGACAAGGAAATTGATCTTGTCGTTCGAAGGCCCGGCAAGGCGTTGTTGCTCGTCGAGATCAAATCGACTGAAAACGTCAGTCTGAGATGGTTCTTTTGTCCTGCGATCCAACGCCGCAGATCATTGATGGCGTGCGCTGTGTTTACTGGCAGCAAGGACTCCGGGAATATTTTTCGGGTCCGGATCTTGATCTCCGACACAATGGCGATCGGGGAGCGTTTACCTTTAAATGGCTAGTCAGCCTCCAGGAATCTCAAGATTCGTTTGCGCACGAAGACGCTGCTTGGGCTCTGATGGAAGTAATCGAATCCGTGGGTCGCCCAACGCAGTTCCTCAACCTCAGCGGGGCGTCCCAGTTTCTTCAGTCGTTCGGCCAGGGTTCGTGTGTGGTAGACAGAAACAAGTTCATCTCCAGCTCCGTGGATCAGGAGGTGTCTTGGAGCCTCCTGGTCAACCTGAAAAACCGGGGAGGCAGCTTTGTAAATGTCGCGGGTTTTATCTGTAAGCGGCACTCCAATATACGTGCCGATTGAAATCTCGCCATTGATGATCTGCCATGGATTTGTGGTTTCAACGCCCCAAATCAAGTCGGCTGGTGCATAGAGGCTGATGATTCCTTTTATTGGATGCCCTTTTTTTAGAATCGTCAGTGCAGAAATTTCAGCTATTTGCCCGCCTGCGGAACGGCCCATAAAATAAACCCGGTCGGGGTTGATGTTCCAAGGCGATGGTGTTTCCATCAGGAATTGTGCGGCCGCAACGACGTCTTCCACCTGGCCTGGGTAATGCGTTTCAGGCGCGAGGCGATAGGTGACTGCTGCTACATTGAAGCCAGCGTTGGCCAGAGCTGCCGCCATAAATCATGATAACAAGGGGGCGCGGTGAGTCAGCGGATCCTGCCAGATAAAAATCGATGGGGAGGTCCACACCTGATTTTTTGAAAGGAATGGTGACAACCTTGGCTGAAGGGATCCTGTCAGGAAAAAAGGCATCGACGAGCCTCAGTTTTTCTTTGGGCGGCACATCCCGGTTCATGATGTCGACAAGCGGCATCAAGTAGAGCAATGATCCAGCGGTTAATAGAATGCTGGTCGACAAATGGGGCTTGCGAAAAGCCATGGAGCACCCCGCCAGAACCAAGCCGGTCAGACCCAGCCAATGACCCCATTCGCCCAGTGCGATCTTGAGCATCCATCCCCAGGTAAAGAATGCTGGTGTTACGACAAGGAGAGAGGTGGCAAAAAAGAAAATCGCAAAGTAGCTGTATGTCATGGATTACCAGGATCTAAGAAGATGGTTCAGGCTACACCGCCAAGGTAGCCGATTGGCATCTTCATTTCACGTGCGATCATTGACGGATTATAGGAAATTCAAGTTCACTTCGCGAACTCTCCTGAATTTCGTCTCCAGGTGCAGTCAAGTAGAGCAGTTCAAACCTCATAGATGTCTGGATTCATTGAACTATTTATGACTAAATTCTCAGCGCCTGCCTTGGGTGAGGCTCGTCAGACCGGTGACGGATCGTGGACACTGGCCCATCCGGATCACGCCGAATGGTATCACTCGGCCGATGGCGCCCTGGCCGAGGCGAAGTCGCTCTATGTCGAGTCTTCGGGAATTCTGGGTGATTTCCAGCGAGGGACTCCGGACGCCGAAACCGTCCGGGTTCTCGATGTCGGGCTGGGGCTTGGTTACAACGCGCTTGCCACCATCGATGCATGGCTCCGATGCGGGTCCAGGGGACGCCTGGAAATCCTGTCGCTCGAGAACAACGATGCGTTGTTCGAAGCCATGCGATCCGGTGAGGCCCCCTGGCAGGTTGGTTGGGATCCCCAGTGGACGGGCGCGGTGAAAAATCTGGATCTGGTATCTGATGGATTGTGGCAGGCCACCATCGCCGGATCAGGTGGTGGTGAACTGCTTTGGCGCGTGTTTCTTGGTGATGCCTTGTCAGATCATGCCACCGGACTCGTTGTGAGATCCGGTCCCTTTGACTATGTCTGGCAAGACCCGTTCTCTCCGGAGAAAAATCCCGGCATGTGGGGTTTGGAGTGGTTCTCGGCGATCACGCCCGGTGTGCGTCCTGATGGCTGCTTGATGACTTACAGCGTTGCCAGAACGGTCCGTGACGCGCTGGAGACCGCCGGCTGGCGGATCGAGAAGATCCCGACGACGACGCGCAAGAAAAACTGGTTGAAGGCATTCCGCCTTGCGCGGCCGGGTGACCCCAAGTAAAAATAGGTTTGATGAATTCAAATGGAACGACTGACCATAACCATTTCGACGTGATCGTCGCCGGTGCCGGCATCGCTGGCACGCTGGCCGCGCTGCGCTTGGCCGTTGGGCGGATCTCCGCGGCTGGTGATCAGGCGCCGGCGCTCAAGATCCTTCTGATTGAGAAGGAAGGTGCGCCGGGAGGTCGATTGCGCAGCCTCGCGTCGCACTCCCCCGACGCGGCGGACCGCGGTGATGGTCATCCGACGTGGGGATACGGCCTCAATGGCGTGTCGAAACCTCTGATCGACTTCTGGCAACAGACCATGCGCGCAGATCCCGATTCAGCGTGGGATCCCGGTTCATTTGCCGCGCGCGAACAGGACACCCTCGGGATCCTTTCCGGCAGTGATTTGAGCACAATCCCGCTCGACCAGATGTTTGCCGGCAAAGGCGCGCGAGCGCTCGGTGGCATGGCTGCCGCGCGCCAGTGGGAGCATGTCACCAGGATCCTTGATGGCGGCCCGATTGATGCCGCAGGCGAGGCCGCGGGGGATGCTCCAGAAAAATTGGAAGACGAACCGGAAGACAAATCAGAGGACAAACGGGATCTGCAGTCCTTCGCCAACATCTGGAAGGAATCGCGCAAGGCCCCGGCGGCTGTTGTGTTGGAGCAGTTCAGTCCTGTCATCGGGATTACGGATTTGTGGTCGGCGCCTCCGGAGGCTTTCCGGCAGAGGGTGTCCTTCCACACTGGCCCGTTGAAGCGCGGTCCCTGGCAAGTTGCCATCGCCGAATCCCTGCAAAAATATATCGATGCCGGAATCATCACGCTGATGACCGACTGCCGTGTGATGTCGGCCGGATTCGAAGGAAAATTGCCTGAGCCGGCTAAAGTCGGGGCCAGGATTGGTGCCGATGGCAAATGGCAACTGACCACATCCAAGGGCGCATTCACCGCGCCGCGTCTCGTGGTCGCACAGCCGCCCTGGCAGGCATTGCTCTGGTTGCCCAAACACTTCTGGCCGGCATCGCTGCTGGCGATGGCAAACAAGGTCAAGCCGGTCAGCGCGGTGACGTTGACAGAACGCATTGAGAATCCGGCAGAGGCTGACTTGCCGGATCTGATCATGATCCCGGCAGAGGGAGTCCAGGCAGTCCGTTCCAGCCCGGATGAAATCACATTCCAGGCGACGATCGATTACGAGATTTCAGTTCAGGCTCCGGAAGTCGTCAAGGCAGTGAAGCGTCTCAAGCGCGCGCGGAAGAAACTGCTCACGGCGCGGGCAGGGTGCATGTCAGAAAATGAGCGCATCGCCCTGGTGCCGGTCGCGTGGGGGCAGTCCGCGGCGGTCTCGGAAGCAAAACTGCTGCAGCGCATGGCAAAATCACATATCAGTTCAGCGAACCTCGCTTTCTGTGGTGATTGCTACGGCGCGAGTTACATTGGCGACGAAAATGTGATCAAATCGGTCGTCTCAGCCACCAACATCATCGGACAAAGCCTGCAACCATGACGCAGATCATTGACGGACGCATCGCAGCCCAGGCCATCAAAAAGCGGGTTCGCGCGGACGTTGACGGACTTCTGGCGAAAGGCGGACGCGCGCCGAAGTTGGCGGTCATTCTTGTCGGCAATCACGCGCCCAGTGAAGTTTACGTCAAAAACAAGGAACGCGCCTGCAAGTCTGTCGGCATCGAGACAGTTCTTTTCAGGTTGCCCGAGGACGCGCCGCAAAAGCGTCTGAACGACTTGATCCACAGGCTCAACGAGGATGACGGCATCGACGGGATCCTGCCGCAGTTGCCGTTGCCGGCACACATGTCCCGCACGGCCGCGATTCTGGCGGTAGATCCGAAAAAAGACGTGGATGGTTTGACTCCGTTGAATCAGGGTCTGCTCGACTGGAACCTGCCAGGTATCCGGCCATGCACTCCCAGTGGCATCGTTGAACTCGTGAAATTCTCGGGTACGCCGATCAAGGGCGCTTTGGCCGCGGTTCTTGGGCGAAGCCTTCTCGTCGGGGCGCCGGCCGCGAACTTGTTGTCCCATGGGGGCGCGACCACGATCTCGATGCACTCTGACTCGAAGGAAACCAGGGAACTGACTCGTCAGGCGGACATCGTCGTCGTGGCGACGGGCGTCCATCACCTGGTCAAGCGCGATTGGATCAAGCCCGGGGCGACTGTAATCGACGTCGGTATTCACCGGATGGCGGACGGATCCATCCAGGGTGATGTTGATTTTGCGGGCGTTTCAAAAGTCGCTGGCAAGATCACGCCGGTGCCTGGCGGCGTTGGGCCGATGACAATCGCGTCACTCCTCGTCAACTGCGTCAACGCTCACCGTTTGCGTAAATCCTGACTTTTCCCGGAAATTGGGCTGAACAGCAGCAGGCTGGCGGTAGTCATGCCGGTCGCGGTGTCTGTGGTTGTTTGAATCAGGATCGAGTTTGAATTCACGGAAAGCAGCAGGTCCCGGTGCCGGGGGGAATTCCAGAGCAACCACGCCGCGTCTTGCGCGGACCTGGCTAATACGCGGTCTTCGCCTGTCAGCGCCAGCTGTTCAACTTTGAGCGCGATCGCGGCCAATTGTGACATCAGCTTTCGATCGTGAAGTGGCGTGGCGCTTTTTGACAGGTCCGGCGCATCTGCCAGAGAAATTTGTCGCAGCGGTCCCAGGTTTTCCCGCTCCCGGACCTTGTTGATCCATGTTGCCAGCGTGCGCTTGAAATCCTGAGGCGGATTGGTTTCCTTCAAAAATTCACTGTCCGGCACGGTTGAGGCGGGACCTTGTCGGGTTGGAATGGAGAACCAGAGTTCGGGTCCCATCCGCGAAGGCTTCTTGCCAGCAGCCCCATCATGGCTGCAGGTTGCGGTGACAATTCCATTTTGTCGCGGCAATTTCCAGCGTCCATCAGAAACCCTGTCAACCGACTGACTTGGACCGGACGGACCAACAAAACGGACCACCAGATCCGTACAATCTTTTGCCTCCGGCAGAATCAGATTTTCGTTTTTGACGTTCGCCGCGACCGCGGACGGGAAAAATGCAATCCAGGAACGTGCGCCGGATTTTCCATCTGGACACGTTCCGAAGCCAAAAGCCCTCACTCCGGCACCTGATTTTTCCCTGGCGACAATCCCGGCGGTCGCGTTGTCGAGTCGCGATTCCGTCGTGAAAAACTTAACGCCCGCGTCATAGACTCCCGCATCCCACATCATATGCGCCTTTTCAGGCTCGGTGGCGCGAAAAAAATCGCCCAGGCAAACTGCCCGGGCGATTTCAGTACTCGCGATGATGCGCAGCGCCAGCGACACGGCTCAGCGGTACTGCGAGTCGATCAGTTTGAAGATCGTGGCCAGCTGCATGTTGGTCGTGCCTTCGTAGAGCTTGCCGATTTTCGCGTCGCGGTAGAATTTCTCAGCGGGGAACTCCTTGATGAATCCATATCCACCGTAGACTTCCAGCATCTGCGACGAGACGGTTTCCGCGACAGCGGAAGCGAAATGCTTGGCCATGGCGGCTTCTTTGACAAAGTCCTTGCCGGCATCCTTGAGGCGGGCGGCGTTGTAAACCAGAAGGCGGGCGGCTTCGATATCGGTAGCGGCTTGCGCTATCGAGAACTGGATGCCCTGGAATTCCTTGATAGGTTTACCGAACTGCTCGCGTTGGCGGGCGTACTTCAGCGCGCCTTCAAAAGCGCCTTGGGCCAGTCCCAACATCTGCGCCGCGATCCCGATGCGGCCTTCGTTCAAGGTTTCGATCGCGATCTTGTAGCCCTTGCCCACTTCGCCAATGACGTTCTCTTTCGGAACGCGAACGCTATCGAAGATGACTTCGCAGGTGGACGAGGCCCGGATGCCCAACTTGACTTCCTTCTTGCCCACTTTGAATCCCGGCATGCCGCGCTCCAGGATGAAGGCGGTGATTCCCTTGTAACCGAGTTCCGGGTTCACATTGGCGAACACGACAAAGATGTTGGCTTCTTTGGCGTTGGTGATGAAGATTTTCTTGCCATCGAGGCGCCAGTGGTCGCCTTCGTCCCAGGCGCGCGACTTCATGGCGAACGCGTCAGATCCTGAGTTCGGCTCGGTCAAACAGTAGGATCCGATTTCCTTGCCGGTGAGGCGCGGCAGGTAAGCCTTGCGCTGGGCTTCGTTGGCGTACCGCAGGAAGATGTTGTTCACGAGGGTGTTCTGGACGTCGCATACGACGCTGACGGCCGGGTCGATCTTGGCCAGGGCCTCGATTGCGAGAATCGACATGAAGAAAGTTCCGCCGGCGCCGCCGTACTGGGTCGGCACTTCGATCCCCATGAGCCCCATGTCAAAAAACTGGGGAATCAGTCCTGGATCGAGAAGTTCCTTCTCGTCCATCTCGAGGACCTTGGGTCCGATGGCGGACCTGGCAAATCTCTCTACTTCTTGCTGGAAGAGGGCTTCGTCATGACTTAGTGTGGTCAACGCGTTGGCGGCCATGGCTGTGTTCTCCGTTGGTCGAATCTGACCATAATTGACACGTTTTCCCCTGTGAATGCAATCGGACAGACGTTATATTCCTCATTTTCCTGCGCAAAATCCCCGTTAATCAGGGCGGTTGCGGCCGGACTTACCCTGAGGTTAAAAATTCCGGAGAGATGGGATGAAGTTGGATAAAACCCGTGCAGAAAATTTGCCGCTGGTCCGCGAGGCGCTGGGTTTTGGGCAGGTTGGGTCCGCGGCCCGGCACCCCGTCTGGTTCATGCGCCAGGCCGGCCGTTACCTGCCAGAATACATGGCTATTCGTTCCCGCATGGAATTCGTGGACCTCTGTCGCAGCCCCAAAGACGCGGCCGAAGTCACCCTGCAGCCTTTACGCCGGTTTGACCTCGACGCGGCGATCATTTTCTCGGACATCCTCGTCCCTTGCATGGCCCTCGGCCAGACCCTGACCTTTGGCAAGGGTCACGGCCCGCAACTTGCGCCCGCCATGCGGTCCCGCGAGGATTTTCGGGCTCTCAAGCGCCCTGATGTGGCCGCGGAACTTGGATACGTGGGCGATGCCATTTCGCTGACCAAATCCCAACTGGCGCCGGGAAAAGCCCTCATAGGATTCGCCGGGGCTCCATTCACGGTCGCGACCTACATGATCGAGGGCGGCAGCAGCAAGGAATTCACCGCGACGAAGGCGATGATCTTTCGTGACCCCGCTCTTTTTGCCGATTTCATGAAACTCCTGCGTGACGTGACTGTGGATTACTTGTTGATGCAGGTGCGGGCAGGCGCTGATGCCTTAATGCTTTTCGACACTTGGGCCGGTAACCTCACGCCGGATGACTACGCTCGTCATGTCTGGCCAGTGACGGCGGATTTGATGGCGACAGTGCGCGAGTCGACCGGAGTCCCGGTGACGTATTTCTCCGGCCAGGGCTCTGACCGGATTCTTGAACTCGGTCGCGGCGCGAAGTCTGACCCGGCAACGCGCAAGGCATTTGATGTCCTGTCCGTGGACTGGCGTGTTCGAATCCCGCACGCCGCCCGCCTCGTGAAGGAAGCCGCGCTCGATGTCGCGTTGCAAGGCAATCTGGATCCTCAAGTCCTGATTGGCCCCGAACAACTTGTGCGCGAACGGGTCCGCTCCATCATGGAGGAAGTTCATGCGGCCCGCAGTGCGGGTTTGATCCACGGCCACATCTTCAATGTCGGGCATGGACTTCTTCCGCACACGCCACCTGAGGCCTTGTCTTGGGCGATCGACGAAGTCCGCAAACAAAGCGCGCAAGGAGCCAGCAATCCATGACCAAGTCCCCAGCCAAACGCCGTGTCCTGACCGTTGTCATGGACGGAATCGGAATCAGCCCGGTGACGTACGGCAATGCCGTGGCGCACGCGCACACCCCGAACATGCAGTGGTTGCGCGGGTCCGCGGGTTACCTGGAACTGGCGGCCCATGGCAAGGCCGTCGGCCTGCCCAGCGACAGCGACATTGGCAACAGCGAGGTCGGTCATAACGCCCTCGGTGCCGGGCGAGTCTTCGACCAGGGCGCGAAACTTGTCCGGAACGCGATCGAATCCGGCAGCCTTTTTGCCGGTGAGACCTGGCGCGAGGCGATAAAACGCGTCAAGGGCGGCAACAGGACGCTGCATTTCATGGGCCTGCTCAGTGACGGCAACGTCCATTCCCACGAGAATCATCTCCATGCCATGCTGCGTCAGGCGAAGAAAGAAGGCGTACGCCGGGTGCGGTTGCACTTGTTGTTGGACGGACGTGACGTTGGCGAAAAAACGGCAGAGGTGTACTCGGCGCGTCTGGAAAAACTACTTGGTGAGTTGAATGCCGGTGGTTTCGACGCCCGTGTGGCTTCCGGTGGCGGACGGATGCTGATCACGATGGACCGGTACGAGGCTGACTGGCCCATGGTGCAACGTGGCTGGGAGTGTCACGTCCATGGCAGGGGGCAACCGTTCCCGTCTCTCACAGCCGCCATCGATGAATTCCGCAAGGATCCGGCGCTTACCGACCAGTATCTGCCAGCATTTGTGATCACGGAATCTTCCTCCGGGAATACCCCCTGCGGAACGATCAACGACGGCGATGCCGTTATCCTGTTCAATTTCCGCGGTGACCGTGCCATCGAGATTTCCCGCGCGTTTACGGAAAAAGATTTCAACAAGTTTGACCGTGGCCGCTGCCCCGATGTCTTCTACGCCGGAATGATGGAATACGATGGCGACTTGAAGATTCCGTCGCGTTACCTGGTGGATCCGCCAGCGATCGACAACACTCTCGGTGAATTCCTCGCGTCTTCCGGTGTTCGTCAGTTTGCCTGCAGTGAGACGCAGAAGTTCGGGCATGTGACCTATTTCTGGAACGGCAATCGTTCGGGGTGGTTCGACAAGTCGATTGAAGAGTATGTCGAGGTCCCCTCGGACAATATCCGGTTTGAGTTCAAGCCGTGGATGAAGGCGGCTGAGATCTGTGATGAAACCGTGAAGAGGATGCTGGCTGGTTCCTTCGACTTTGGCCGGATCAATTTCGCCAATGGTGACATGGTCGGTCACACTGGCGACTTCGACGCTGCCGTCGAGGCAGTGTCCACGGTGGACCTGATGCTGGGGCGCTTGATCGCGGCCGCGAGGAAATCCGGGGTGATCCTGCTCATCACCGCTGACCACGGCAACGCGGATGAAATGTTTGATGTAAAACCACCGAAGGACGGATCAGATCCCTATCCATATCTACCCGTCCATGACCGTCCGCGACCCAAGACGTCGCATACGCTCAGTGCCGTACCGCTATACATTTTCGATCCGAACGGGCCTGTGACGATGCGAAATGACGTCGCGAGGCCCGGCCTTGCCAATGTGGCCAACACAGCCTTGAGTCTGCTCGGGATGGCTCCGCGCGACGTGTACTTGCCATCTCTCGTTCAAGGATGCCGATCATGACACCATTTCAGGACGCTGCCGTGGCTTTTGCCGAATTCTGTGAGACGATCGCCAGGCTGCGCCATCCCGTCGACGGGTGTCCATGGGATTTGCAGCAAAACCACCACACGTTGCGTCGTTACATGATCGAGGAGGCCTATGAGGCAGCCCGTGTCATGGCAGGCGCTGACAAGGACCCGAAGGACTCGCGCGAACTCTGCGAGGAACTTGGCGACGTCTTGCTCCAGGTGGTCCTGAATGCCCAGGTGGCGGCGGATCGCAACGGTTTCAAGATCTCGGATGTCATCAAGTCGATCGATGCCAAGATGCGGCGGCGCCATCCCCACGTGTTTGGATCAGACGAGCAGCGTCAACAGCGCGGTATGGAGAGCATCAAATCCAACTGGGAAGTCATCAAGTCGGACGAAAAAAAGAACAAGAACGTCCACGGGGAAGTAGAAGGAATTTTCCATGGAATCAAAGGATATCCATCGACGATCGAGGCCTTTGAAATCGGCAAGAAAGCAGCGAAGATCAAGTTCGACTGGAATTCACCATCTGAAGTCCTCGCCAAACTCTTGTCAGAAGTCGAGGAGTTGAAAGAAGAATGGGAAAAGGGCGATCGTCAGGCCCTGCTGGCAGAACTTGGCGACATTTACTTTTCCCTGGCGCAGTTCGCGCGCCACATGGGTGTCGATCCAGAGGTCACCGCCCTCGATGGCAATCGCAAGTTTCTGGACCGGTTCTCAAAAGTCGAGAGCCTCGCCCGCGAGCGCGGAATCAAGATTCCCGAAGCCGATCAGGCAACGCTCGAGCAACTTTGGGAACAGGCCAAGCAAGAATCCAGAAAATAAAAATCCCCCGCGCGGTTGCCCGTCGCAGGGGATCTCAAAATCAATTCAGCTTACTTTTTCGACTTGGTGGACTTTGCCGAGGTCTTCTTGGCCGCGGTCTTCTTGGCCGCGGTTTTCTTCGCAGCGGTCTTTGCCTTGGGCTTGGAAGCTGCTATCGATTCAGCGCCAGACTTTTCCATGCCCTTGAAAGCCTGGGTCAGGCGGGCGATCGAACGCGCTGCGTTGTTCTTGTGGAGGAGTCCTTTGGCGGCTGCCTTCGCCAGCGCGGATTGTGCCTTGGTCAAGAGTTCCAGGACCTTGGCGCCTTCTTCGCCGGTACCTGCAGCGAGGCCGTTGAGAGCGAAGCGATATTTTTTGACGGCCGTGCGAACGGAAGACAGGTAGTTGCTGTTGCGCTGGCGTTTGCGTTCGCTGGAGCGTGCACGTTTTTCGGAAGATTTGTGGTTAGCCACGAAAAGACCTCATTTCATTATACTTACGGAACCAACAGGGTTGGGGTTCTACCAGTCACAGGCAAATAATGTCAAGAAATCCCTGACCTAAACGCCATGCCGCTCAGCGGCTTTACGGGCTGCCACATCCACGCGCTCGTTGTCGTCGTGTCCTGCATGACCCTTCACCCATTTCCATTCGACATGATGCTTGTGTAATTCCGCGGCCAGCTCCTGCCAAAGGTCCTGATTTTTGACTGGTTTTTTGTCGGCAGTGCGCCAGCCGTTTTTTTCCCAGTTCTTGAACCAGCCCTCAACAAAGGCATTCATCACATACCGGCTGTCGGTAACGATCCTCACGTCACACGGCTGTTTCAGGGTCCGCAATCCGTGGATCACCGCGCTGAGCTCCATGCGGTTGTTGGTGGTGTCGGCTTCGCCGCCACTCAACATCTTTTCATGGTCCCCATAACGCAACAGCGCCGCCCAGCCCCCCGGTCCGGGGTTGCCGAGGCAGGCGCCGTCGGTAGTCAAAACTACTTTCTTCCTGCTCACTCAGGTGGCCGGTTGCGCTGCAACAGCCTTGCGAGTGGTCGTCGATCCAGCCGGGCGCTTCTTCGGAGCAGCCTTGGGGGCCGCGGACTTCACGCCGCCGGCTTCGATCTTCTTGCGTACGCGCAGATTCTTGGCACGCCAAGCCTTCTTGCGACGCATCTTCATTGATTTGCGGTTATCACCACGACCCATGGTCTGTTCTCCTTAGAGCTTGATGCCAGCGCGCTTGGCGTAGGCATCGAGGCCGATCTTGTCGATTGTGCGCATTGCGGCAGTGCTGACCCTCAACGAAACGAAGCGCTTCTTTTCCGGGGACCAGAAACGCTTTGCCTGGAGGTTCGGCAGACGGCGGGTTTTGGTTTTGATGTTGGAGTGGGACACCTTGTGTCCAACTTGCACGGCCTTGCCGGTCAATTCACAGCGACGGCTCATGGTTATTCCTCCTCGGTGCTGGCAACGTTGGCCTGGCGGCTTTCACCGCCGAAGTCACGACCACCTTCACGGTTTTCAAAACGGCCGCCTTCGCGTCCTTCGCCGCGGTCAAAGCGACCACGGCCGAATTCACGCGGTGCGGAGAGGGCTGCTGCTGCGGCGGCCATCTCACCGGCGAATCCACGCTCGGTGCGGTGGGCGACGGAGAGCGGGATGAGGGCCAGGAAGCGCGCGCGCTTGATCGCTTCCGAGATCACTCGCTGCTGCTTCGCAGTCGCGCCCGAGATTCGGCGCGGGATGATTTTGCCGCGTTCCGTGATGAAACGCTTCAAGGTGTCTGGTTTTTTGTAGTCGATCACGATGCTCGGATCGAGGGTGCGCTTGCGGCGTGACATCAGCCTGCGCTTGCGTTTAACTGCCCTCATGATTCCTCCAAAAGGCAGCAATTGCCAAAGCCGCGCATGATGTGCGACAAAAGAGGCCGGAAAATAACCTATGAGCCCAGGTGTGGCAAGCCTTTTATGACCTCCGGACCCTACATTGAAGTGGCCGTTCCAACACCACTTTTTCAGACCTTCACTTACAAGGTCCCGGGTGACGATCCTCTTTCGTCCCCCACTCCGGGGTGTCGGGTCGTCGTCCCGTTCGGCCGGCAGAAAATGGTTGGCGTCGTGCTGGGTTCCAGTCACGAGCCTCCAAATGGCCTTGATCCTGCCAAGTTGAAGGCGGCGCTCGAAGTCGTCGATCATGAGGCCCTGTTCAGTGATTCGCTGCTGAAACTCGCCCGCTGGATGTCCACGTACTATTACCACCCGCCCGGGGAAGTGTTGCGGGCGATGCTGCCGGCGGGGGTCAAGAAGACCGTCGCGCGGGCAGTCACGCTCACGGAAACGGGGCGCGCCGCCATTGGCGTTGATCCTTTGCTGGCGGTGGCTTTCGGTGGAAAAAAAATCAAGGGTTCCGTGTCCTTGCCGACGGTCCGGAAAAAACTTGTGACCGCGGGACATGACCCTGCGGTCGCCATCGCGGCCTGGGAAAAACAGGGCTGGATTGCCCGGACCGAGAACAAGAAAGTCGCCGGCCGCAAAGTCGTGGCCGCGTTCCCCGCCAGCCAGTCCTTGCCGGGGTTGGAGTCAGACGGTCAGGAATCAAAAGGTCCGAAAATCCCGGATTTGACCCCGACCCAGGCGGCGGCGGTCGAAACCATTACGACTCGTGGACTGTTGGGGGCACATCCTCAAAAGCCGTTTTTGCTCATGGGGGTCACTGGATCCGGCAAGACGGAAGTTTACCTGCGCCTGATCCAACGCTGCCTCGCCGAGGGGCCCGGGACGCAGGCGTTGGTCATGGTCCCTGAGATCGCCCTGACGCCCCAGATGACCCGTGTTTTCGAGTCCCGTTTTCCCGGGCTGGTCGCCGTCGTTCATTCCGCCATGCTGGATAGTGCCCGTTGGGAACAACTCAGCCGCATCCGTTCCGGCGAGGCGCGCATCTTGATCGGACCGCGATCTGCGGTGTTCGCAGGGTTCAGGAAACTACGACTGATCATGGTCGATGAAGAACACGACAGCAGTTACAAGCAGGCGACCGGACTCACATACAACGGCCGGGACGTTGCCGTCATGCGGGCCAGGATTGAACATGCGTCGGTGGTTCTTGGCAGCGCCACACCGTCCCTTGAGACGTTCCACAACGCGATGTCAGGACGCTACGAGATGGTTGAGCTGCCCGAGCGGGTTTCGGGAAAACCGTTGCCTGAAATCGTTGCCATTCAGTGCGATCCGGCATGGAAGAAGGGTACGGTCGTATCGCGTGACGCGACGGCGCAGGCCCTCCTTCAAATGGATCCGCGGGTGGTCGAGGCCTTGCGCGAAAACCTGCGGGCCGGACACCAGTCCATCGTCCTCGTGAACCGTCGCGGCTACGCGTACTACTTGTATTCGTTAAACCAGCGCGCTGCCGTCCAGTGCCCCAACTGCAGCATCAGCCTGACGGTGCATGCCAAGACCTCGCGGCTGCGATGTCACTACTGCGATTACGGCACGACCGTGGCGGCGGTGATGAAACGATCACCGGATGATACTTTCATCACGGTGGGATACGGCAGCGAGCGTGCCGAGGAGGCCTTGCAGGCGGTATTGCCCGGGGCGCGGATCATGCGCCTCGATTCGGATACGGTATCCGACAGAGACCTGCTCCCCGAGACTCTGAAAAAGTTTCGTGACCGCGAAGTGGACATCCTCGTCGGTACCCAGATCCTGGCGAAGGGGCACGACTTTCCCGCGGTAACACTGGTGGTCATTATCGAAGTCGACCAGACGCTGAGCCTGCCCGATTTCCGGGCTGGCGAGCGGACTTTCCAGTTGATCGTCCAGGCCGCGGGGCGCGCGGGGCGTGCCGGGTTGCCCGGCCGGGTGATGATCCAGAGCGCCCGGTTTTCGCATCCTGTCGTTCAATTGGCCTTGGCTCAGGACTTCAAGACCTTCGCCGCGCGCGAACTGGAGTTCCGCAAGGGTTACGGTTACCCGCCCTTCAGCCGGATGATCAGTGTGGAACTGTCCAGCGAGGAGCCGCGCAAGGTGGATCAGGCGGCGGGCAAGATTGACGCATGGATCGATACGGCGTCCCGGGGCAATCCCGACCTTTTTGGTCGCGTCAAGGTCCTTGGGCCGGCCACGCCCCCGCTCGAGACTGTCCGGGGAAGGCACCGGCGTACCGTGCTGCTCGTGTCCTGGAACCCGGAGTCCGTGCGGGAACTGCTGACCGGCCTGGTTGGCGCAACGGCGGAACCCGGAAATGACGTTCGTGTCCGGGTGGATGTGGACCCGCAAAGCTTGATGTAATCACCCCGTTTGACATAGTCTTGAAGCTCGACCAGCTGTCACGGAACGGAGGGGTGAAATGGGCAACGCGGAAAGCAAGTTGGAACACTCGAAGGTTGAGCTGTCTGAGATCCTGATGCAATCGGGCGAGTATCGCCTGCTCGAGAATCGCATCATTTTTGTTTCTGAGGGAATCAACGCCGCTGTTGCCAAGCGTGTGGTCAGCAACCTGCTGGCCCTGGAAGCCGCCAAGCCAGGCGCGCCGATCACGATGTACCTCAATAGTCCCGGTGGCGAAGTCAATAGCGGTTACTCGATCTTCGACACGATCCGCTTCATCAGTTCCCCGGTGAATATTGTTGCCAGCGGCCTTTGCGCCAGCATCGCGACCGTCATTTTCGTCGCTGCAGACAAGAACCGGCGCTATTCCATGCCCAACACCAAGTTTTTGATTCACCAGCCCCTGATTCCGGGCCAGATCTACGGCCAGGCCTCGGATTTGGAGATCACGGCCAAGGAAATCCTGAAAACCCGTCAGAAGATCAATGATCTGTTGTCGAAGGAATGCAAACAACCCCTTGAAAAGGTTGCGAAAGATACGACTCGTGACTACTGGATGTCGGCTTCGGAAGCCCTCGAGTACGGTTTGGTTACGAAAATTATCGAAAATATCAAAGAACTGAAGTAAGACTGGCGCCTCGAGTGCGAAGGTGGTGGAACTGGTAGACACGCTGGTCTCAGAAGCCAGTCCTCTTTGAGGTTGGGGGTTCAAGTCCCCCCCTTCGCACCAACTCTCCTCTCCAATCATGCAGAATACCAACACTCAACCCCGGTCGTATCTGAACGAGTACATGCGTGCCGAGCGATGGCGCATGTTCGCGGGACATGTTGCCGCGATCATGCTCGGGATCCTGGCCGCGCTGATAACGCTCCTTGTCGGGCCGTCGCTGCAACTTCTTGTCAGTGAACGATCGGGTGGCATCCCGTGGAGTGACCTGGTGTCCCCGCGCCTTGCCTGGTTGCCGCGGATGATTGCAGGTACCCCGGAGATCTCCGGGGCGGAATTATTCCGCGTCTTGCCTCTGCTGCTGGTCAGTGTCGCGTTCGTCAAGGCGCTGCTTGGCGGGACGCAATGGTACATATGGGAAAGTCTTGGCGAGCGGGTTTCGCGCAGGATCCGTCACGATTTGATGGCGGCTTACGTGCGCCTGTCGCCCGGCGCGCGGCGCGATGCTGAAGGCATGAAAGTTGACGCCAGCATCGCCACCGGGATTTCCAACGATGTGCGAATGCTTCGCGAGTACATCGTCCACTTTCACGGTGGTCTTCCGCGTGAGGGGCTGCAGGTTCTGTTTCTCGGAGTGACGATTTTCGCTCTTTCCCCGAAACTTTTTATCGCGTTCATCGCAGGACTTGCCCCGGCGGCCCTGGTGATCCGCAAGTTCGGCAAAAGGTTGCGTGGCAGGGCGGCGAAGGTCTTGTCAGAGACCGCTGAACTGGGCGAGTGGATCCAGCAACGATTGCTTGGCTTTGAGACGATCAAGCATTTCGGAACTGAGGAACGTGAGTGTGCCAAGCTGCGCGCGTTGAACGAGACTCTGCTGGATCGCATGATGCGTGCCGGACGACTGCGCGCGCGAACCTCGCCACTGATTGAGGCCTTTGGTGTCGCCGCGATTGTAGCGATCCTTTATGTGGCGCTCGATGATGCGCGCTCGGGTCGTGTCAGTGGTGCCGTCCTGATTTCTTTTTTTTCGTCGATCGCCTTGTTTGCACAGTCGGGTGCCAAGTTGGGCAAGTATTTCAACAGCAACAAGGAAGGAATGGCGGCCGTCGATCGTCTGGCGGCGTGCGCGGAATTCATGCGCGGGAATGGCGTTGAGAACATCGCCGTCGTGTCAAATCCAGGCCTTGGCGTTGCCGTTTCTTGCGAGGCGATTCGTGTAAGGTATGACGGTTCCGCAGCGGTGGCCCTCGACGATGTCTCGATGGATTTTCTTCCCGGTCGGGTCTACGCCTTGGCCGGCGCGTCAGGCGCCGGCAAGACGACGTTGTTCAAGGTCATCCTGGGCCTTGTGAGTCCGGATTCTGGCAACGTCAGCGTCAGTGGCAAGATTTGTTACATGCCTCAACATGTGCAATTGATGTCTGCGTCGTTGCTTGAGAATGTCTCATACCCGGAACCTGGAGGTGACCGGTCGCGCGCCGTGGCGGCACTTCGAGAAGTCGGGATTCCTGAATTCGCGGACCGGCTGGATGAGATTCCTGTTGCCGTCTCAGGCGGACAGGCCCAGCGCATTTTGTTGGCCCGGATCGTTTACCACGACGCGCAAGTCATCCTGGTGGATGAGGGGACTTCGGCGCTGGATCCGGGGTTGGAAAAGATGGTTTACCGGATCCTGCGGCAACTTGCCGCCCGTGGCGCTTGCGTGATCATGATCGCGCACAGGATTCCGGCGCTCGAGAGCGCGGATGAGATCGTGCTCCTGGAAAAAGGGCGGGTCGTGGAAAAGGGGGCCGGGACTTCCGTCCGCCAGACCCCCGCGTTCTCAAGGTTGCTGGCTCACGAAGCCCCTTGAGATTTCTCGTGGAAAACATGCAAGCGCGCGGCCTCGAGTTTCAACACTTCCGAGGCGTCGATCGGGGCCTCCTCTGTATCCGGGGTACCTGGTACCCCGACCGGTGCAGATGACCGTGTCGCCACCTTCTTTCCGAAACGGACCAGGCGCGAGTATGATCCGCGGAACAGGTCGCCTACTTTGGAAGCGCGCGCGAAAATGTTGCGATGGTCCTTCAGTCGTTCTTTCTGTCGCCTGAGCTGCTCCTCCAGCGTGTCGACCATCTTGTCGATGGCGGCGTACATGTCCTCATCGATGATTTCGACTTCGCTGCTGCCACCATCGCCAGCATGCAGGTGCAGGTGGACTTTCTTTTTGGGCGGCTGCATAGAGAATGTTACGTGGGCCATGATTGGCTTGGATGAGAGCTTGAAAATCTTGTCCCGGATTTTCATGTCTGCGTAATCACGAAGGGCGTCGGAACTGTTCATGTCTTTGA
>RGVZ01000670.1 GCA_010029825.1 bacterium | reverse complement strand
TCGGCGGTGTCGATCGCCAGCTGGTCGGCGGTGTCGATCTCGAGCACGGCTCGTCATCATCGCCAGGGCGAGATGACCGGTGGTGTCGATCGCCAGATGGTCGGCGGTGTCGATTCTCAAAATCCCAACTGTCCCATCCGCCGACCCCAAAAAACCGCCCCAAAAATACTGTAGGCTTGACACACTGTCGGCCGATGATACATTTATCACGTCGGCCGGACGTTCGGCCATTCATCACTAGCGAAAAGGTACAAAGCATGAAAACGAAGACGAAGACGAAGACGGCTTTTCCGGTCGTGATTGAGAAAAACGGATATACGGTCGTCTTACACTCCCCGAGCAAGGCTACTGTGTCCGGCGGTCGGCTTCCCGAAGCCGTCAACGTGTCGCATCTTCTAGGTGAGGGTGACGCCAACCCGAAGACGAAGAAAAATAAGGTCCCCACTATGGGGCTCAGCCTTTTCCCGTATAACGGGATCGGCTTCGGGAATGTGTGCGCGTTCGCGAAAAACTGCGTTGTGTCATGTCTCGCGCATCAGGGGCAGGGGCCCGTTCCCAGCGTAATGGGGGCGCGCGTCGCGAAGACTGTCCTATGGTATCTGGCGCGAGGCTGGTTTTTACGGAGGCTGAATCACGAGCTCGCCACATTCCGCGGAAAGTATGGCCGGCGCCGGACGGTCGGGGTGCGGCTGAATATGTTTTCCGATATCCCGTGGGAAGATTATGGGGTGATCGACAATCACCCGGGGATCACGTTTTACGACTACACTAAAAATCCGCGGCGTGTCGGCGACGTCCGGCCGAACTACTGGGTCACGTTTTCGTATGACGGCACGAACAAAGCCGAAGCTATTCGTCACCTTCGGGAGGGAAAAAACGTATCGGTCGTGTTTTACCTTGAAACGGACGAAGCCGTTTGCGGGAAAGCCGCTCACCGCCAACCGTTGCCGGCAACGTGGAACGGCTTCGAGGTGATCGATGGCGGGGCGACAGACTGGCGCCCGAGTGATCCGTGGGGGGTCGTGATCGGTCTTCGTCTTCTGGCCCGAACATACGAAAGCCGTGAAGCCGGTATATCGTCCGGCTTCGCCCAGAAGATCGACACTAGGCTTCCGATTCTGTCGTGATAGCCGACACGACAGGATATCGGCGGTGTCGATCGCCAGCTGGTCGGCGGTGTCGATCTCGAGCACGGCTCGTCATCA
>RGVZ01000669.1 GCA_010029825.1 bacterium | reverse complement strand
AGGCGCGAAGGCCTTCTTGATCGCCAGCAACACCATGCATTCCTGTTACGACCAGGTTGCGCGCGAGGTCGGAATCCCGGGCATCAATATCTTCGACGCGACGTGCGAGGCGTTGCGGAGCAAGCGAATCAAAGAGGCCTTGCTGCTGGGCACAAGGTACACGATGAGCATGGAGTTTTACCGTAACGAGTACCGCCGCCGCGGTGTCAATGTCTCCGTCCCTGACGCGCCCGCGGCCAAACGCGTCAACGAAATCATTTTCCGGGAGCTGATCCACAACGTGGAACGTCCAGAGTCGCGCAAGTTCCTGCGTGAGCTGATCGCGGCATCCGCGTCTCGCGGAGCGAGGGCAGTGATCCTCGGATGCACGGAACTGGACCTGCTTTTGTCAGGCGCGGACAAGGTAGACGGATGCGAGGTCATCGACACCACCGCCTGCCACGCCATGGCAGCGGCAAATTGGTTGATCAGGGATCAAAAGGCCGGGGTGCCGGGGTCATGACGCGAGAGATCTTCGAATTCAAGGAATTCTCGATGTGCCAAGGGCGCTCCGGGCAGCGCATCAATACAGATAGTTGCGCCTTTGGCGATATTGTCGACGCGGATTCTCCGCGCCAGGTGATCGACATTGGCTGTGGCAGCGGCGTCCTTGCCTTGATGATGGCGAAGAAATTCCCGGAGGCACACGTCCACGCCGTGGAGTTCAACAAAGACGTCGCGGCGATAGCGGCAGAAAATTTCTCAAATTGCCCATGGTCCGGACGGATCTTCTTGCATCAATCGTCCGCGCAGGAGTTCGCCCGGGTGACGCCGGAGAGATTCGACTTGATCGTATGTAATCCGCCCTTTTTCACCGGAAGTACACGCTCCAGCAACCCCGAACGGGCGATGGCCCGGCACGACGACGCCCTGCCACCAATGAGCCTCGCCAGCGTGATTCAAAACATCCTCGCGCCACAGGGATACGTCTGGATCCTTGCCGCCGCCGGTGACGAAACCAAATGGATTGACGCGTTGCAAGGGCGCCTAACCCTCACTGAAAATTGCGAACTTGCCGACAATCCGCGCGCGATCCCGCATGCTGTGGCGCTTTGCTTCACGGCGTTGGGCGAGCGCCGCCTTGAAGGAGTCCATCTCCCTGGTCGACATGCGACCTTCGGTGGCTTCCAAGGCATTGGTCAAAGGCAACAACTCCCGGGCAATCCCAACGC
>RGVZ01000668.1 GCA_010029825.1 bacterium | reverse complement strand
TTAAATTGCTACTACTTAAATTAGTTGTAATTAAATTGCTACTACTTAAATTAGTAGTATATAAAGTTCCACAGCTTAAACTCCCAACACTACCATTTACAACACTTAATGATCCTGTTGATATACTAGTTCCTAATACACTTCCTGTGCAAATAACACTATTTACAATTACATTTTCACAATTTAAATTACCTACTGTACTATTTATAGAATACAAAGTACCACAACTTAAACTACCTATACTACTAGATCTTACATTTAATAGACCACATGATATATTACTTGAAGTTATATTATTCGTCAGTATTGTATTGCTACATGAAATACTATTACATGAAATATTTTCTGCGTTAAGACTTCCTAATGAAGAATTTGCAGCTATTAAATTACCAGTTGATACTATATTACTTATAAGAGTTCCTGAACTTATTACATTACTCTTTAAATAGACACTGTTTAAATTACCTATAGTACTGTAACCAGCATTTAAACTTCCGGATGATACTGTAATACCTAATAATGTATCTGTTGATATATAATTACAATATATATTACCACTACTACATAAACTTGATACATATAAATTATTAACACTTTGCGAATTTGTGTATATATTAGCACTTGATACAGAAACACTTAATAATGAATTTGTTGAAATGTTAGTATTAGATATATTGTTTGCATTTAATATAACAGGTATACTTAAACTACCTATTGTTGACATTGGTGTTATCAATGTACATGTAGAAATATCATGACTTTTTATATTTGCGGCTGTAACAGTTGAAGCATATAATCTGCCATTAATTCTTGCATCAGAATTAACATCAAGTAAATACGCTGGTGCTGTGCAACCTATACCAATCTTGTTATCAGATGTAAATAAATTTCCTATAGTATTGTATTCATCAGACTGTATACCATACGGAAAATGATAGGCCAGATTATCAATCCTATCTTCTCTCATTTTTATATAACATCTATTAAAAATATAATATTATTACGCAAAGTCATATAAAATTATTATTAACATATTACGCATGTAAATGACCATAAAAATAGTAATTATTAAAATTCAATCTGAATGTTTAAGACTTTACATTTAATGACTTTTAATGATTTTCTTTCATAATTTTATAAATAAACTTCATTATATTTATAAAAATGAATTAACTAAACAATTAACTAAACAATTAACTAAACAATTAACTAAA
>RGVZ01000667.1 GCA_010029825.1 bacterium | reverse complement strand
GGACAGCAACAGCGAGGTGAAGGTCGGTTCACTCTGCGAGATAGCCGAACCAGCCGTAACGGAAGCAATAGTCGAGTAAGCCGACATAACCGGGATGCGGAGGTCGTTGCCCGAGTTGCGAACAATCACGTCAGCAGCGGTCAGCCACGGGCCGACCTTCTTGGCGATCATGAACAGCTGGTCATAGAACGAAACCGGCACCGTGTCAGACGAGTTTACGAGGGTAGCGCGTGACTCGAACGTGTGCGAACGAATCTCTCCATGAGCGAGAGCGCGGAAAATGTCGGCCTCGGAACGAGTCTCGACAGTCTGCGGAACGAAAGCACCGGCAGCCTGTTCAGCTTCGGCACGACGCACCTCGGTGCGCTCAGCAACAGCGATTGAACGCTGTGCATCCTCAATAGCCGACTCGATGCGGTCAATGGTTTGGTTTTCTTCAGCGGTCAGGCCACGCTTCTCAGCCTCGGCAGCGTCAATGATGCTGCGAATCTGGTGAACGAGGTTCGCCTTGACCTCTGACTGTGACTTGATGAAATCGCTCATCATATTCTCCAATCAAAAAAGGTTTTAGGGGAATGGCCGAGCTAACTCTGAACCGTGACCGCGCTAACGCTGAATCAATAAAAAGGATACGCAGTAAGGAATTAGCCCTAGAAAAGACACGCCGAATAGCAAGACGCCCGAGTCCAGCACCCGAGCGTCATGCCTTACGAGGTTATGTCAAAGAACGTGAAGCTTCAACTTGCGCTTCGCCATGTCCAGCGATCGCGCGGCCTGCGCCTCTGCTTCGAGAATCGTTGTCTCAGGAATAATCCACAATTTGCAAACGGCCTCAGGCTCGATAACGCCGGACACAATTTGACATCCGCCGAGTTCGTCGTAGAACACGCAGTTCGAGCACATCAAACCCTGCGCCTTGAATGGATTCGCGCTTGCGGGTGCATAGTGCGCACCATTCGCGCCCGTAGTCTGGTCAAACTTGCCAAACTCCACAGCGAGTTCCGCCAGGTCATCCGCCTGCTCTTGCTGACGTTCGTTCAGCAGTTCATACTCGCCCATTAGAACCTCTCCAACAGGTCAAGCTTCTTCTTCTTCAGCGCGAGGAGGTCGAGGTCGCCCACGATCTCTTCCGCCTCTTCCGCTGGCGAGAGTCGGTCAATAACCTGTTCGAGCAGTCGGCGGTCGTCCGTCGAAATGCTTTCCGCGCCCTCTTCGA
>RGVZ01000666.1 GCA_010029825.1 bacterium | reverse complement strand
GAGGCCCTATAGTAGCTACAGAACGAACGACCTAAACCAATCCCCATGACCAAGCGCCACATTCTGACCATCACTCAACTTTGTGAGGACCTGGGCCGTGCAATCGAGGCTTTTGAAGTTCGCAGGTCCGTGGTCTTGACGATCAAACTGATCTGGTGCCTTCGTGGTTTCGCCTAAAGCCCTTATAGTAGTTACAGAACAAACCATCTCACTATGATCTGCAACATCGCTTCCGACATCTCCACCAAGGCCACTGTGTGGACAGTGACTAACACCTCCACTGGGCGCTACATCCAGTGCGTTCCGGCTCACAAGGTGGCGTTGGCGATGCGCCAGCTTAGCGCTAAGCGTTGAGCGCTAGCGCCCCGTAGTTAAGTAACTAACTACTTTACTACTAAGCTATTCTACCAACAAACTTTTTTCAAACTAGAAACTCTTCCATGACCCCGTCCATCAACCGCCTTGCTGACTCCGCTCTCGCCCTCGGTCGCTACATGCTGGACTGCGAGTTCGAACTTGTCCGCGAGGAGTTCGCCAGGGCGGACATCGACAACCTCTCGCAGTTCAAGCGCTGGGTGACTGGGTACATGTACTACAACGCGTTGGTATGCGTCTGCATCGGCGGTGAGGCGGAGATCAACACTCGCCTCGAGGCGGACTGGGAGGAGCTGGTGGTCTGGGCCGCGGCGACCGCCTGAGTAGCCGAACGCACCACCGTCCACCAAGGCCCCCGGCAGGGGGCTTTTTGTCGTATAGTAGCCATAACAAGACAAGACGACCGCCACTCAATATGCTCCACACCCTCGACGCCATGGACGCTCTGATCGCCGGAGTGAACGCCTCCAACGACCTCGGGCTCAACGAAGAGCAGCTCGATGTGTACATGAAGCTCATCAACAAGGACTTCACTAAGCTCCTGCTCATGGGAGAAGCAGGCGCAGGGAAAACGTACGTGCTGACGCAAGCGCTCGCTGAGCTCCACCGCCAGGGCGCGAAGGTCCTGCTCTGCGCACCGACTCATCTGGCGCGGATCACGCTCCTCAACAAGATGCCCGAGGATGTGCGACCCTACATCGAGACCCGCACCGTGGCATCTCTGCTCGGGCGGTTTGGTTTCAATACCGGAGATGGTGGAGTTGCGTTCTCCAAGCCCAAGGCAGATCGCCTCGGTGGCTACGAGGTGATCGCGCTCGACGAGTGCTCGATGATCGGCAAAGGCGAGTACGA
>RGVZ01000665.1:120-1228 GCA_010029825.1 bacterium | reverse complement strand
TCGGTGTCACGGATGATGCGTAAAAACAAAATGGTCAAGAAAATGAACAGGACGATGACGACAAGGCACCCAATAAGCCCAAGTTCCTCGCCGATGATCGCAAAAATGTAGTCGTTGTCAGCTGCGGGCAACCACGACCACTTGGCTTTGGAGTTCCCCAAACCGACACCGAAAATTCCTCCACTCGCCATGGCCCACAGCCCGTGCAGAGGTTGCCAGCACGTATTCGAGTAGTCGGTACATCCATCAAGTGACATAAAGGACATGATTCGGGACATGCGATTCGGGCTCGTCACGGCCACCACGACAACCCCGAGGGCTCCGATGATGGCGGGAATCGAAAGGATTCGCCACGGGAGACCCGCAAAAAGTAACCCGCCCATCACAATGATGGCCATAATCATCACGGTGCCCAGGTCTGAGCCGAGGAGGACGAGTCCCATGAGTCCCACGGCCGGAACGACGGGAAGCAGAACCTGCCAGACGCGAGATCCAACCCGATCAATGGCCAAGGGAATGGCCACCCCCAACCAGACAGCGATGATGACTTTGAGGCCTTCAGAAGGTTGCGCCGTAAAACTGCCGATGGCAATCCAATTTCGATTACCGCCCGTTTCAATTCCAATCGGACTGAAAACGAGAAGCTGCAATGCAACGCCAAGGCCAAGGAGTCGTTTCGCCCACGTCGGCCAAAAGACGAGAGGGAGTCGCGAAACAATCAGCATGAGCGGAATGCCGACGATGGCAAATCCGGCCTGTCGCAAGAAGCCACCAAAAAAGCCCTGATCGGAGAGAAACGAGTCAATGGACGACGCCGAGAAAACGACAATGAGTCCGATGATGACGAGGAAAATCACGGTTCCGAGCAGCAAATAGAAATTCGCGTTCTCGGATCGAAGCGCATCCCGTAAGACAATGCGCGCGGATAACCCACCCGACGCGGCACCCGTCACACCAGACGTCCCTCGATCGACGACACGCAATGCCGGCCGTCGGGAAGTGCCAGAAACTTGCTGAGAATAAGGAGTCGACGTCACGGTGGTGACTCCTCTCCGTTGTTAAGGTGCGACGTGTGCGCGAACCGCTTCGGCGAACAAACGCCCCCGGT
>RGVZ01000665.1:0-77 GCA_010029825.1 bacterium | reverse complement strand
GTCGTTTTCTCGGAGTCGTCCATTGACTCGTTTCTCTCCGATCAGGGCTTTTTTGGTGGCTTCTTGCGACAGGCCGG
>RGVZ01000664.1 GCA_010029825.1 bacterium | reverse complement strand
GCCCGCTCCGAAGCCCGCTCCGAAGCCCGCTCCGAAGCCCGCTCCGAAGCCCGCGCCGGTGCCGGTGCCAGTGCCGAGGCCCGCGCCAGTGCCGAGGCCCGCTCCGGTGCCCGCTCCAGCCCCGGTGCCGGTGATCCCGCCGGACTGGCGCAACGAAGCGATCCGCATAGCTCGCCTCTATTCTGAGGCGGCGATGAAGCCGGTGACCGAGTTGGCTATTCGCGAAGTCACACTCCTCCTCGCACGGGGAAAGATATCCTCAGCAGATTTGTCGCAAGCGGTCGCGAGCTTCGCGCCGGAAATCCAGCGACTCCCGGTGCGGGAGCGGCGTTTCCTGCCCAGCGTCGAAAACTTTTTCGGCCAGGGGATATACCTCAACAACCCGCAGACCCTAACCAACGGACGGCACGCGGACAGCGGCACCGCTCCTATGACGAACAGTGTGAGAACCGAGATTTTCTAATGAATACAGACCTGACAAAACAAGTGGAGTTTCCCTGGACTCCGGCGCAACTGAAGATGCTCGCGGCGATTGAGGGGATTGTCGCGGCCAACGGCATCTGCGTTCTCTGCGGCACCCGGGGCACCGGGAAAACAACCGTGGCTCAAGAGATCCGGCGGAGAGTAGGATTCGGCATTTACGAACTCGCACAAGACTACTTCGAAGAGGTCGCTATGCTAGTCTCAGGGCGGCTTTTCAAGGGCGTGCCGGAGGCTAAGAAATACAGGGAGCGGCGGGTCAAGACCTCGATCCTCGTCCTCGACGAGATCGCGCACGTCTCAGCCGACCCTCTGGGAAGTCGAGTGCTTCAAGACCTTATTATTCGGCGGCACGCTGCGAAGAAGCCTACCATTTTGATCACCAATCAGACGAAAGACACACTCACGCTGGACCACTCTACGCTTGACCGAGTCAACGAGGGGGGCGCGATATTCCAGCCAAGCTGGGGAAGTTTTCGAGGACAACCAAGATGAAATACACCATCCATTCCGAAAACGGTAAAAGGATTCTGCTCGGCCCAGACGGTAGTCTGGCCGCAATCCTCATGCCAAACGTCAACGCACGTCAAGCCGAGGCTATCTGCGCGGCGTGCGAAGAACACTATGAACCCGAGTGGCGGCGCAGTAAATTTCTGGCGGCGCTTCGCGGGGTCGATCCTATCAAGCCAACAAAATCAACAACCGAACCCGCGCCTGTTTTTACTCAAGTTAGGTAGGCGCAAAAAAGC
>RGVZ01000663.1 GCA_010029825.1 bacterium | reverse complement strand
GACGACCAAATCCTTGGCAGTGATCACGCCGGTTGCCGATCCCGCTGCCAAACTGTAGTTGGATGCCAACCCCCCGTTTAAACCGTTGCCCAGCGCGTACGTAACTGATGAGTTATAACTACCGACGTTCGCACTGCTGTAGTTTGCCGCCGCACCCGCTGCGGTGACTGTCTCGCTTCCGACAAATCCGGAAAGCGTTCCCACTGTCACCACACCGGCGGCGGTCGTTCCATCATACTTCTTGGATGCAATCGAAGGGGCCGTGACCGACAAGCCCTTGGCGGTGATCGTCGCACTCAGCGTTTCAGTCGGATTGAGCAGGTTGTAGTTCGAGGCGAGATTCGCTCCATCCGTCAATGTATAGGCCGCAGTCACATTGCGCGTTCCCACATTCTGGCTCGCAAACGTCCCCACTGCTGTCGTCGTTCCAAGGTTTTCTCCAACCACCAGACCGCTCAGACCCCCCGCCGTCACGACTGCACCAGTGTTTCCGTCATACACCTTCCCCGAAACCGACCCAGAGGCGATCGACACATCCTTGGCCGTGATCACTCCCGTGGCCGATCCCGCTGCCAGGCTATAATTCGAGGCTAATCCTCCGTTGGATCCATTGCCCAACGTATAGGTCACCACCACCCCATTGTAGGTCCCCACGTTGGCGCTGCTGTAGTTCGCCGCCGCCCCACTCGCCGTCACCGTCTCGCTTCCCACACTCTTGGCCGTGATCGTCGAAGCCAAGCTGTCATTGGCCAAGCTGTAGTTGCTCGCCAACTCTCCATTCAATCCGTTCACCAACGTGTAAACCGCTGTTACCGTATTCGCGCTCAACACATCCTTACTGTTGAACGTCCCGAGCACGGTCGATGCGCCAAGGGTCTCACCCGCAACCTCGCCACTCAAAGCTCCCAACGTCACAGATGCTAATCTATTCCCGTCGTATACTTTACTCGGCGCACTTGATCCGGTCATCGTCAACGCCTTGGCTGTGATCGTTCCGCTCAAGGTTGGTTGTGTGTTCAGCGTGTAGTTGCCCGCATCACTTCCACCCAATGTCATCGTGGTTGTCACCCCTTGGCCTGCACCCACGTTCTTGCTCGCAAACGTTCCAGCCGTCCCGCCATTCAAGGTAACCGCTTCCGTTCCGATAAACTTTCCATCAATGTCCGTCGTCGAATTCCCAACCAACACCGCCCCGGTCACTACAGCAGTATCGTTGCCATCATATGCTT
>RGVZ01000662.1 GCA_010029825.1 bacterium | reverse complement strand
CATTTGATCTGACCAAACTCCATGGCCTGATACTCGCCGCAAGCATGGCATGGCACGTGGAATGTTTCCTGGGATCCGGCCTGATAGTTGATCCAGATGTCGCCGGTGTTCAGCGTTGGCGTGCTGGTCAGGACGTGCTTACGCTGCGGAAAAGATTTGGTGCGCTCCAAGGCCAGCGAGTAGGCGGCCGCATCTTTTTCGGATGGCGGAGCAAAAGAGTCCAATTCGTCCAAAACGGCCACGCAGATTGGACGCGAGCTAAGGTTTGCCGGACTATTAGATCCGACCAGAGAAAGCGTCATGGTTGCAAACTGCATTTCCAAAATCTTGAAGTCGTCCATGTCGGCCGGAAACAATGCCTTGACCGGCTTACACTTTTGGAACAGCGGAGCCAACCGCGTCTCGCTGTACGACCGAGCCAGATCCGCGTTGGGCATGACCAGCAGTGCCGGCGCCGGATCGTTCGCAATCCTGTACGCAAGCCACACGGCCAGCGTCAGCGTCTTTCCTGTTTGGGATCCCCAGCAAAGCGTCACGGTGTGGACGCCCGGATCCGCCAGTGCTTCCAAAACCCCCCGCACGTAAGGCGTCCACGTTGTGCTGTAAAGACCAGGGCGAGCGGTCAGCCGGCTATCCAGTTGAATGTTCTTTTCCGCCCACTCAATCACCCCTGGCGGCTTTTCGTAGTGCCAGCGGATCCGTGCCCGGCGGTGCAGCTCCGCCTGTGCCTTGGTCACAGCGCAGCCTCTACCTGCCGCATGATCTGCCCCACCTCGTTCTCCACCTCTGCCTCCACTTCAACCGCTGGCCGGTTAGCGCAGATTGGAGCCAACCGCTTTGCCATGCCTTTAAGCAGCGGCACAAGTGCGTTATCCCTTGCGGCCAGCACCTTGTCGGCCTCGTCTACCGGCACCATTTTGCCTTCCGCTTGATCAATGTCTGGGCGATCGCCCTTCATTCTGCGTAACGCCTCGACCAGCTTTGTGTAGTTACTGATTAACTCAGATCGATCCTCCCTTGTGTCGTCCTTTGCGCTTTCCCCAAGGCTCGCCGCCAGATCCTCAAGCCGCTGGATCTCCACGTCCAGCCCACCACCCTTGGCCTTAATCAACGGCTTGGCCTGCGGGCCGGATCCGGCCGCCAGGTCGCGGTAGGTCTGAGCACGGGATTTGCCGGTGGCCTTCATGGCCGCCCGCACCCGGTGGTTGGGTTCCCTTCCCATGATACGC
>RGVZ01000661.1 GCA_010029825.1 bacterium | reverse complement strand
CTGACCACTCTTTGACCAGGAAGAGACCGGGCCACTTCAATCTCCGGACATTCCTTTGTCAGGACGTCGACAATCGTCAAACTGCGGAAGCGAATTCCGCTGACCAGTTGATCGGAAACAAAGTCCATCGCCCAGTATTGATTCCGCCGCTCTGGCGCCGGCAGGATGCTGCGAGTTTCGCTGCGAAAACGCTTTTTACGACGTTTTCGCCTAAGAGACAGACCTGTAGTGCACCCCTTAAGTACCGGACATCCTAGTTGAGCCTTAACGACTAGGAATAAGACTATGGATATGACTAGGAACAATGCCCCACGAGTCGAGGTGATAACCGGGGTGGAACGGCGACGGCGCTGGCCGAGAAAAAGGCCGTAGTTGATGAGACTTACGTGCCTGGAATGTCCGTCTCCGCAGTGGCTCGAAAGCATGGTATACCACCCAGCCAGCTTTTTTACTGGAGGCGACGGATGGAAGACGGGGCACTCGAGGGCGTCGGCAGCGAAGAACGGGTCGTAGCCGAAAGCGAATTGAAAAAGGCCCACGACCGGATCAAGAGGCTCGAGCGGCTTCTCGGACAGAAAACCGAGGAGGTCGAATGCCTCAAGGAAGCCATTCGCATCGGTCGCGAAAAAAAACTGATATCGCGGCAGCCCTTGCGAGGCGTGGAGGATTTCGAATGACGACGATATCCCGCAGCCTCGATGTATCGCGATCCAACATCTATGAACGCCTCGAAGGACCATCTGTAACACTGAAGAGGACGCGCCAGCGTCTGTCGCGAAGCGACGATGAATGGATTCTGCCGATGATTCGCGACATATTGGCGTGGCGTCCCACGTACGGCTATCGCCGTGTCACGGGGCTCATCGGAAGACAGCTGGAAAGTCAGGGAAAACATCGGGTCAACGCGAAGCGAATTCAGCGGATCATGCGCGAAAATAATCTTTCTTTGGAGCGCTATACGGCCCGGCCGACAAGGACCCACGACGGGAAAATCGTAACTTTGAAAAGCAATCTTCGGTGGTGCTCGGATGGCTTTCGAATTCAATGCTGGAACGGGGACCGCCTTGAGATTGTTTTTAGCCTCGATTGTCATGACAGGGAAGCGATCCGGTGGATCGCTTCCAGCAAAGGCATCGATGGTCAAACGGTGCGTGACTTGATGACAGAAAGCGCAGAATCAAGATTTCCTGGTCTAAAAATTCTGCCCCACAAAATCCAGTGGCTGACCGA
>RGVZ01000067.1 GCA_010029825.1 bacterium | reverse complement strand
ACATTGGCTTCTCCGATATTACCAGCACGCACCAGCTGTTGGGCTCTGCGACCGGTGACTTTCACACATCGCAGAGTTCGTGGGTTCAAAATTGTGCCGGGAGGGCAGCTCATTCACTTACTTACGGCGGCGGAGTTTAGTCTGTCGGTTGCTCCGGCGATTGCTCCGGCTGTGGCGTTTGTGAGTGGCACGACGATGGCGGTGACGGCGACGGCCACCTGTCTTCATCCCAGAGCTCGGAGCTCCCTGCAGAGCCGCAAGTCGCGTCTCCAGTTCTTTCGCATATTTCATCCCCAATGTGTCCGTGCCGGTAATCTCATCTATTGTTGCTTTCAGCGAAGCATCCGAGACCGGCTTGTTGTATTCATAGTTGTAGCACGCTAACACCAGCGCATTGATTCCATATGTGCCAGGGGCGGTTTTCGTAGTATTACTAGAAAACGCAATCAATCTACTGAGCGTCTTACAGTCGTCTTCTGTATCGTATGGTGACTTTCCTGCGGCCTTGCTAGATAATGTTGACAACATGCCGCTCTTGAACACGCCGGTCAGCGTCTCCCGAATCGCTGATACATAGTCGCTTTTAGTTCGGATATACCCGATGGGGGGAATTTCCAGGCCCTCTAGCTTCGCAATGAGCGCGTCGGCCCCTGCTGCTGTTGCCGGATTCGCCGCTATCTCCTTGCGCTTATTTAGTAGAGCCAACAGCTTACCTCCGAATCCAGATATACATTCTTTTAGCGCAGCATCGTCGGCGACTTTTCCGTATAGCATACCATAGCGGGGGTAGGCGATGTGGTCAGCCAGCTCGGGTATCAGGCTATCAAACTTGATAAATATATACTGAAACAGACGCTCTCTTTCATCTAATTCTGGACTCGGTGCAGCCATTCCTCTAATCTCTTGGTTCTAAAATAGAATAATGACAGAGCATAGGCGCTGGCAATTTCCGCGCCGGATGTCCCGCAGCTACTGCCGTCGCACCGCCTGCCGGCGTATGGGCTTCACACAGCGCGCCTCCTGTCGGCCCTATAAGAACTGCTATCGGCTACGTAGCACCGTCCGTCGTTGTCGTCACCGCTAGCCATCGGATTGGCAGCTGCCCGTGCGCTGTGAGCGCCTCGTTCGCGCGGCTGAACGGACGCGATCCGTAGAAACCGGTGTGAGCCGACAGAGGGCTCGGATGCGGGGCTGCCAGGACGGTGTGTCGGTCGGTTGCGACGCCACGGAGTCGGTCCTGGGCGTGGCGGCCCCAAGCCAGGATAACCACGTGCGGTGCGGCGCGCAAGACGGCAGAGAGGAGTTGTGTGGTCAGCTCCTCCCAGCCGATGCCAGCGTGGCTCAGTGGTGCGCCACAGGTGACAGTCAGAGTGGTGTTCAAGAGCAGCACCCCCTGCGCTGCCCATCGTGCTAGACAGCCATCGGGAGGCTCTGAGGTAGCGCCCAGGTCCATGGTAAGCTCCTTAAAGATGTTTTTGAGGGTTGGCGGGAGCCGGGTGACTGCCGGACGGACACTGAACGCCAGCCCGTGGGCGTGGCCGGGAGTCGGATAGGGGTCCTGTCCAAGGATGACAACGCGAACAGCGGCGGGATCCGGGCAGGCGTGGAGAGCGGCAAATATCTCGTCGGGGGCGGGGGCGACGGGTGCGGCAGCGGCGCGGGCGCTGTAGGCTGTCAGGAGTCGGGTGCCTGCCGGAGTCGCAAAGTGTGCCTCCACGATGGCGCGCCAGGGGGCGGGCAGAGTGGCCGTGGGGATAGGCGCAGCCGGCGGTGCTGCCGGGTCATCGAGATCTGGACCCGGATCGGGAGCAGTGGGCAGAGTAGGGTCTGTAGGTGCCGTTGGCCGGAGCGCCTCATAGAACTCCACAACGGTCGGATGGCAGGCCACCTTGCGCGGGTCCAGCTTCCAGACATAGAGCCCCTCCAGACTGCGCACCCGACTGAGAGCGACGTAGGCCTGTCCGTATTCAAATGTGCTGCTGCCGATGTCGATGAGCGCGGAGTCCAGCGTGGCACCCTGCGCGCGATGGACCGTGATGGCGTACGCAATGCGCAGCGGAATCTGACTGCGGCCGATGCCATCGTAGTCGGAGAGCCACCAGGCCGCACGGTCCACCACCACCGGCTCGGCGCAGCTCAGAAATCGCACGATGGGGAGGCCACCAGCGGTGTAGCCCTGGAGCACGCCGCGACTGCCGTTGACGAGACCGCGTGTCTGGTCCATGTTGACAAGCAGCATCACTTGGGCGCCGACCACCAGTGTCAGAGTTGGGTCGTAGGGGGCATCGCTGTCTAGGCGCTCTAAGGCGGCGGCCACGTCGGGATCATCGGGGCTGATGGGGAGGGTTGCTGGGGTCGTTGGGGCTCCAGAACGTCGTCCAGTCTTCTCCATCAGCACGGTCTGTGCATCGTATATACGGCGTTCACCGGTCAGCGCCTCCATATTGCGCTGATTGACGCGGTCCACTTCGGCGTTGCGGGCGAACAGCAGTGTCGGACGAATCTCGGCCTCTTGCCATGGTAGACCCATCCGGCTCTCCAGCCGAGTGACGGACTCAGCGCTGAGGGCACCTATGCGGGCCTCTGTCAGCAGCTGCTGGAAGACCGGATCGCGCTGTCGCTCAATCTTGCGGAGATAGATGATGTCGGTAATCAGCTCGCGCCACAGCGGTAGCTCGAAGCAGAAACGGGGTTGGGGTGGTGAGGGGACCGCGGCCGTCTCTCCACTGACACCCATAGCCCCCCGTACCACCGGCGGCAGCTGACAGAAGTCGCCGGCAAATAGCACTTGGAGCCCACCGAATGGAGACTCGGCGCGACGGCGGACGCGGCGGGCGACGGCGTCCAGCTTCTCCAGCAGGTCGGGACTCATCATAGAGACCTCATCCACAATGAGCAGTTGAGTGTCCAGCCAGCGGCGCTGGGCCCGTTTGTTGCGGCGCACAGCCTCTGCGAGTGCGTGGGGCGGCTCACGGGCGAGGCCGACACCGGCCCAGCTGTGGAGCGTCTTGGCGCCGGGGCCGAGGAGAAGAGCGGCGCAGCCAGTGAGTGCCGTGAGCGCATAGTGAATGCCCGCAGCGGCGGCCCAATCCGTTATGGCGCGGATGGTGTGGCTCTTGCCAGTGCCCCCGGCTCCGGTCAAGAAGATATTGCGGCCGCGTTTTACCGCTTCTAGTGCGGCGGCCTGCTCTGCGTTAAGTTGTAGGGATGTCATTATCCGTAGGCGAAGGCTGCGGTGGTAGCCCGGGCGCAGGTCAAATTTGGCAGTTGCTGAAGGAAAGCCGTCATAAACTTGACCGGTGGCTGCGTGTTTGGGTGAACGGAGGCAGCGGTCTAAGATGGCTGAAAATCTCCGGTACAAGTATCCGATGTCCGCGGGCTCTGACACTGTTGATACTGTCGTAAACCCTATTGACGCAGCGGCGATTCACGACGCGGCTGTCGCAAAGCGGAAGAAACGGGAGGCAGAGGAACCCCTCCTGCTTGCCAATCCGCACAGATTTGTTATTTTTCCGATTGTACACGACGACATGTGGCGGAAATACAAGGAGCACGTGTCGGTGTTCTGGCGACCCGAGGAGGTGGACCTGTCAAAGGATGCCGCGCACTGGGCGGCACTGAACCGTGATGAGCAGCATTTCATCAAACGGGTGCTCGGCTTCTTCGCGGGATCAGACGGCATCGTGATGGAGAATCTGGCCGCGCGCTTCAGCACGGAGATTCAGGTGCCCGAGGCGAGGCAGTTCTACGCTGTGCAGATGATGCTCGAATCGATCCACTCCGAGATGTATTCACTGCTGATTGATACCTACATCGAGGACCGTGCAGAGAAGACAGAGATTCTACGGTCAATTCAGACGATTCCATGTATTCAGAAGAAGGCAGATTGGGCCTGTCAATGGATGACCTCGGACGAAGCGGATTTTCCGACACGTCTGATGGCGTTTGCGGCGGTAGAGGGTATCTTCTTCAGTGGGGCGTTCTGCGCTGTCTTCTGGCTCAAGCAGCGCGGCGTTATGCCCGGTCTGACCGCCTCCAACGAGTTCATCGCGCGTGATGAGGGGCTCCACACTGACTTTGCGTGTCTGCTGTACTCCAAGTGTAAGCACCGGCTGCCGAAGACCAAGGCGCACAAGCTGATTCGGGAGGCGGTGAAGATTGAGAAGGAGTTCATCACGGAGGCGCTGCCCTGCTCGCTCATCGGCATGTCGGCACCGCGGATGGCAGAATACATCCAGTTTGTGGCGGATCGGCTGCTGGTGTCGCTGGGCTACGAGAAGTTGTGGGGAACTGCGAATCCATTCCCCTGGATGGAGCGGATTGCGTTGGAGGGCAAGGACAACTTCTTTGAGAAGCGGGTGACGAACTATGCGCTGGCGGGAGTGGGAGCGGATGCAGCGAAAATGACCTTTGCGCTGGATGAGGAGTTCTGATGCGCGCAGCGTATCATTACTCACACGCGGCCGTAGTCCGCGGAGGAGTTCTAGCAAAATCCGTCGCCCTCATCGGTGTCACGATGTTGGTCAAAGAGTCCTGATGCGCAGGCACCTGTGGATGTTTCAACTTGTTGATGATAATGTAAACGGCGGATGACACCAGTAGTACTAGCTCTGTGCCGCTGCGAACAATCATTGGAGTGTCGTTCATCTGGTAGCTGTAGTAGATCCACATTGATGATGACAAGACATTAAGGATACAAAAAGTCAGTGAAAGACTGTTTGTACTCTTATTTTTGTAGAGCAAGAACATGAATATGAATCGGGCTAGCACGGAGACTGATGTTGCGCTATATGGGAGCGCCTTGATATCGGTGTTCATTGCTGTAGAAAGAGGTCTGGATATTTAGTTTGAAGGTACACGCAGACGCCGTACGGTCTGCCGCCGGCGGCGCTGCCGACCACCACCCAGCATATTCGCCGGCCGCTTGCCCGTTTTGAACCGATGTGATGACGCCCGCAGCTCGGCCAACCGCCCCGCATTCGCCGCGGCAGCAGCAGGAAAGAGCGCATTCGCCCGCGCACGCCGCCGCGCTACCTTTTCGGGGCGCGTGTTCAGATTCGCCGCCAGTCGCTGGTCCAGAACGATTGACAGCGGGTCCGCAATAGGCAGCGATGGAACACGTCGCCCCAGCTCTCCGCTGAATGTGAGACGCTGCGGCTTGACTGATTCCCACATCCAACGGAGATGCGCATTGTGCTCAGTGTCCTCAAGTGAAGGCTTTGTGAGAACGATGTCTAGCAGACTGGTGCCGGCCGGGCCCTCTATATTCGGAGATACACGAACAATGGCCAAGTTCAGCGGCTGGCTCTTCCAAAAGAGATTGGGGAACACCTGGAGACGAAAGGGTGACTCGGTGAGGCGGAGAGCACGAAAAGACAGGTCGGCAAACAGCTCAGTGAAGGTGGCGTTGCCGGCCAGGTTCCACGAGGTGTAGCCGGTGTCGTGTATTCGGATGGGGCCGCTCGTGCGACCTCTATACGGCAGACGATATAGTCGCCATTCGGTCTCACAGTCGCGTGCGGCGGGACTAGAGAGCAGGTCTATTAGTGTGCCTGTGATTTCGCGAATCAGTGCGGAGAGCAGACCTTTTTGAAGGTCTTCAGAAAGATCAGGTTCAAGGGCTACTTCAACATCTATGTCATTAATATCTGGAAAAGGGAACTCCTTGTCGTGATGAAGATGTATTGCGGCGGCGGCACCTCCTTTGATGTAGAAATGAAAGAGATCCGGAAAATTCGCAGGATGCAGCGATTCATCGTCCATGCCTGGTGGAAGTGTGTTGAGCGACGCGTCCAGCTGATGTATGAGGCCAAGCACGAATGCCTGCGTGGCGGTGAGTTGGATTGGTAGTAGCGGCAGCGCGTGAGACATCTGATGTGTGCGCGGCTATTTATGGTGGGCCAAATAATATGTTAACAGGAAAAAATGCAGGGTGCGTGTCCATGTGGTGTGTGTGGGGAGCGCGATGGGGATTCGGCGCGGCGTTGTACTGAGCTGGTGGCGCCGCTGCGTCAAGAGGGGTTCTTTCGGCCACCTGGAGGACGCCCCCAGGGCGGAGAGGATGATGACGATGAGCGGGCGGCGGCGGCTAAAAAGTTGAACGGTGCGTGGCGCCGGCCACCCCTGCGCATTGGACGCCATCTGATTGCCACGACCGCATCAAGATGGCCGCCGGCGACTGCGACTGTAGCATCTGCTTCGAGGAGATGACGGCGGAGACGGGGCATTCGGTGCTGGGTTGCGGCCATCGTTTCCACATGCTGTGTGTGGTGAACTGGTTCCAGGAGCAGGAGGGGACGCCGACCTGTCCGTGCTGTCGGCGGCAGGCAGGGCGGTTCGACAACGTGCCGGTGTGGCCCGAAGATCAGGTAGATGGAGAGGAGGAGGAAGAGGAGGAGGTGGATGAGGATGAGATGGATGAGGATGAGGTGGATGAAGATGAAGAGGAAGAGGAAGAGGAAGAGGATCTGGGCGCAGACTTTGCGGATATGGAAGAGAATGTACGTCTGAACTGGCGGCGGGCTGAGGGTGGACAGTGGGAGTGCTATGCGATTCCAACTGCGCCCGACATCGTCTGGGACCCGGCAGATGAGACGGATGAAGTGCCGACCGAAATCGCAGCGGGGGCGACGGCGCTCCAGCGAATCTGGCGGGGATGGCGGGAGCGGCGCAAATGGCACGATGCGCGACTGCGTGAGGGTTTGAAAGAGACCTGGATGATGACTCGGTTCATGGCTGTAGTCTGATTGAATGGCTAAATTTTATCCTCTTTACTGTAAGAGATGTGTGACTGCTCCAGCGGCTATACAGTGCTACCCTCTGAGACTACGCAGCTGAGTGGCGGACAGCTGGTCGCAACACGCGGAGAGGCAACTCTCTTTTTTGCAGCGGTGGCGGCTGGTGTGCGACCGGTGTTTGCCTCGGGGGCGGACTACGTGCGATACAAAAAGGCGCGGATTCTGGCGGGGAATCGTACGACCCAAAACTGTCGCGGTCCGCAGTCATCGGCTATTGCACAGATGCAGTCTGTTAGCTGCTCTGAGCTCCCTTAGTTGCCGCTCCGATGCGGGGGCCAGAAATCTGAATGCGGAGCTGCTCTACATGGCTGCGGCGATTGCGGAGCTCTTCGGGAAAAGCGGCGACCAGGCGTTCAAATAGAGCGCGACGATGCTCCATCAGAGCTGCGCGCCAGGCGTCGTATTCGTGGATAACAGGGGCACTCATTATGCCGTTGCTGCTGCGGTAATAGAGGCCCGGGCGGCGGTCAATTTTGCGGCCCAGTCGGCGCAGAGCTCAATCTGGGGCGGCGCAGCGGGGTCAGTCCAGATAATCTGACCAATCTCAAGCGGGTTGGTCAGATCATAGGTGTAGGCTTTGGCGGTGGCGGGGTCCACCAGATAGACAATCCCGTTGACAGATAGTTTATAGAAGGTAGCGGTGGCGGTGGCAGACATCTTATTGCGCCTGGCAAAGGCGCGGGCCGACAGGCTCAAGTTTATAGGCGGTCCACCAGATGCGGGAAGAGCGCAACCGTAGCGCCAACCAGTACGATGCCACCCACGTAGCTCCAGAACTTTTGTTCGCGGCTCCAGCCCTCCATCAGCAGATCTGCAAGCCCCCAGACCGATATCCACCAGACAATAACAAGGAGGGCGAATGCTAACTTCATTGATGCGCCTCCTTCTCTAATAGAGGCAGCGGAGCCCCGTTGTGTCCAACGCCCCGACGACGAACCGCCGCGTCCGATGGATAGATAGGGCGATTGTTGGCATCCGGGTAAGCCCACCGTTTAGCCGCGTCGGGGTTAGGATTATAATAGAGAGGAGACAGCTTATCGTAGCCGCTGCGTCTGGTGTATGGATATCGGTATGTACCTACGTGAACCCACAGCTCACCGGCTTCGTTTGGGTCGGCAGTGGAGGGCGGTGGGCGCCGACAAAGAAGATCCCATGCGTTAAAGCCAACCAGAATAGCACTCGTCGCCCATGCGCATAGTAAGATTGTAGATGCCTCCATCTTGGTAGTACAGTCGGTCGCTTCTGCTTAGACCGTGCGCCGTTAACAGAGAGAGATGCCTACCACTACATTTGTTCTGCTGCGCCACGGTCGGGCCACACACAATATTGGGCCGGAGGCCTATTGCGACCCGGCACACGCTGACGCGGCGCTTACGCATGAAGGGATCCAGCAGGCGTACAACGTTCGTGATTCCTCACTTATCGCTGGCTGCGATGCTGTATATTGCTCTCCATTGCGCCGATGTCGTCAGACACTGCGGTTCGGTGTACCAGGTGCCGAACGGATACCAGTTGTGCTGGATGACCGCCTGATGGAGCCACAGGGGGTGGCCATCTGTAATCGGCGGGCTGAGCGGCAGGAGATAGATACTCCAGCGCGCTGGTTGCTGACAGGCGTGGCTGCTGTGAATCCGTGGGATGTGGCATCAGAGGGTATTAGTGTCGGTGATAGTAGTGACGGATATGCGGCGTTTGAAGCGCGGGTGCGGAGCTTTACAGAGGAGCTGCTGGTGCGCCATCCGGGTGGGCGAGTGCTGGTGGTGTCGCATCACGATTGGATACGGGTGTGGTGTCGGCTGTGGTGTGGAGAGAGCGACGTGTCTGTGGGGAACTGTGAGTGGATTGTGCGGGCCGTAAAAATTTGAATGGTGGGCGTGTGGCGATCTGCGGTTGCGCAGCTAGGCTACACGGCAGATGACTGCCTGTTGCGAAACCTGTCGTGATTGGTTGGGGGTGGTTCGGGTGCACGATGACTGCCCCGTGCGTGCGTCGGCCTGGTGCTCTCAATGCGGTTGCTACGGGCATCGGCCGCGCGACTGTGAAGCGGGAGTTGTCTGGACCCGTCCAGCTACACTAGAGGAGCTGATAGCGCCGGAGCTGCGGGCACGCTGGGCTATCGGTACGCGAACACCGATCGCCTGGAGGGGAGCGCCGGCAACTGTGGAGAGCGCAGAGCGTGAGATATCCGAGCTCAATACGATTGAGATCCAATATCGCAAGGGGACAGGGCGAGACTCCAAGCTGGATGCGCGGCTGCGGGAGTTTATGCGGCAGAATCGGCTGGATACGACACATTCGTGTGATGCGAATCTGGCAAAGCTGCGGCGCTGGGCTGTATCCCAGGGCAAGAAGATTCGGCTGGTGCCGGAATAATTCGTGCTGGAGATTAGAAAATGTCAGACTTGCCATACAGCACTGTAGTCCCGCAAGGTGGTTATGGTGGTAATACTGGTGTTAAGCTAGCTGGAAAGGGGATTACGTCAATACCTGGAGTTACCGGTGAAAGTGAGCAGATACAAGAAATTATTGAAACTTCAAGACCAGGTGGATATTTTGGTATGGGTGGTGGGCGGCGGCAGCGGCAGCGGCGACGGCAGACTCAGAGGCATCGGCGTTATCGTAAGGTGCTGAAGCCTTATCGGAGTCGGAGTCGGCGCTCAGGCCATCGCGCTGTCATCCACTAGGTGAACCTGCTTCAAATGGATCCGGCAGTAGGTGCTGTCGGTCAGATGGCGATTCTTACACTGTGTACCATCGGTCAGCGTCCAGGTACAACGCTCATCGGCGACCGCCACGACACCCGGCTTGCGGCCACGACCAGAGGAGGGGGCGGGTACAGGAGCAGCTGCTTTTGCGGGGACTCCAGCAAGCCACACCCCCACCTGCTGCGCACCCACGAGCGCCATAGCGGTATCAAAATGAAGACGGGCGAGCGTTACGGGATCCTGAGTAGCTGCCATTTATTGTTAATCTTGGGTAATTATTTTGACCCTTTTACGCACCGCTAAGATTACAAAGAGGCCGAGGCCGATGACTGCTGCTGCTGCTAATCCAATAAGTATTGACGAAGGAGTGACCGAAAACCCCTCTACACCAGCCGGCAGAGGCGGTGGTGGCTCCGCACAGCCGCCTGGCGCACAGCGATGATCTGCCGGCATCTGAGGGCGGCTAGGGCGGATGGTGGTGAGGCGGGCGCGCTGGTCGGTGTGCCAGGCGGTGGCTGCGTGTGCGGCTGGACTGTTTGACATTCCTGCGATGGGCGCGCCTAAAAGAATTCCGCGGCCGACGGCTAGGATGGATTCAATTCTGCGCAAAATCGCCGACAAGGGGCCCACCGCAGAGGAGCAGGCTGCCATCGATGCCTCTATTCGCTCGAGCCGTCGCTCCATTGGGATCCGCCAGATGATCTCCGAGGTGCGGGCGGCTCAGGCACGGGGCGCGGCGCCCCATGAGATACAGGTAGAGCTCGCGCACTGGGCAGAGGAGTACCCGCGCCTGTTCGCGATGCTCCTGGATCCCGAATGCTCGGAGGCAATGCTGACCGCCATGCTGGCGCAGCTGGAGGCAGTGGAGTCGGGCGGGCGGTCTGCGCATGAGGCGTCGGTGGCGGTCGGAACAGTGTTGGTAAACTCGTACGTGCGACCCCGGCTTGGAATGGAGCAAGTGCCTCTTCCAGGTTCAGGAGCATCACCTGCTCGTCCGTCAGGTCGTGGAGCGACGGGTTCTCGGGGATCCGGTGCGCGCGGCACCAAGCCCGGCTCTGGCAGACGTTGAGCAGCAGCAGAGAAGAAATAGCAGGGCGGGAGGGTGTTCGTATGATATTCAGTGTCATCTGAATGTTTGCGAACTGCTGGGCCTCAATCTTCTCCTGAAAGCATTGAACACCGGCCAGCCAACCGGCAGTCCAGGGGCGTGCTGTGTAGAGAGAAGTCCAACCATGAGGCGCGTTCGTATCAGTGAGCTCTGTTAGCAGATGTGTGACCCAATCCGGAGGTGCCTCTATCAGATTGATACCTACCCAGTAGCGCTCCGAGTTTGCGGGGCGACTGCTGTGGGGCTTGATGAACGCCGCGCGTTCGAAGCAGAAACCCAGCGTCCAGAGCAGTTCAAGTGTGGCCACCTGCTTCGTGTCAAACACCTTGATCACCATAGTGCCACCGGGGCGAAGCACGTTGAGACCGGCTAGCGCTTCGGCTGCCAGCAGACGTTGAACAGTGTTCTCCTGACCGTTGTAGTCGGTGCTGAAGTCGAATCCCCCATCAGCTGTGTAGAGATCGACAGAGCGGGGGGCACCCAGGTACGCAGTGGCGGCGGCTCGGTAGGCAACCTGGTTTGCGAGCTCATAGAGATTGCCCGTTCCATCAGCACCGTATGTAATTGCGACGGTAGGATGTGCGGCTAGGAACGTCTGCGACTTGCGCCAGCCGGGTATCGCACGCTCTGTAGCACGCAGCGTCATGGCGACAGCGCGGGTGCCGGGTGCACGGGTCATAGTGGCCTCAATGAATCCACCGGGGCCCTCGGCGGTGTGGGCCGTGCGCAGCGGGCGACCTGTGGGGAGATTTAGTAGATCCCAGAGCTCGATCATCTTGAAGTAGGAACGGCTAAGCGGCTGCGTGGCGGCGATGGAGCGGTGCATCCGCTTTTGGAGAGACAGAAACACATATTCATAGGGATTTGTTATCTTCTTAGCATCATCCCACGTGTTAATGGGGGCAACGCTATCAATCTCGTTCTTGAGGGCTATCAGCGCATCGTGCTGAGGCGTCGAAAAGGCCAGCACAGGTGGACCGACTATGATACGCGGCTCTATACCAGAGAGAGGTAGAAGCGGTATATCTAAGAATTGGGGGGCGTTGTCCATACTCTGGCAGACGGCTTTTGCGTTTAGCTGGGGCTAGGGGGCGACTGACAAAATATGGTGTGCGCATGGGTCACGTTTGGGCCTACTCATCTACCAGTAGCACCTCCAGCTCCGGCAGCTCTGTGGTCGGCACGGTGGGGTCCATCGGCGGCAGCGCGGCGGGAATACGGATGTCCTCCTGCCGGCAGCCCGGCTGCTCGGGTGTATCCAGGATCCGCTCAATCTGCTCCTGAACCAGCTGCGGGGCACGCTCTACAGTGCGGCGCGGGGGCGGGGCCGATGCGTTCAGCGCAACCAGGGCCATCTCATCTAGCAGAATCTGAGTCATGCTTGTACCGCCGCGAATAGGCTGGCCAGTCATGATGTTAGCAGCAACGCCAGACACAGGGTCCATCTCACCGAACAGCGCCGCGCGCAACATGATGTCACCTGTCATCTCGAACGACGCCTTCGCCAGCGGGCCGATCTTGGCCTTCTTGTTTACGCCCAGGCGGTCGGCGCTCATCAGGCGCCCACGGTTCGTCATCGCATCGCACAGCAGCGCGATGTGTCGGTAGTTCACGGGGGCGGCCTGCTCAAACAGACTGAACACCTCGCGGAACAGCACCTGGCGTGCCGCCTCGATGCCGAGGTTCTCATAGATGTCGTAAATGTGGTTACTCAGGAGGCGCGTGCCATCCACGTCCGGGTGAATCATCACATCCAGGAAGTTCGTTCCGATGGTATCCAGGACGAACTGCTGGACCGGCTCGAACTTGTTGTCATTGGCCGGATTCTTCTCATACTGAGTCTCTGCCTCATCCAGCTTGCGGAAGCTGACTGCGCGCAGGCCAGGGAGACCGCGAATCAATGTCTGGGTGAGTAGCTTGTTCTGGAGCTGCTTGATGGCGGTCAGGTCATCCAGCGACTCGGTGCTCTTCTTGTCATCGGGGCGGACGAAGGTGATGCGGAACACCATCCGCGAGGCGTTATGATCCGTGGCAATCACCTTGGATTCAGGAGCAGCTTTCTGGAGCACATAGCTGATATCCTCCATCGTAATGTTCTTATTGAACATCTTCTCTCGGTCCATCTCCAGTCGCAGCACCCATGGGCTTCGGTTGGTCTCGGAGCCGGCATCAGCGTCGGTCTCGAAGGCGGCAAAGAAAGATAGCCATTCACGATCCTCGGCAATCAGCGTGGCGCTGTCGCGCGGGTCGTAGTAGATGCGACTAACAGCGACTAGATCCTTGAGCATCGTGAACTCCAGCTCCTGTCCAAGACGACGTGCCTCCTCCTTATTCGCACGGATGTCGGGGCGGAGATAGATAGTGAGGGAGGTGGCCTTGGGGTTCTGGGTGGCCTGGAAAAGCTCCTTGAGGCGGGGCACACCTCGGGTCATACCGGATTTGGCTGCTACCCCTGACAGATGGAAGGTATCCGCCGATGTGATACAATTTAATAGCGTAAAGTTGCGCGTACCCTCAACTGTTACATCGTACACCCTCTCCCGCTGGGGGGGCACCTCCTTAATTGAAGCAACCCGATCCAGCACACACATATTGAAATCAACCCACTTTCTTGCTCCAGATGCTTCGCGAAGAATAGCGCTGACTAGACGCTCCTGCTTCTTAGCGATTGTAAGCTCGAACTGCATAGCAAAGATTCGCGTATAATGTGCAGGAATACGGAGCGTAAAGTGCTCGTGTACAGTTGCAAAGGAAGAGATATCTGGCATAAGAGACGACAGGGTCGAGAACACTCCATAGCGTGCCAGCAGAGGAGGTAGTCGCTTTGCGAGGATGGGTGAAGCAGTTGTGAATGACATTGCGACTCCATCTGCGGTAACGCACCCATCTCCACTCACATAGCCATCCATCAGGCCTTGGATAAACTCATCGGGGGCCTGGTATACCCAATCCGGTAGAGTCTTTTCTGTGCTGACACGGCCGAACCATGTCTTCATAGCGGCGGCTAGCAGCGTAGAGTGGATAATGAGACTCTGCGTGCGCCCCTTAATGCCGGTCTTGGCCGCGTACTTCTCCAGAGATACGGTGTGATGACCGACCTCCCAACTGTCTAGCAGGGTGCGGATTGGTGCTAGATAGGTGTCGTCGTTGTTGGTAATCATCACCTGCGTAGCGTTGCTGTTACCCTCTGCAACATAGGCACCACAGAAGAAACCGAACGCACGGTCCAGCGTGATAGTCTCTGGAATCTGACTGATGGAGGTCCAGAGCTTTTTGGGATAGATATTGCCGGGGCGGATGGCCTCTGCGTGCATGTTCTTCCCCTTTGTGAACGCATCTCGGAAAGCATCGCTGCGCGTGTATGGAACGGTGAACTCCTTGCCATTTGTGTGGCTGAACCAGTGGCGGGCCTTACTGCCTGCGGCATCGGCTGCCTTCATAGTGGCCAGAGCAGCGGCTACGTCTGTCCCATAGAGCCATTCGGTAGGTGATAGCAGTTCGCGGAGAGAAATAGTCGTAATCTCACCGACCTCTGGAATTACCAGAGAACTGGCAACTGGAATCTGGTCTCCAATGACGAGGTCAGACCCGTTTACTTGACGGATCTTCTCCCCCTCCAGCCGCAAGAACGACCGCGCCTTCGTCGCCCGTATCCGTCGTCCGCTCTCCAGCTCCACCTCCAGAATCGTATTCGTTCCATCAGCGTTGATGACGGGGTGGCGCGTGATGGCCTCCAGCGTGGTCCACTTCATCGTGCCATCCTCATCGGGGCTGAGCGCCTGCCAGTGGTGGCCGTCGCCGGCCAGACTGACATAGAGCTGGTTGTTAGGAAGGCGCTGAATGCGCTCGGGCTCTTTCTCTTCACAGCGAGCGATATAGTCATCAATGAACTCGCCAATCTGCGGAGTCCAGATGCGCCCGTCGCGGGCGATGATAATCTCGGTATCCCAGTCCACAGAGTTGAGTGTCAGCTGCGTGGTCGGCTCACCAATACTCTGCGCAGCGATGATACCCGACATCTCTCCAGGCACCACCCAGGATCGCATGTGCTTCACGATGATCTGCTCCGCGAGCCAGTCAAAGGCGGAGCGGGTGAAGCCGGCGGCCTGGAGGTCCCGCGGGTTCAGATAGAACCGCAGCAGGGCTCCCCAGAGCGCGTTGTCCGAGCGGGTACGGGCGTGGATGCGGTCAATGGTCTCTAGCACGTGGCCACCCGGCACCGGCGTGCCCTGTCCCTTGGCGAGGCCTAGCTGCTGGATGGCAGTGGCGATGAGCCGCGGCAGATGGACCGCCGACTGAACCGCCTTGTCCACGCGCCCAGCCCAGACATTCCGCACCAGCATGTCGCGGTCGTTCAGCAGCGCGGCCAGATAGGCCTGCGACCGGTCGGCGGCGGCATCAGGTACCGTAAAGCGGGCACGAATCTCAGAGTCGCTCATCTTAGCCAGCGGCATCGGCTGGTTCTCAATCTTCGTGGCGCTCGTGCCGTCGTCGCCGTAGGCGAACTGGACAATCAGGCCGCCCGCGTCGCGCACAGAGCCGTCGTGCGCCGTCATCATGTCCTCCATCGTCTTTACGAGCTTGCGCTGCATGTAACCGGAGTCGGCCGTCTTAACAGCCGTATCAATCAGACCCTCACGGCCGGTCATCGCGTGGAAGAAGAACTCCGCGGGGCTGAGACCCTTCACGAAGGAGCTCTCAATAAATCCGCGGGCCGCCGCACCGTCATCGTAGCGCTTGAAGTGTGGCAGCGTTCGATCCTGAAAGCCGTAGGCGATGCGCCGACCCTCAATGGACTGCTGGCCGAGCAGCGCAATCATCTGTGCGATGTTCAGATCCGAGCCCTTGGAGCCGCACTTTACCATGTTCACCATCCGGTTGTTCGCCGCCAGTGACCGCAGACCGGTCTTGCCCGCCGCGCTGATGGATTTGTCCAGCGTCTGGAACACCTTGCCCTCAAACTCATCCTGGTTGCTGCGACCCGACGTGTTGTCAAAGAGACCCATGTGTACCTGGAGCTGGAGCGACTCAATCCGCTTCTTCAGGTCGCCAATGTCGCCGGCAATTGTGTCCAGCGTCTCACCGTCGGCAATCAGATCGCTCAGACCTACCGAGAAGCCGGCGTTCTGGAGATAGGCCGCGACCACCGCCTGGAGCGAATCCAGGAAATCTACCGTCATCTCGGGGCTGAAGTCATTGTAGAGAATGTGAATCAGCGCCTTGTCAAACACGTCGCCATCCAGAATCCCCTGGCGGATTGTACCGTTCTCAATCACCACGTAGTTCGGGTCGGACTTGCCCTTGGACTCGTCGTACATCTTGTTGCCCATACTGAGATAGACCGCCGGCAGCAGCGCCGACACCACCTGCTGGCCCGACCAGAGCGGCAGCGGGTCCGTCTTGGCGGGGGGCGGGATGCGACCATCCCAGCGGCGGCTGTGAACCAGCAGGTTCATGAATTCGCGCCGCGTGAAGAACTCCGTGGGGCGCGTGAGGCGATTGACACCGACCAGGGTGTCCTGTACCACACCGATGAGCGGCTTGCTCAAACGGGGGCTGATTAGCTGTTTTGATACGGCCGCAATCTCGCGAAGCTCCGTGGCGGCTTCCACAGATTGTGCCAGATGCATGTTCATTTCGTCACCGTCAAACCGTGATACTAATGTATCACAAACCTGAATTTTCATCCAGGAGTAGACTTTACCTTAAGCCTCCCTCTACACAGGAGACCGACCGCCGTCAAGTCGTTGCACCTTCATCTGCGACCGACTGGTAGCAGAAGCTTGGCTCAGGATTGCCCATTCCTTGGTATTGCTACCTCGGGATCCAGTCGGGTTTTTACTGCTACACGCTGGGATGTGTAGGCTCCACGGTCTTTCTCCGCGGATTCAGTACCTTCTGGCTTTAGGGGTTCCCCTGAATTTGACGGTCTTGCTACGTGTGCTCTGCGAGAAACACACGAAACTAGATGGTTATATCGTTGATATCCGGACGAATAATGGATACCATACGGAGGCGATTACACTGTTTTCCCAACCGAGTCTTCACCTCAACTCGGAAGGCAGCCACCTGTTGCTGACTTTGACGTTTCATTGATTAGCGTTGCCTCTGGATGCCTCATCTGTAAGAGAGAAGCAAACTGTAGAGCCTTCGCAACTGCCTGTTCAAATGTTGAACGCTTTCCACCGAAGCAGACACGCTGTTTGTCTACGTAGACTGCGCACAGAGTATTAAATTTAGCCAGGCGAATACGGTCAACGCGAAGACCGTCAAATCGTTCTAGCTTTCCATCATACTCTGTAGCATCCGTATCCAATATGCGTGGGTCCGCCTCAACTGGTACATCTGTAAATGCTTCAAGGAAACTCTTTGCTTCTGCGATAGCAGCCTCATAAGAGCTATCCTTTCCTTGACCGAAGACAATACGAATCTCATCACCCGTCTTCTTTTGAAGATAGGCGTAGATAAGATGTGGTTCCCCACCCCTTTTGATTTGCCGAAGACGAACGCCCACTGTCTGCGGTGCGTAGAAGTCTCCAAGGGTAGAAGAATCGCGATGTCTGCAACGACCATGACGCATTTTATTGTAGCCAGATGGTACCATCGTCCCTAACGCTGTTATCCAATGAGCTTCTCGCTCATCAAGGCGTTCTTCTGGAACGTTAGCTTCAAGCGTTTCAACACTGAACTGTTCGGGCCCATATTGAGCTATTGCTAGCCCCAGAGCTGTTCCCGATGGACAGCTACAGTGATCATTCCAACGACCCAAGACACCATAGGCATAGTCGCGCCCTGCTTTTGTCTTAGTATCACGAGTTTGACCAACATAGCTTTTCCCAGTTGGAAGGCACGTAAGTTTGTAGATGCTCCCCTGTTTACCCATTCCTAGTCGGATAATACAGATTTTTGAGGCGGCACCGGTCAACTTTAGTCGTAAGTTAATCAGCGTTGTACGGCTTCGTGACGCTCACGTTCAGCCGGAAGGTGCTGTAGGGCAGCACCCGCACCCTGTGGCACATCATGGACATGCGGTGAAGCGACGGCTGTCGGTTGAACAGCACAGGGTCGCCGTCCAGCATATGCCGATTCACCACGTCGCCCTCAAACAGCTGAATCGTCTTGGTGTTGACGTGCTTCAGACTGATGGTGCGCCCCGCCGTGCGAACGATGGACTTCGCACCCGGGTACTTGTCGGGGCCGTTCTGGACCAGCGCGTAGAGCCGGTCAATGTTGAAGCCCGTGACGCGCTCAGGGAATGTCAGATTCATGGCGACCTTCAGTGGCACGCCGAGCTCTTCCACCGAGATGTTCGGGTCCGGCGTAATCACGGAGCGGGCGCTGAACTCCACGCGCTTGCCCTGGAGGTTGTTGCGGATGCGCCCCTCCTTCGTGCCGAGCCGCTGGGTGAGCGACTTCAGAGGCCGCCCCGACCGCTGTGCCGACTGACCGACACCCGGCAGGTCGTTGTCTACCAGCGTGGCGACGTGGAACTGGAGCAGCAGCGTCCACTCATCAATCGTGCCCTTCTTCGCACCCTTGCCGATGAGCCCCTGTAGATGCGCGTTGGTCTTGATGATGTCAATCAGCTTCTGGGTCAGGTCGTCTTCAGAGCGCTGGTTGTTGTCCTGGAGAACTGAGGGACGCACCTGCGGCGGCAGAGTTAAAAGAAATTGAGGCGAAGAGCGAGAAATTGACTCAAGGCCTTTTGGAAAAAGCGGCGAAAGAGCTTACGGAGGCGGGGTCTGACAAGTTTAAAGCGGTTCAGCTTTATTTGGATAGCTATCGCAATGTGGAATTCGGTCACACGCAGGATGGGGAAGGTCGGTATCAGCAGTGGAGAATCGCGAATAAGGAGAAGATCGTTTCTCTTGATTACGGCGAGGCGGCACAGCTGCACGTG
>RGVZ01000660.1 GCA_010029825.1 bacterium | reverse complement strand
ATGCCCGAATCTGTAGCACCTCAAACACCTTCCAGAGGGCATGCTCCCGATACGGCATCATGCTCCACATATGATACCGACGGATGCGGCGAACGGCAGAGCTGGAGGCTCCGCGGATCTGGATGATTGTGCCGAGGCTGGATTCGGGCATCAGATGATTCACAGGAAACGAACAGCGACTCGGATCTCCTCCACCGCCTGCGGCAGCTGCACTAGAATCATTGCTGAAGAAGCGATATTCGGCGCCGTGGTCCAGGGGAATATCCACGATAGTTCCGCAGCGGCGGCAGACCACTTCGGCAGGGTCGCTGGCATCTACAGCATCTGCGTCATCACAGGTGGGGCACGTGTAGGTGGCGGCGGCAGCAGTGGCTGTGTTGTCATCCCCACACCCGAGCCATTCTGTAAAGCAGGAGTCTTCAGTCGCAGTGGTAGCAGGGCGTTTTACGGCGGCGACAGCGGGCCACAGATCCGCCATTCTGTCTCTTCTTGCTGGACCGCGGGGGGCACCGGTGCGGAGCGAATTTGTCAAGTTTTGACAGGGGGGAGAGCGCGGATGGCACAAGATGATTACGGGTTCTTTGGTCCGAGCTATTCATTCGCCGACGCCATTCCGCTGCCGGGTGACATCGGTGTGCGGTCCGAGCCATCTTTCGCGGCTATTATAGACTCAGTGGCCGGTGTGAATTTCTATGTGGACACTATCGCATTCGGCGGGCGCACCTTCTTTGACCAGCAGAATCCGCAGCCGATGGGTATCCGCTACTATATGAACACGGGAATGCGCTGCGCGAACGGGGCAACAATGTCAGAGTATTTTGATGGAGTAACACGGGGCGACCTGCTGGGTGACCGAGTGGCGGCGGGGTTGGCCTCGGCTGGGCTGCCGGGTCTGCGCGGGCTCGCGCCCGGTATGCTGGAGAATGCACGGGATGCGCTGGACCCGCGGCCGATTCTTGCCGCAGTTACGGCGACGGGCTATCCTGTCTGTCAGCAGGTGACCTGCCCCGTGGGCGACGTGAATGGTGCTATGTCGGATCCGGCTACACCGGGGGCGGCACCGTTCATTCTGGGAGATGTAGAGTGGCGCGATGGTCGGCCGCACCAGCGGCGGTGGGTACAGGCGTATGACGCAACGGGCGCGGCTATTCAGATGACTAAGGATGAGTTCGGTGCGACACCGAAGTGCTACAACGCAGATGGAACCTATATGGCCCGCCCACCGGCCGG
>RGVZ01000659.1 GCA_010029825.1 bacterium | reverse complement strand
CGTGTACTGCGTCGTTCCATTGACCGTCGCGTGACCTTTATACTTGACGTATCCAGCCGAACCCGGATTACAGAAAATCCAAAGCTTGTTGTAATTCCCTGCCGTGATCTCGATCGCATTGAGTTTGGATTCAAATGCAGCTACCGATTCGGAGCTCGCAAAATCGACTTCACAATCCGCCGCACTGGAGTCACATGTATAGAATTGATTCGATCCACCTTCGTCATTTTGCAGAACAATCGTGTTAATCCAGAGCTTAAAAACACCCGGCGCAAAGGATTTATTGCCTGCCGCCGTCATCTCCAGATTCAACTCCACGTCGCCGGGCGGATGGACATGGCAATTCGTCCATCGCGAAGTGACGGTCTTCGCGTCGATTGCAACTGCCTGATTTTATACCATCACCGTGGCGGTATAAATTTGAGCAGCGGGTTGGAGACGGATGCCCGTCTCCTCCCCGTCATCCTGAGCCGAAGGCGAAGGATCCTCTCCTCCCCGTTCGCCCGATCCAGGCGACGACGGGTCTCCCGTGATCACCTCATCTTGAAACCTGTCACTACTGGCACACACAAGGAATCGACTGGCCAGTGCCGTTCGTACAGGTTCCTCCGACAAATGTCTTCGTATTCCACTGGGCATCGCTGGGACCGACTGCGGAAAAATTCGGATACATGACAAAATTACAGTCGCCCTGAATCACCGCCACATTGTTTACGGTGAAGGGCCGGAGAGCGTAAGGCGCGACGCCAAAATTCGGTACGTTTGAACCCGCGTTTATCGTATTCCACAGACTGACCGCTGGATTGGTTCCAACCCGTGGCCTGTAGACCGTCAGATGTCCGTTCTCATTTTTGCCTAAATGGTAGTCATCTCTCTGTGGACTGCTTGAACCAGGTGCGTAACGCAATACCGTGTTCCGGTTGTTCGTCCGCACCGAGAATACGCCATTGCTCTGCATCAGGACGAACCCCTTTCTATTACCGGAACACAGGTAATCTCCGACCTCCAGATTATCATTCGTGACCATGGCACTCTTACAGTAGTCGACGGAGTTTCCGTTGTTGCTGGCCGCGAAGGTCACGGTTTGGGCGTTGGCGACACGGATGGCCTCGACGCACATGTAGTAAACGCGACTCTTCGAGAATCGCGGGAACGTATGGTTCGTCCCCGTCACATTCATGGCGGAGAGAAGGGGCGTTCCGGAGCAGTTGGCAGCACTCATCAAACGCA
>RGVZ01000658.1 GCA_010029825.1 bacterium | reverse complement strand
ATTTTCTCGCTGGTGCAACGCGTCAGCGCACGACAGCGCGGCAACTTGCTCGACGACCGAGACGGGCTCGACTTTCGTAAACGTCTCTGGCCGCGTCATGGCGTCACTTTTTTGAGTGCGACAACCCAGCGTTTGTTGTCTGAATTAACAGCAGCAAAACGAACGCCGCGTCGACCACATTGTCGATACCTGTCGACTTGTACTTAGTGGAATCAAAAGCAGCACCAAGAGATTTATTGGCTGCCGCAATCATGTCTTCTTTACTGGACTTGCCGTTGCCCGTAGCAAACTTCTTAATCGTACTGATAGCAAAACCAGTGGCGATAAGATCGGCTTCCTCGGCCCACGTGGCCACAGTCACCTTCATGCCGCCAAGCACTTCAGAAGCAGTAGCAACACGGGACAAAACCGCGGGAATGCCAAATTTCTTGTTAACAAAAAATTCGCGGGGCGGCGTGTACTTTACGTCTTCGTAGCCGACGACGTCTGGATCCACCGTATTCAAAAACGCGCGGAGCCGAACAAACCGCGAGGCACCAGATTCCAATCCCTGCACCGACAAATCCCACTGAAAAAGCTGAAGCTTTTCCTGCAGCATCTTTTTCCCGGGGATGAAATCATAAACAGCGACACCACAATTGCTGCCCAAGTCGAGCCCAAGAAAACGGATCGCGTCTGCCGGTTTTTTCTCCAGCTTGCCCCCAAACTGCTTGGGGTCTTTGTACATCCTGTACTTAGGCACGCGCAACTCCTAACTATTTTGGTCCCGGGTAGTCGGTCTGTTTGGACGACCAAGCAATCAACCGTTGCCACCATGTACGCGGCGGTGGTTGCTCGGCTGCCGCTGCTTCCTTGGCTTGATAAGCAAGCACTTTATCTTGAGCAGCTTGCAGCTCCTTATACACCACGTTGAGGCGCGTCTGCAAGACATCGTTCATCATTTTCAGATGCTCAGCCATGAAGTTGACGTTATACGTCGGCGTGCCGTTGCGCGCTGCGAACTCTACAACCGTCGCGGCAAACCGCGCCATACCGGCCGCTGCCGGCGACTCTTCGCCAACAACGGAAACCTCGCGCACGCCTTTAAACCACGCGGCGCAAAACACCTCGCCGATCGCCGCAAACAACGCTAACCGCACGGGATATCTAAATGAAAAGAAATCACGCCGATTCAACGCCTGCTCGAACGTCTTGACTGGGTCTGCGCCATTGACAAAGTCGCGCTGGGCT
>RGVZ01000657.1 GCA_010029825.1 bacterium | reverse complement strand
GATGAAGCTGTGTAGTCGCGGTCTGAGGCTGGGGCGACGGCTTTCCAGAAAACCACTAAACAACACACAAGACTTTTTGATACTGGCTGGCTGCGCCCGTTAAAAGTTGAACGGGGCCGGCTGGGCGACGGGGGCCGGCCGGTGGGACAAACAGACTAAGACACTGTTTATCCTACCTGCGTTCACACACCCAACCAGCGACACAATGCCTTTCTTTCAATTCGTACTGGAGAATCCTGACAAGCCGTGGGACTGGCTTGCGCTCAGTAGGAACCCCAACATCACCTGGGAGATTGTGGCAGCGAATCCCGACAAACCGTGGAGGTGGGACTGGCTCAGTATGAATCCCAACATCACCTGGGGGATTGTGGCGGCAAATCCCGACAAACCGTGGGACTGGCACTTGCTCAGTGCGAATCCCAACATCACCTGGGAGATTGTGGCGGCAAATCCTGATAAGCCGTGGGACTGGTACGAGCTCAGTAGGAATCCCAACATCACCTGGGAGATTGTGGCTGCGAATCCTGACAAGTCGTGGTCCTGGTACTGGCTCAGTGCGAATCCCATCATCACCATGGAGATTGTGGCGGCGAATCCCGAGAAACCTTGGAATTGTCGCGGGCTCAGTCAGAATCCCAACATCACCAGGGAGATTGTGGCGGCGAACCCCGAGAAACCATGGGACTGGTACGGGCTCAGTCAGAACCCCAACATCACCTGGGAGATTGTGGCGGCGAATCCTGACAAGTCCTGGGACTGGGGCTGGCTCAGTAGGAACCCCAACATCACCATGGAGATTGTGGCGGCGAACCCCGAGAAACCATGGGACTGGTACGGGCTCAGTCAGAATCCCAACATTACCTGGGAGATTGTGGCGGCGAATCCCGACAAGCCGTGGGACTGGGGCGGGCTTAGTGAGAATCCCAACATCACCTGGGAGATTGTGGCGGCGAACCCCGAGAAACCATGGGACTGGTACGGGCTCAGTAGGAACCCCAACATCACATGGCAGTTTGTGGTTGCGAATCCTGACAAGCCGTGGAAATGGTACTGGCTCAGTAGGAATCTTAACATCACATGGCAGTTTGTGGCTGCGAATCCTGACATGCCGTGGGACTGGTACCAGCTCAGCCGGAATACATTCTCACCTCCAATCACCGAGGCTTTCAAGAAGAAGAAGGCGAAGGAGGTTGCCGACCTGTGCCGCGAAGGGATCATGAAGTACTGTTGGAA
>RGVZ01000656.1 GCA_010029825.1 bacterium | reverse complement strand
CTCCATCTTCATGTCGGCGCAAATGATGTGCACACCCGGCTCGTTTGTACACGAAGTGCCGTTTGACCCACACCTCGAGGACTTGTTCTTTGGCGAGGAGATCCTCTTGACCATTCGTGCCTTTACGCACGGCTACGACATTTTCACCCCCAATCGCAACATCATCTACCACGCCTACACGCGCGAAAAGGAGCCCAAGTACTGGACGGACCGGACGATTGACCAGACGGAGGCGCAGAAAAAGGTGCGGCGCCTTCTCGCCATGGATGCACCAGATGGCGCATCGAATGCGTCCGAGTTGTACGGCAATGGATCGAAGCGGTCTGTCGAGGACTTTTACCGCTGGACGCGCATCCAGCGGCCCTGGCGCAACCCCGTTGTTCTCGACACGACAATTTTCGACAATCATTTGCTATACGGACTTCCCAGCACTGTTCCCCCACCGCCGTTGCCATCTATCGCCGTTCGCGTGACGGAAAAACGACGACACATGATGGGAGGAACGACTGCTTTCATCGCTGTGCTTCTCCTCCTCTTGTGCATAGGCGTCGCGTGGTTCAGGAACTCCCGAAGGACGTGACCAACTGCACTTGGAACGCCGGGTCGCCTATGCTGAAATACCCCGTGTCTGGCGTCGTGTAGATGCTTCGGAGCAACAACATGTAGTTATTGGCGAACGAGAATTGTGGAAATGACAGTTGTTGTTGGTAAAACGACGCAGTGGTGGAACTAGAGCCATTGAAAGTATAGTCTGCAATCGGCGCAGACGGAAAGAGTGTAACACTGCCGTCCGAACCGACTTCTCCCAGCCACACCTCCACGGTCAATGACGTGTTGTCGTACTGCAAAGCATTCGCGCCGTCCGTCACAAAGATGCTGGCGCCTTGCAGCGTCAGCGTCACGCCCAGCGGAAGGCCCCACAAATCGGCACCCGTCACATAAGCGTCGCTCGGGCTGGGCGCGGGCGTTCCCGTTCCACCGACTTGCCAATCCACACCGGACGATTGGTAGTAGTAAGCGTCATACGAAGACGCTCCCGTGGGCGATGTGGTGGGTGGTTGCAGAGCGACCGTGTTGGTGGAGAAGAAAACCGTGGGACCCTGTGTGCCCGTATAGCCCGTGTAGCCGGTCACGCCGGTCGGTCCCGTGGGGCCCACATCGCCCTGCGGTCCGCGCGGTCCTTCCTGCCCCGTCGGCCCAGTCGGACCCTCCAAACCCTCCAAACCAGTAGGGCCTTCGGGACCGCGAGGGCCATGCG
>RGVZ01000655.1 GCA_010029825.1 bacterium | reverse complement strand
CGGCGGCAATGCAGGCCGACAGATTTACAGGCTTGCCGTCGCGGTCGTGCATCACCCACTCGATCGTCGCGCACTGACCCTGCGTCAGGGTGATCGACCGCATGCGAGTCAAAAGCGGCTGGCCGTTGATGCTGGACACCGGCGCGCTGATCACGTTCTGACCGATGCACGGCACCGGCGTGATCTGCTGGCCGCTCGTGTTGCCGTTGCAACACGGCACGATGGGGTGTTCTGCGGGCGTGGCAATAACGACCATGTGAGCCTCCGTGTTACACCGTCATTATAAATGAAAACGGCTGGCCGCTTACGCAGCCAGCCGTTTAGAGAGAAGTCAGATGTGGTTAAACTCAGTCCCAACCTTCCGGGGTCTTTGTGCCCAGAGCGTTGTCATTGAGGTTCACCTGATCGATGCTGCCATCGTCTTCGTCGGTGAGGTAAACGGCCGGCGACTTGGTGATGACCAGCGTGCCATGCTCAAGCGCCTTTTCAAGGGCCTTGAACTGGCGCTGACCACCGCGGCCACCCTTGCCCACGGTCGAGACGAGGTCGCCCGGGACCGTGTAGGTCTCGTTGTTGGCGAGCCGCTTGCCGTGCGCACCGAGAAAACCGAACACCCGGGCGGCGCCCGAGATGTTTTTAACTGTCGTGTATAAACCGGGTACTGCCATTGTTATTTACTCCATTCTTCAGGATGCGCTTTGCAGAGCCGCGGCAGCAGCAGCCTGCAGGGTCAGAACAGCCGACGCGATCGCCGGTTGTTCAGCCGCCACATTCGCTACGTCGCCGTAAGCAGCCGCCTTTTCACTTGTGCCGCCAAGGCCCGCGGCCGCAAGCATCTCGTCAAGCTGCTTGTTAGCAGCGTTGAGCGAAGATGCTTGCGCAGCCGCGACCTTTTCTTGCTCCGCCGTGTAGAGCACATGAAGCTTGGAAGCAGCAGACCACATCTCTGCGGCCTCGCTCTCCGAACGCGGCTGGATGCCGTGCGCGGCAAGCTTCTCGAAGAAATACGGCGCGGCAAGTTCCGCCACGATGGTGGCATACGCTTGCTCTGCCGCCTCTTTAACGTTGGTCATAACGTGCTCCTTTTAGGGTTATTACTACACGGCATCACTTGAAGTCAACGCGAGCCAGACCGTTGGTATGGCCGAACGAGCCGCCCGAGGTCTGATAGGCGAAGTACTCAAGCATGTAAGCTTCACGACGGATGTACATCGTGGTGGGCTCCAGCTCGTAGTTCTTGCCGATGAACTTCGGCGACG
>RGVZ01000654.1 GCA_010029825.1 bacterium | reverse complement strand
TCTCTACACCTCTCGGGGGATCCCGAGTTTGTATTACGGCACGGAGCAGGATTTTGACGGGGGCGCGGATCCGTGGAACCGGGAGGACATGTTCGACGGCCAATTCGAAGGCGGTCCCTCCAATGGCGACAACTTCAACATGACCAGCCCCCGCTTCAAGTTGGTGGCCAAGCTCAATAATCTGCGGCGTCTTTATCCCTCCCTCTGCACCGGTACGCACAACAATCTTTGGGCGAATGGAAGTGGTCCGGGTCTCTTTGCCTACGCACGCCGCCTCGGTAGCGAAGAAGTTTATGTCGTGCTGAACACGGCCTCCTCCAGCACAACCATCGGCCCACGTCCTACGATCCATCCCGCCGGAACCATCCTAGTCAATATTCTGAATCCGTCCGAAACCTACACGGTCACCTCGGGAATCGACGGCATCCCGTCGATTGTCATGCCGGCGAACTCCTATAAAATGTTTGTGGCCCAATCCCAGCTGAAGATTTTGAACCCGGTCATCCTGGCGGTGACCCCGGCTCACGATGGCGGGGGCATCTCCACCGTCTCGGCTATTTCCGTCACCTTTGACCGCGCGATGAACCCGACGACAACCCAAGAGGCCTTTTCCACGGCACCGGCAACCACCGGAACATTCGCTTGGAGCGCCAGCAACACGGTCGTGACCTACACACCCTCCTTCAGCCTTGCCGGGACGTCGCTTTATGCCGTGAAGGTGGCGAGCACGGCGACGGATACCAACGGACTGGCCATGTTCGCTCCCTTTGAGTCGCGCTTCACCACCGGGGTGGCTTCGACCCTGGCGAAATCCTCTATCAATTCGATCTCATTCTCCGGTGTGACGACGAGCGCGGCCACGCTCAGCGCCTCAGCCACGCCCAACGGGGCTGCCACCACCGTGGTGTTTGAATATGGAACCTCTACTTCCTACGGTACAACCACCGCTTCTCAAAATATCGGTAATGGAAATTCGCCGGTTTCTTTCACCGCCGCTTTGAGCGGCTTGCTCCCCGGCACAATGTATCATTTTCGTCCGGTGGCGCAAAATTCTCAGGGCACCACCTACGGACCGGATACCACATTCACCACTGATGTGGTTCTGCCGCAAGTCACGACCACCGCGGTGTCTTCCGTCACCACAACCTCAGCCAGGCTGAACGCCGACGTAAACCCCAATGGAATTTCCACAACTTACTACTTTGAATACGGAGTGAAATCGGACGTCTTGAATCTGACCACGCCCTCTCAGGACGCTG
>RGVZ01000653.1 GCA_010029825.1 bacterium | reverse complement strand
ACGACTTGAGCAGCGCTGTATCTCGCATCAGCTGGTTGGTATAATTGCCACCGTAGATCAGCTGATACAAAACGGTGATTGCCGTTGCGTCCTCTACAGTCGCAAGTCGCAGGCGCGGTGTTGTGGCGCTGGTGGTAGCATTGGAAGAATTGGAATTTTTGCCTGCGACGTTCTTACTCATGAATTGATGACTCCTGTCCTGTAATTATCCGGCATTCCCGGGGAGGCTGCAATGAGCGCCAGCCGCAATCTGCTGGTCCGCAACAAGGATTTCCGATTCGTCTGGATCGCGCAGGTCCTGAGTCAGGCGGGGAGTCGCGCGTATTTCATCAACCTTCTCTGGTGGATCGTCACGTCGACGGGTGCGTCCAACTTGTCCCGGGACCATACGGCCGCGTGGGCGAGCGGCGTGCTGCTCATCATCATGGGCTTGCCTCCCGTCGTGTTGGTCAAATGGATTGGAAAAACCCTCGGCAGGCATTCCAGCAAAAATATCCTCGTCGGATTTGAAGTCTGCGGGGCTGTGCTGACGACGGTTGTTCTCGGACTGGCATGGTCAGGGAACTTGAGTCTGCCCTGGATCTACGCACTGTCGATTCTGATCGCCACCTGCCAGGCGTTTGTCGATCCTGCCCTGATAAAATCGGTGCCTGAACTGGTCGATCGCGAAGACGTTGAAAGCGCGGTCGCATTTGAATCCTCGACGCAGGCCCTCGCCTTTTTCTCCGGCGCGGCACTCGGCGCCGTGGCCAGCGGGACGCTGGGTTTTACCGTCACAGTCGGCCTCAACGCACTTAGCTATGGAATTTCGGCCTGGTTGACCTCGCGGGCCAGATTCCGTCATGGTCCCCAGCCTGCCGGTTCCGACTCCGCGCAAATCCCAACGGACCCGATCGAGCCACAGAATCAAAAGAGTCAAAAGAGTCAAAAGACTAAGAGCCTCCCGGCCGAGGTGACGCCCCTGCTCCGGGCCTTTGCCGTTGCCAACATTTTCATGTTCCCCCTGTTTTTGATCCTGCCTCTTTTTGTCAAAGAGTCACTGGGGGGCAGCGTGTTGTTGCTCGGGCTTCTTGAATCGTGTTTTTGGCTGGGAATCCTGATCGGCGCGAATCAATCCTCACGACTTCCGGTATGGGGCGGCTACTTGCGGATGTCGGGGATCCTGTTCGCGCTGTTCGGTGCGCTCGTCTGCACGATCATCCTGGTTCCCCATCCATTCTGGGTTGCCTTGGTCATGGCCTGCGGAGGCGCGGGCGCTGG
>RGVZ01000652.1 GCA_010029825.1 bacterium | reverse complement strand
GGTGATCTCCTCCACGTCGCCAGCACCCGCAGACGAGCGACCGAGCAGGCGGTCGGTGGTGCTGACGTTCTGTAATTTCGCGTAGGTTACGGCGTCGTTGGCGAGATCGGCAGTGACAATCGCACCGGCGGCGATCGTCGGATTCGGATAGGTCCCCGTCAGGTCACCGCCTGCGGCACCAGTCGGCGTGCGAGCATCACTCAGGCGGGCATCGTTGCCCGCACAAAACGTGTTTGCCGACGTGCCGAAGGTTCCCGTCGTCAACACGCCCGACGTGGTGGTGATAACCGGCAGGTTCGCCGTCGATCCGATCGCACCTGCGTTGGTGATGTTGCCGTGCGTGTGCGATGTCGGCGTCGCACTGATCACTGACAGTGACGAGTACGCAGACGACCCGTTGCCGACGACCAACGTGTTAGTGTCGCTGACCCAGACTATCTCGCCAGCCAGCGGCGTCGGGTTGACGGCGGCAAGTGCGGCGGCGAGGCCGCGTTTTACTTGGACTGTTGGCATGACTGGCTATATACCGTAGTACGCTGAAACTTCTGACTCCGCCAGCGTCCTGCTGCCGCTTTTGTCGGACCCCCAGATTATCACCTCCTGCATCCTGCCGATGTGTTGCTGCGAACCACCATCGTTATTTCCGACGTAAAGCGTCGCGTCCGTCTGTGCAGTAGCACTGCCTGTTAGTTGCGCGGCGTATGATACCTGTGTTTTGTTGACATGCATTGCAGCGACAGAAGAAGACAAGGTCGCAAATAGCATATTCTGCGCTGTTGACGATGATGTGATTGGGCTCCCTGTTGACACAATTCTTGGGCCTTGGCCTGATAGGAATCCGCGCCCGAAAAATACCGCCTGCGAGTCTGCCCAGTCCTCCGCAGCGGCTCCTGTAATTGGGGCAAGGCAGGCGTTGCTCGTCCCCGAGTCTGGACCGATGTTATAGAGTTTTATGTAGCCTCCAGCCCGTCGCACTGCGGAAAACACTGCCAGCGTAGAGAATGCGCTGGTTATTGTGATAGTCGCCGACAAGCACTTATTTGCAGATTCCGCCGGCCAATCAATCGCCGGCAGGCCATTCAGCGTGATGACGGAGCCAGATGAGACGAGTATAGGCTGTAGGCTGCTATTGCTTGTACCTGCGTGCCTGCCGTTGCCGCTCTGGTCGTACCAATTCCGCACAAAACCTGTATTACCCGCGCCGACCCAACTCGCCAGTGTTCCGTCGCGCACCTGTGCTCCGTTGAATTCCGCGAATGC
>RGVZ01000651.1 GCA_010029825.1 bacterium | reverse complement strand
CCACCGAAAAGCACTCGACACCTGAGCCCCCCGGTACACCGATTGGGTTCACCTATCAAAACCTTTGTTTGATGGGGAGTTACGTCGTGTCGGGCATTGGGAGCGCCGTCGTCGTGCGGACCGGGGCCGCGACTTTTTTTGGCGAGGTCGCGCACCAAACAACGATCCAGACCCGCCATTCCGCATTCGATCAGGGACTGGACCGCTTTACCAAACTGATGATCCGATTCATGGCGGTGATGGTTCCGCTTGTTTTTCTGGTGAATGGCTTCGCCAAGGGAGATTGGTTTGAGGCCGCGCTCTTTGCGCTCGCCGTCGCGGTGGGTTTGACGCCTGAAATGCTGCCCATGTTGACGACGGTCAATCTGGCCAAGGGAGCACTGGCCTTGTCGCGTCAGCAGGTCATTGTCAAACGTCTGAATGCGGTCCAAAACATGGGTGCGATGGACATCCTGTGCACCGATAAAACCGGAACGCTGACCCAGGACTGCGTGATTGTCGAGCGGCACATCAACCTGAGCGGTTCCGCCGATAACCTCGTTCTTGAGTACGCCTATCTCAACAGTCATTACCAGTCGGGGGTTTGCAATCTGCTTGACGTCGCCGTGCTCAAACACCACGAGATCCACAAAAAGCTGCACCAGATCGACGCGTGGCAGAAGGTCGACGAGATTCCGTTTGACTTTGAGCGACGTCGCATGTCGGTCGTTCTGGAGAGGAATCAACAGTCTCGTGTGTTGATCTGCAAGGGAGCCGTCGACGAGGTTCTTGCCTGCTGCGTGGATGGCAAGGTGGGTGAAGAGGTCGCGTTACTCGACCCCCCGCGACGCGCCCAGGTGCTCGACCTTGTTGCCAAGCTGAATCTGGAGGGTTTTCGAGTGCTCGCGGTCGCGATCCGCGAGGAGCCCGCTGGATTTCAATCTACGTTGGGGCTTGAGACGAGCGCCGAGAAATCCAAAATATTCGGTATCGCCGATGAACATAGCCTGACCTTGCTGGGCTTTGTGGCGTTCCTTGATCCCCCAAAAGACTCCGCTCGCGGGGCGCTTGAGGCGCTCAAAGCCTGTGCAGTTACGGTCAAGATCCTCACGGGCGATAACCCATTAATCGCCCGCAAGGTTTGCCACGACGTTGGCCTCGCGGCGGGGCGCATCGTCCTGGGTGAAGAAATCGAGACGATGGATGAGCCAAGCTTGGCACTTCTCGCGGAGTCGACCGCGGTCTTTGCCAGGATGGCACCTCAGCAAAAATCTCGGGTCA
>RGVZ01000066.1 GCA_010029825.1 bacterium | reverse complement strand
CGCTCTACCAACTGAGCTAAGAGTTCACTGTGCGAGGAGTGGGATTCGAACCCACGAGGATTTCTCCATCGGATCTTAAGGCCGACGCTTTAACCAACTCAGCCATCCTCGCTAAAAGAATAAGCATTGTGCTAGGGCTTCTTACACCGCCGCAGGGGCCGCCTTGATGTAGTGGTGCTTCAGGAACTTCTGCAGCGTCAGGATGGACAGGTCATCCGTCTCAGACACGCCCAGCAGCTTGCGCAGCGCCGCATCGGGTTTGATCTGCTGCTTGTTCATCAGGCCGCGGTCCTTGGCGTACTTGGTCACACCGCGGGTCACATCCGCACGGGTGATCAGAGTGCCCTTCGCCACACCCAGGAAGGTGCACAGCTCATCCGTCACCTGCTTGGGCTTCTCGAACTCAGAGGGCTTGCTCGCATCGCGCGCCTTGCGGCCCTTGCGCTTGCCGGCCTTCTTCACCACGCGCGCCGCCAGCTTCTGGACGGACTTCACGGAGGCAACCGCCGCACGCAGACCGGTCTGCAGGGAGGAAATCTGCTCCTCCAGCGAGGCGATGTTGGAGTTCAGCTGGGCCACCACGTCGTCCTCAGCAGGCGCCACATCGGCGGCGGGCTCAGCAGCGGCCACAGGCACAGGAGTCGCCACGGGCGCGGCGGCCGCGGGCGTAGCGGCGGCGGCGGCCTCAGCCTTCTTGGAGGCACGGGGGGTCTTAGCGGGCGCAGCAGCCGCAGGGGCGACTGCGGGAGTAGCCACAGGAGCAGTCTCAACAGGAGTCGCCTTGGTGGCCTTGGCCGTCTTGGTGGTCTTGGCGGCGGCGGTGCTCATTTTGGTGTTGTCAGAGGAAACGTTGGAGGACATGGAACGCGGGAATGCTTGGTATGGCAGGGAGGCACGCCGGGGTTGTCAAGTTTGGGGTGCCGGACCCCCAAAGTTGCCGGGGGCGCCTAGGTCGTCGGGCGACTTTTATGACTAGACCAAAGATAGGAATGGCATCCTTCCCACAATGTTCCAGCATTCGGGGAGCAAAATATCCAGGAGAGCGTTGTGGAAATCGGGCAAAGTTTGGAGAGTGGTGCGGCCATCACAAGTATCTTCAGGTGCGGTGGGTTGCGGTAGCGACTGTGGCAGCGACAGCATCACCAGACACCATCACGCATGTGCCTGTGCCTGTGCCTGTGCCTGTGCCTGTAGCCAAAACGGAGTCGGTAGCTACTGCTACTGTCGTAGCTACTGCTACTGTCGTAGCTACTGCTACTGTCGTAGCGACCCGTCGCATCTTCACCGCATGGCGCCGCTGGCTCGCCCGTCGCGCCGGGCCGCTCCTGTGGGCCCGCGCCGAATCCAACAATCCCTATGACTTCTTCAGCTCCGATCCGGTGGAGGAGATACCCCTCCGGGACTTTGTGAGCTTCGTAGACGCCGACCGAAAAGGCTACATCATGGACATCAAGTCCGCCACATCGCTGCTGGCTCACTCCAAGAAGGCCGGCGAGACACCCACAAATCCTTTCAACCGGGCACCCCTCCCCGCCAGTTTCCTGCGCCGTATCGCCCTCCACGGCCCACGCACCAAGGGTTGGACGGCACTTGTTCCACAGACAGAGGCCCAGGCACTCGGTCTTGCCGCGACCGATGTGTTCCGCCACTTTGATGACCTCGGCTACTATACGGATCCCGCCTGGTTTCTGGAGCTCAGTCGTGCCCAGCTCCAGCAGCTCTACATTGAGCTCGCGGACATCTGGTATCACCGGGCGACGCTCAGTCCTGCAGACCGAACCCGTATTGTTCCAGCTCCCGGTCGTGTGCTTCCAATGCCGGTCACCACTGCGCTCGTTATGACGCAAAAGGCGCTACAGAAGGTGCTTCTTGAGAGCTGTCGGCTGCTTGTGTCGGCATCGTCTGCGAAGTCGGACAGGCAGCTGGGTGTCATGTATGTGCTCGGCGCACTCGCGATTGTTAGCGGTCGGACGGCTGTCGCCTATCCGTGGCTCGCCGAGATGTTCATGCCCGGAATAACGCGGATTCTGCCAAGCGGCCAGGTGAATGTGCTACATCCATCGGTGCTGGCCTATTAGGAAGGCCCCACAGCAGTACAGCACGGCGGGATCTCCGTTACCACGGTGTTGCCGGCGTTCGCGCGCCACTCGGTCTGCTGGCCGAGCCGCCGGGCCTGCCGCGTGGACTCATCGGTGACGCCACCGCCCGGACCCTGCTCGGGCGCGGTTGCGTTGTTACGCCGGTAGATTGCCAGCGTGCGGCAGCGAAGGCGCTTGATTTTGTTGGCAAAGCTGTTATCTGCGGGACCGGCCATCTCTGTAGTAGCTAGCTAAAACTTTCTAGGATAGCAGCCCTCCACAGTAATGACAACCATTGGCCCATATACGATTGATCCTGTACCACTATATGAACAACGCGGCAACAAGATATTTACTACTGTAGATTCCAGCTGGATTATAAAGCTTACTATACCTGATGAAGAGCCATTAGACAATATAGATGAGCTACAAAACGTACTCGCAATTGTCAGTGAGCCTCCACGGAACTGTGTTGTATTCCCAAGAAGCTTCAGCCAGCTATTCGGAACAACAGAAGAAGGGGTCTGGTATGCTATGGCACGATACGATGGGCATGTTACTATGGATTCTTTCTGCAAGAGTAACTGGCGGCGAATTGGGGAAGCAGTGCTGCTGTTTCTAGAGGATCTCCATCATACGCACGGTCTCGCGCATCTGGATATCAAAGCAGAGAATGTCTTGTTTGACCGAACGTCGCGCCAATTCTATGTGGCCGACTTTGAGCTCCTCATGTATCCGGCCACCAATACGGGGCCTCTGCGCGAAAAGATGGATGACCCGCACTATTTCTGGTACTATCTGGGGTTCGGTGCAGAGCCCGATGAGCCGTTTCGGAGCTGGAGAATGGACCTTGTTATGCTCGGCTATCTCCTCGCACGTCTAACATGGAATCCAGAATATGGATGGTCAGCACGGGAACAGCTCTTGGCATATGCCAGCTCACGAACGCAGCGTATGGAAGAAGATACTATTGCTGCGCTGATTGAACAGCGCGACCAACAGCTTCGGTCGGGTGCGGCTCTTTCTGTCATTGCGTACATGAATCGGGTGGCGGCGGCGGTACCGTGGGGCCTAAAGACGCCACCGGAGAAGGCGCTCTACCGGGAGCTTCGCGCTCTATTTCAATAGGAAGCCGGGTCGGCCCCGACTTTTGGTCGCCTGGCCCCAAAGTTGACGGGTGGTAGCCGCTGCTCACCCCAGGCCAGTACGATGTCTAGCGGTATCTATCTTCCTTCCGAGATTGCGGTGAGCAAGCTGGAGTTCAGCCCCGTCAAGGTGCTGGACTCGGGTGGCAAGTCGGTGAACCTGCGCTATGAGGGTCGGAACATCATGGTGGAGGCGCCGAGCCTGTCGGTCCCTTACGGTGTCAACGTGTTTGACAAGACGCCGGGTGCGCCGGTCAAGTACTCGGTGGACCTGTCCCTGCGCGGGGCAGATGACAACGATGCTGTGCGTGCCCTCCAGGAGTTCCTGGAGGCGTTTGATGAGCGGATGATTGATGCGGGTGTGGAGAATGCAGGTAAGTGGTTCAAGATGGCGAACCCGAGCCGCGAGGTGATTCGCGCCTTCTACACCCCGGTGGTGAAGGTGAGTCGGGACAAGGATGGCAATCCTAAGCCCTATCCCCCGACCTTCAAGCTGGCTCTACGGAAGCGGCTGGTGAAGGGAGCGGCGCCGGATTCCACATCGCTAGTACGGACCTTTGAGACTAAGTTCTACGATGGCACGAGCGGCGCGGGCAAGGCGGTAGCGGAGTTTGACGGTGATACGAAGCTAGAGGAGCTGCTACCGAAGCGGGCACAGGCCACGGTGATCATGCAGTGTACGGGTGTCTGGTTCGCGGGTGGCAAGTTCGGCACCACCTGGAAGGCGGTCCAGATGCGCGTGGACAGCCAGCCGGAGCAGATTCGCGGCCCGGCCTTCCGGTCAGATGCGCCTGACATCCGTGCGTTCGTGGCACGATCGGCTGCTGCGGGCGGTGCTGGCGGCGGCGAGTACGACACCTATGCGGGTGGCGACGAGGAGGAGGACGAGGACGGTGGCGGTGTGCTAGCTGCTGTTGCACCGGCGGCTGCGCCCGTACGGAAGGCTGTTGCTACGCCTGCGCCTGCGCCTGCGCCTTCGCCTGCAGCCGCCACCTTTGAGGAGGAGCAGGTGGTGGAGCCAGTAGTGGTTCCGGCAAAGGTGGTGAAGGCCGGAGCGGGCACCGGCACGAAGAAGGTGATCAAGAAGACGGTGGCGTAAGCGTGCCCACCTCATTATTTTGATCCACTCCGTTAGAAAGCATGGAAGCTCTCGCGCGCGTCACCCAGATCCCCTCTTGGGCCTACAATGCCTGCTGGTATTATTTTGCTGTGGCCGCGCTAGTGGCACTCTCTGGGCTCGTGTCACTCGTTCAGCTGTTCATGGTTCCGGGCTCAGTGCGGCGGCTCTTCCCTACGACGATGATGGCTCTGACAATCGTTCTGTCTATTGGTGTGACCGCGGTCCTGGCGCTCATGCAGTTCTGGATCTGCCGGGCGGCGCTGGCGCCGAAGGCTGAGAAGTTTGCGGTCAAGTGCTCCAGCGACGCCGACTGTACGGCTGTCATGGGAACACCTCAGGGCTCTCTGTGTGCCTGTGGCGGGCGGGGCCTCTGCGGTGGCTGCGTCATGCGTAATGATATGGAGCCGCAGGCCTCTTTTGCGGCCGAGTTTGCGCCGATTGCTTAACCAGGGATATAAGGACACGGGTCCGCCACCACTGGCGGGCAGGCTTGACAAGTGCGAGAGACCGAAAATGCGGCCTGGCCCTTGGGAAGTGGCGGAATTGAGTCCGCAGGGATTCCAGTTGCATAGACAGTATTCACCAGACGTACCCCCGTCGTTGAGCAGCAGGTGGGCGGGAGCTCCTGGAGGGGCAGTGTAGGAGATGGGCAGCGTCCAAGACAGCCTTTTCCGTGTCCTACTAGCGCTGCAGGATTACCATTGATGAGTGGCACATCAGGTATAGTTTCGCAACAAGAGATATCCCTGGCTGGTACCCAGAATCCATTTGCCGGCGCAGGCGCTTCACCGCAAACAGCGCAGTGCGCAGCGCGAGCAATCACGGCATCCACCGACCAGACCTGCTGCTGTCCATCTCCAAGGCGTGGATATGGCGCGTGCCGGCAGCAGGTGGCTGGAGGAGCGGGCGCAGTGGAGACCGTTGGTGCACCCGATGCGCGGAATCGCCGGACCTGCGTCTTTAGGCTCTCGTCGCCCAGCCGCGCGGGCCCATAGAATTTTGGCATTGCCTCCACCTTCCGTCGCAGATACTCTGAGTGGCTCATACGCGCCGCGCAGGCGTTTCCTGGCAGAGTACGGGGCATCCTCCTTCTAGAATGTGCCCGTAGAATAATCCACACGCTGGTTGCCGAGCACGCAGGGGCTGACCGGTGCGGTGGGAACACCCGCCCTAGAGCGCTGGGCGTGGCGGCTCAGCGGTGTACCTCCTATGATTGTACACTGGAGCCTCTCAGGTGGCGGAGGCTGCGCACGGAAATGCTCCGCGTGGCGCGGCTGGGATGACTCTATGGTCCGCCGCCGCCTGGCTGTCAGCTCCGCCGCGCTGGGCCCGCGAACGAGTCGCGCGAGCTCTTCGATACCGCGAGGGCGCGTCATCGTACGGTACTGATGAACGCGGTGTGGAGGGTGGGCCGTAAAGCGGCTGCCTGTGAGCGGATCGGCGGGTGTCGTGGACGGGTTCTGTTGCGTGTGAATCCCCGCGCGCTGCCCCGCACAGAGCCCACCGGTGTGCTGATTGAGATAATAGAGCTCACACGCAGTGGCCTCCCGCAGAATCCGGTCGCGCTCACTGGGGGTGGTGCCCGGTGTGAAATCGGGGCGCAGGCCGCATTCGGGGCAGACATCCAGGTGCGCATCTACCGGTGGAGCTCCTGGTGCCACGCAGCTGCCATCCATACAGCGTCCCCATTCAACCGCCTCGCGGACTTTGCGAATTCGGCTGCTCTCTGCATCAGGCTCGGGTGGTCCAGCGGCGGAGTTCGTGCGACATCGGCATGCGGCCATTGTTGCTCCCTGTGCCACGCTGCGGAATTCCCCGGCAATCGTCAAGGGAATGCCTATGGCCAGCTACGACATCGGACTGCTGGCGTTTGGACTGTCGCCGTTTGCGATTCTCGCACTGGCCGGTCTGATTGTGGCAGGATATATGTTTGCGGCGCGATTTGACGATGCTGCGGCCAACAAAGAACTCGGGTTGATGTTTGCCGCCTGCGCTGGCACGGTGCTGCTGTTGACCCTTCTTCTCTGTCTGCTCTGTGTCCAGACACAACCGCGGGAGCTGTTTGTAGATGCTGGTGTGTCCGACCCAACCAGTCAACTCCTAGCAGACATATCGGCGGCAGAGGTCGATGTCTGTAAGCTGATAACGCGGGCGGACCAGTTCATCCAGAACGATGTCGGCAAGGCGGGACAGGATGACCCTAGCCTCATCACGGCGGCCCAGCAGAAGGCACGGGGTGATACCGACATGGTTGTCTGTGGCGGCGATGAGACTGCTCAGCTGGAGATTGACCATCGGCTGCGTCGCCTGGAGGAGACACTCCGCGCATTTACTGGACCGGAGTTTAAGCGCACCTACGACGCAACGGTTCCCTGCCGCGAGGGGTTTGTGGATATTTCAGAGGAGGCTGAGGTGGCGTCGGCACGGCAGCGGCTGGCGGCAATTCGGGCTACGATTCAGGAGCAGCAGCAGAAATATCTGGGACCGATTGATGCGAAGACAGCGGCTATGCAGCGCGGAGACCTATCGGACTGTGAACGGCGACGGGGGGCCAAAACAGCCACGGCTGCGTCGGTGGTGCCGAAGGAGGGGTGATTAGGAATGCTCCCGCCCCGAATGCTATGAACAATAAACTTATAATTATATTGTAAAGGATGTCTTTTTTTCCAGAATGGCTAAGCAGACTAACTGGAACAGTACCTGTGAGTCTCCTTCCAGATATGTTAACTGCTATTCGTAGCAATGACCAGGATAGATTGAGAGCTCTTGTATCTCGTTATCGTAGCTTAATAGATAGCTCAAATGATATTAAAGCAGAATTACTAATTGGAGCTACTAGCAATAACAATAAAGCAGTCGTTGATTATCTGCTTGATGAGATAGGTATTTCTCCAAATGTTCAATCCGCACATACAGGAAATACAGCTTTAATGATTGCTACAGAAAACGGGAATCTTGAAATTGTAAAAAAATTAATGGAGAAGGGTGCGCGCACTGATATTCGAAACAATGAGGAACATACTGTATCGGACTTTATACTTGAGGAGGATGACCCTGAAGAGCCCGTATTAACAGAGATAAGAAATATCATTATCACGGCAACCAAGGGGCAGAAGACGCAGGCTGGTGGTCGTAGACGCCGCACCAAAAAGACACACCGGCGACCGCGTCGGTCGGCCTCTAAGACTGCGCGACGGCGACGGCTGGCACGTAGAACCAAGTAGCCTGTCGCCCCAACGATTTGATTACTGCAGACTCCAGCTCCGTCAGCCACGGATGTTCACGATCCACGTTACGGGGCCGTCGCGGGCTCTCCACCATCAGCCGCACCTCATCCCAGAAAGCAGAGCTCAGATGACCATTGTGAGTCCGCAGCGTGGTTGGTGCGGTGTAAGCAGGGAAACAAAGAATTTGCCAGTCGGCATAATAGTCGGCTGTCAGATTCTCGGGGATATCGGCGCTCAGCAGCTCTTGGGGAGTACAAGGAACACCATAAACGAACATGACGCGGGTGGATGATTTGGCAGTGGGTGTTACAGGAAGTGGGCTGTCAAGTTTGGAGGGAGGGGCACCAAAAGTTTAGTGCCGCCTTCGTTGCGTTTTCCTCTGGCGCGACCCACCGCGTTTAGCCGTGGACTTCCGCAGGCGCGACCGCCGGCGCTCTTCAGAGGCAGCCCACTCCGCCTCAGGTGCGTCCGGATGAAGAGCCCTCCAGATCTGCCGCCGCCAGTAGAGCTCTGCCCGACGTTCAGCCTTTGCGATGCCCTGGTAATAGGCATCCATTACCTTATCCTTCTCCTTGCGACTCAGACCGGCTACATTTGGCTTGGGAGGACGTGGCAGCTCCTCTTCAAGCGCCCGACGCAGCTCCGATGAACGCCGCCCCACGGTTGCCGCGCGCACGGCATAGGCAAGGTTTCGGTCACGATACGCCTCGCGCACCGCCGCCTCTAACCCCTCACGCTTCAGCGTCTCAGGATTGATGAACTCCGCATTGGCCCACGTGAAGCCTGGATAGCGCGCCATTATTCGCGTAAGCATATCCGGTTCAAATTCAGCCCCAGCCACCTCTAGTCTCTCTACAGAAAATAGGGGAAGAGGATTGAGGGAATGTCTAGCAGTAGCGGCGGCTCCGCTAGGATAACAGGAAGTCTTGCAGAGCACGGGCTACTTGGCACGGTGCTTCACGAGAATTTCTCAAATATTTGCGAGATCGTTCCGCATGCGCATGATATACCGCGCCTCAGTGCCGAAAGAACCGTGAGCGGTCTGCCATGGCGTTTTCTGGATCGTAGCCTCTTGCGAGATGGATGCTACGTGGGTTGGCATATCGGGACGAGCCCTTACAAGTCGGGTGCCTACGGGAAAATCTTCAAAGCATGGCGAATGGTGGCACGGCAGCGTCACGACGGACTGTTTGATGTAGCAGAGGAGCCGGCAGAGGTGATTGTAAAGCAGGTGCTGCCATCGGGTGGTCGTACCGTATTGACACCGGGCGAGATTAACGCGCATACGGCAGAGGGGCTGCTTCACGTACTGGCTTGGCGGGCGGTCCAGGGAACAGCCGCACCATGGTCTGTACCGCGCCCCTATGAGATATTTGGGGATCACAGCCCCGCGCTGCCAGGATGGCGCTCCATGTCGCTCTGTATGAGCTGGGTGCGCGGTCGGACACTACAGGCCTATGCGGAAAAGTACTGGCGGCCGGGGGGAGAGGTGGGCGTTGGCGTAGCATTTCTGGAGATTCTGGCGCAGGTGGCCTATGTGTTGGGGCTGCTCCAGGGGAGGCTGCGACTCAATCATCGAGATGTCAAGGTGAATAATCTGATGATTCGGGGGCGACGCGGTGGAGAGCCGGTGGTGCTGGAGTTTGCGGGAGCACTGATGCGCACTGGATACGAGCTGACACTGATTGATTTTGGGTTCGCCTGCGTGGGCTGCGCGTCGCCGCATCGTCCAGTGACCGCATTCCAGACAGGTAGCTTCTTTCCAATGGGAGAGCTCTGCTGCAAGGCGGGGCGCGACCTGGCCCAACTAATATTCAGCATCCACTGCTTCTTCTCGCTGGAACGCTATCTACCGCGGAGTCTCTATGGGGCGGTACGAGGCTGGATGACAGTGCGGACGCGAGATGTTGGTAGAATCTGTATGCTGGATGGATTTACAGAGGAGGGGGTGCCGTTGGTAGGTGGTGCCCCCGACTACAACAAGGGTATCTACGAGTTTCTGCGTCGGGGGGATGTTGAGCCGGTGGCGTGCGAACCGGCTACGCTGTTTCGCGAGTGCTGTCGGCTAAAGGCGTTGCTGGCTCCGTCGAGTTAGAGGATGCTCCGCGCAACAGTGACGGTAGATGAAAAGACGGCTGAGGCGCGGCGGGGAGCATTGAAGCCAGCAGAGCCGGTTTCGGTGGCGTCGCCCCGGCGCTGGACCGCTCCAGATGGTGTCGGATTCGTGGAGCTGCTTGACACGTTCGGCGATGATCTGACTGTGGTGAATGCCGCGCGGGTATCGTTTGCGAAGGAGTCTGCCGAGATGTGCGAACGTGACGGTAAGCTCATCAAGTATCTGGCTGACCACCACCACGTCACTCCGTTCTTCCACCCTCAGGCCCGCTTTCGCATCAAGATGCCGATCTTTGTTGCGCGAGAGTGGTATCGGCATCAGATTGGATTCGCCCGCAATGAGGTGTCGCGGCGCTACGTAGACAGCCGCCCCGAGTGCTGGACGCCGGCCAATGAGGATCTGCGGGCGCGGGATCCACGGGCGAAACAGGGGTCGCGCCCCGACCCGATTGCAGAGGCGGCCTGGTCGCAGGCGCGCATCGAGAAGTTCCAGCGAGAGGCAGTGGCTTTCTATGAAGAGCTATTGGGGGTCGGTGTGGCGCCTGAGATTGCGCGCTGCGTTCTGCCGCAGTCTATGTATACCGAATTCATTGAGACAGGTTCGCTGGCGGCCTACGCGCGGCTCTGCGGCTTGCGGCTCGGGCCTGATGCTCAGCGTGAGATTCAGGCCTATGCGGGTGCGGTGTCGGAGCTTATGGAGGGGGCGTTCCCGGTGTCGTGGCAGGCGTTGTCGCCTTCTAAGGGGTCCGATTGATTGCTGCTTTTCCTATCAAGTACCACAGATGAAGCAAGAATTCCAGCACCTTCGGCTCCATATGGGTAAATAGATTGCCTAGTGTGACGCCGCGCACCACCGTTCCATCAAACTCCGCATTTGGGCGGGCAGCATGCGCTCTATCTGTTTCCGGTGTGCACGGCGTATCGAACAGTCCCAGCAACACCTCTGTCGTCGCACCGAGTTTGTGCGCGCGCCAGATGTGAGCAGCCAGATAACCGAAAGTGGGGGCGGTGCCGGCTCGTGCCCCATCCACAGTAATCAAATGGGCGCAGCCTCCACCTATACCGGGCTTAAAGAGCGCTGTCAGAGGCGCTGTGTTGCGAACAGCGAACACTTCGGTGATAAAGTCTGCCCAAAATGTGCGCATTAGCGTCGCATACTCTTCCTGTGTCTGCTTGATATAGAAACCATCACGCAGAGGTCGGGCCGTCATCGTGTAGGCATAGGCCTGTGCGTATGACTCCAGCTGATCCTTGAATATCTGTTTTGCGGCCGGAACATCAAGGAGGGCAATGGTGTCATCCGCGAGCGAAACGATAATATTCGCCAGCGCCTCTAGGAACACATTACGGACACGGGCAGGAAATAACAGTAAGGTCGATAATGTTTCGCTGCGGTCGCCGTATATCATGCCAAACTTTGTATTCTCCTGAGAGGCGGTGGCAGCGGCAGAACGCTGTGGCAGGGTGGTGCTCGGCAAAGGAGAACCCCGAAATGCTACGAGCGATTCGGCATCTTTTAGATATTCAAGGAGTTCTGACCGCCGCGTATCGATTGCTACCGCATTCCGCACAATCGCAGCAGAGTTAATTGCCAGTGAACCGAGCCCCTGTTTGATAATGTCTAATGCGAGCTCAAACAGCTCATCCTGTCGCTCAAGAGTCGCTAGATATTCCTCCATTTTTATTTGAGGGGAGGCTTCGCGACCACCCCGCCCCACATCCCATAGATTCGGGAAAACTGTTGAAAGTGATGAGTTTGACAGCGCAGCCTGCCAATCGGCGCGGCGCGTCGCAGGAATCTCATAAAGAGCTGCGCCGCCCACCTGCCGCCTTGGTGACCGTGCGCGTCGGCTGTGAGTTCTGCGCATTCCCCTACCGGTGCCCGCCAAATTTGACTACTGTCGCCCATCGCAATGCCCCCACAGAGATTAGAGAGAATGGCCGACGCTGAGCAGACACTTGATGAATATAACGCCGCCTTGGACCAATTAGAGGCACCCGAGGGCTACGATGAGCCGGAAGAGGCTGAGGACACTGGTGCTCCGGCACTGGAGACGGCGGCGGCCCTGGGAATGACCGAAACGCCGAGTATCAAGAGCCAGGCGCTGCTCCAGGAGCATCCTGAGATCTGGCCGGACTATGAGGAGCGTGTGTTGGAGAAGCTGGTGATCCGTGAGGCCTATCCACCGCTAGGCAAAGAGGACGCGGGGCATAGCACCTATCCGTTTCTGACGCTTTATGAGCGGACCAAGATTCTATCGCTGCGGGCGTCGCAGCTGGCACGGGGAGCGGCTCCGTTTATTGATGTCCCGGAGTACCTCACGGATGTCTATGAGATTGCACGGGCGGAGCTGGAGGCGAAGCGGCTGCCGTATATTCTGAAGCGGCCGTTGCCTGATGGGAGCTATGAGTACTGGCGCCTGGCCGACCTGATGGTCTTGTAAGGTCGGGCGCAGCACGACCGTACTGACTAGGGATGGGTATCCCTAATCACCAACTAGGCATGTCCAGATAATTTCATGTCGCATTCGCGACATGCTACTTTTTAATCTGCCCACCCCTTGTACTGACACAGCAGGGCAACGCCGAATTTAATTCGGCATTAGCGTGCTTAGCAGAGCAAAGCACTGTAAATGGCCGGCCGCTAGGCTGGACATCATCCCCACCTGAGATATAAATCATCACGCTAAGCTATTATGAATTAGCATGATGATTAATAAGTCCTGTTTCTTATTTTGCTGTCGCCGCTGGTGGCCCAAAGAACCGAATCCGCCGCGCCGGTGGCACCGCCTCCGCGCAGTCATCCGCCACCCCGAACGCCGCGTACCACTCGTCAAACTGCCGCACCACGTGATTTACCCGCAGCATCGGTGGTGCGTGAAAATCCGTCGCCAGCAGCTCCCGTGCCCGCGCCCGCCGGTCCTTCGCCCGCCACGACACCGCGTAGCTCACGAAGAACTCCCGCAGCTCTGCCGGTGTCAAGGCCCGCCCCAACGCAGCGGCCGCTCCCGCCAGCGCAAACTCCAAGCCACCGATATCCGCGATGTTTTCCGTCAGAGTCAGCCGACCATCCACTTCCATTCCACGATAAAGCCGACTCTCAAAGAGCTTCACCACCTGCGCCGCCCGCCGCCGATAGGCGCGGTCATCCGCAGCCGTCCACCAGTCATGTCGGTCACCGCTATGGTCATAGGAGCGTCCCTCTGCATCGAAAGCATGACATAGCTCATGTCCAATCGTGGCGCCGATCGCCCCGTAGTTGGCCGGAACCGACGCAGCAGGGTCGTAGAATGGCGGACGCAAGATGGCTGCAGGCAGCAGAAAGCGGTTCTCTTCGGGATAGTAAAAGGCATTCACCGTAAACACTGGGACATTCCATCCATCGGGGCCACTCGGATGTCGGCAGCCGCCGGGGCGCGGAGCTGTAATGAGACGGATATTATCGGCTGAAGCAGCAGCAGCCAGTGCCATTACATTTCCCGCAAAGTCCGTGGGACTCAAATCGGTCGCAGCCACCTCGGGTTTCATAAGAGACAGCGGCTCCGGCCAGCCAATCTCAATGTCCATCACCCGCAGCTTCCGTGCCGCTGCCGCCCGGGTGCTGGCCGCCATCCAATCGCTCCGCTCTACTGCCGATATAGCCGCTGCCCGCACCCGCTCTACCATCGTACGCACCGGTCGCAGCAGTGCCGCGTCGCAGAATCGCTCAACCCACAAGCGCCCAAGGGTGTGTGGCAAAAGGACTCGCACGATCGCCCGACGCAGCTCTGCAGGGCTTTCGTCGGCTACCGCACCCTGAAGGAACTGTCGGTTGTAGGCGAACCAGGCACGTCGAAGATGTCCATGCGGAGAACAACCGGCCCACCACTGTGCGACACTTAGGGCAAACCATCCGGCCCAGCGTTCTGGACTCCATCTGTGGATGCGACGCTGTAAGTGATGAAGGAATGGGCGAGATGAGACATTGTACATGAGTGTCGGTAGAATCGCAATGGGAAAGCCAGCAGCCACAAGCAGTGCCTCCCAATCAATCGCCCCGAACTCACGACGCAGCTCTGACCAGTCGAGCATATCTGGTGGCGGGCGACTGTTTGACGCATTCGGATAGATCTCTGCGAACTCGCGCTCAGCACGGAGTCCTTTCAGGAGCAATGGCAGCCCCAGGCCCGTAGCGAGTCTCCGCACGTAGGTTGCGTATTCCGCACGATGGCGCCGATACTCTGGCCATAACCAGTATTCAGGGATGCCGATGCGCGGGCTGCCCTCCTCAATAAATACACGGCAGCGGCTGTGATCGCGCGGGTCGCCCTGAACATAGATAGAGAGCGGACTACCGATGCCCCAGCGATTGAGCGCGCCAATGCGGGTCGCGATGTCGGTCGGCGTGGTCGTGGCCAGCATCATTGTCAGGAGAGCGGTTGGTGGTGACGCTGCATCCCAGCTCCGAAGCAGTGTCCGGATCTGTAGATTGTCGGTTGTTGCTGTAATCTCTGCGAGCTCACGATTGACCTTCTCCCGTATAAAATAGGCCTGCGTAATGCGTGCCTCTGTATCCGGCAGCTGTGTACGTGTCATCCATTTAGCACTCTGTGTTCCGTAAAAATTACGTGCCCACTCGCACCGTCGCCGCACAGTGGCTGTGCCGGCGCGATGTCCCTCGGCTAGACGACGGCGACGTTTTCTTGTGTGTCTTGGAGCGACTGCCATACGAATGGCGTTCCCTTACTAAACAACGGGGATTTGCGATGCCAGCGCCTCTGTACGTATCCAGGGGCGACGTGGTGAACGGAATCATGAACGCATCATCATCCGAGGATTCCGAAGACGGTGACGACGACCGATACGTAAGGTCAAAATGCGGCTCGACGGCAAAGACAACTTCTACGCTCATCGGGTGGTGGATTGACCCGTTCCTATCTGGGATGGAGGAAGGACGCCGCCGCATCCGGTCGGGCAGCCAGCCAGTCCATTAGCCGCCGCCCGGCCTCTGTTGTGCGGCTGTCTTCGCTAGTGGCAAGACAGGCGGCAATCTCGTGGGGATGCTCCGGCTGCGCCACTTCTCCAAAGAACTGGACCCAGGAGGTTGGCGGCTCTGTCATGGTGGTTGCCCGCCAGCTGTCCCACCAGACCACTGTCGCATCACGCAGACGCGGCGCAGCCGGATCCCGATAGACCGGCACGGGCCACCAGCGACCCATCCAGCAGGCCCACGGGCCACCCTCTCCGCTATCATCCGCCGTGTACCAGGTGTCGGGGTTGCTCCGTCGTGCGCCAATGATGGACGCGGGCATTCCGGATGGTGGTGTAGAGCTCAGCTGGAACGACCAGGCGCGGGCGTAGAACCGCAGCCAGTCGCCCAGGTGCCGCCGCTGGTGAATGTGGACGAGTTCGTGGGCGATAGTGGTAGCCCGGGCCGGCAGCGGAACCGAGTCAGGAATGATGATTCGGTCGCCGGCCCGAGTGTGTGGCATACCGGCCTCGCAGGATTTGGCGGTTGTCAGAATCGTGGTGCCATCAGGGCCGGCCTCAGTGTAAGTTGTCAGACAGTTCTGGCCGCGACGCGCGGCGCGGTCGGCGGCGCTCCACGACGCAATCCAGGGAAGGTCGCGGGGATCGTCTTCTGGCTCATCCACGACGGCTGGCGCTGGGTGGTCGGCGGCTGGTGACGGAGGCTCGGTTCCGTCAGATGGTTCGGGTTGATCCCGGAATTCTTCTGTCTGTTGAGCCAAAAGGTGAACTATCGTCAGTCCAAGAATAGCAAGAATCAATATCTGCTGTATCATACAGCGTGTCCCCTAACGGATGCTGCTGATTCGGAGTTTTCTCTGGACGCTGGTGGGCACGATGACACTACAGGGCTGGCTCCACGCGGATGAATACGGTTCGCGTGCTGGGATGTTCGGAGGCGTAGCACTGTCGGTGGCGGTCTGGGGAGAGCGGCTCAGCGACGGCGCGTGGTCCTGGCTTCTCTGGCAGCCTCGGCGCGTGTTGCTGCCTCGGGCTCTCGTTATGGCGGCACTGGAGGAGACTGCGAGGCGACCACGAGCAGCGGCGGCGGTAGCATCTGAGCCGTTGCGGAAAGCATTGCGCGCGGCGGAGGCAGCGGAAGAGCGCATGCGTGAGGCGGAGGCGCACTGGATAGTGCGGCACGGGTCGCTGTTGGCTGGGCTGGCTACAGAGGGGCGCGCTGTATGGGATGTTACGGCAGCAGGAGCAGCAGCAGAGCCCTGTAGATTCCCAGTGTTAGACTCGGTGGGCTGCGCAGCACGACAGGAGCGTGCTGCCGCCGCCGCCGCTTGGCGGGCTATACTGGCAATGGAGGAGTTGGTAGATGGGACACGTGGCTGGCTACGGGCTGTAGGTGGTAAGCCGGCTGGAGCACAGGCTTTCTACGAGCTATTAGAGCAACTCCACGACCTGGAGTGGCCGACCGATTCGCGCGTTGCTGCGCTCATGGCCACTATCCCTACGACGGCCGTGGCAGTCATCAACGGCAGCTGGGAGCAACGCACTGCGGCTAGTCTGCTGGAAGGCGACCTGTGGGCTGCGACAATCCGACACGTGCGGGCACGGGAGTGGCGACTGCGGGGGGCGCTGGCGGCATCGGGTGCAGGAGAGCTCTGGTCGGCACACGAGCGGGCGCTGAATGCGTCGCTGCGATTGACGAAAGAGGAAACAACAGTACGCGACTGGTTTAGTGAGATGGCAGTCTATGCCTGGTGGCTCGGCGACGGTGTTCCAACTATCGTCCAGCGATGTGTTAGACAGGACAACGGTGATTGCCTGCGAATTGGGCCGACTGAGATAGCAGCTCTGTCGGCACAGTTCGGTGAGCGGGTGCGAATCGTGGAGGACGGGGTGCGGCGGCTGTTTATTGGAATGTGGAACGCGCTACCGGCCGTAGGACTGGTGTTTATTGTAGAACTGATTATATTGGCGTGTGGCGGTGGGGCTCAGTGGTGGCGGCGACGGCGGTGGGTAGAGGAGCGGCTGCCACGACGGCGTTTGGACGATTTACGGGCACCACCTCTATTTGCTTTAGGAAAGTAGCTAGTTATTGGCTTTTCAGGCAACGAATTCCTAGCAAGCTTTTCAGGCAACGGATTCCTAGCAAGCTTTTCAGGCAACGGATTCCTAGCAAGTAATTCATGATCAAACGGACTATTTGAATTGGAGTTTGAGCCAGTTGCATCTGCGGGTGCGGCGGGTACTGCTCCGGGCCCGCGCTGAGTTGCATCAAGCTTAGGGCGTTTAGCTGGTTGCTCTATTGCTGTCGCATCTCCGTTGCGCCCCCGCACGGCACCAACACCAGGGGTGGCGGCAGGTGGAGGTGCGGGTGCCGGCGGGGAGGACGGGGCGGACGAAGTGGTGGCGGCAGCGGCAAGTGGAGGGAATAGGTTACCCGCACCAGCGGCAGCGGCAGGTCGAGGTGCGGTTGCTGCCACAGTCATTCTCTCAAGCAGACCCCGCACGGCAACCGGGCGCTCCTCCATAACGACAGCCGCTGTCTGTATCCTGTCCTGGATTGCGCTATAGAGCAGCTTTGCCGCTTTAATCTGACCATCGCGAATACGCGGCGGGAATCCTCCTTCAGGAACATCAAGCACCGCCGCAAATTCGGCAAGAGACGGCAACGCCGCAAATTCGGCACTAGACAGCAACGCCTCATCCCGCAGAAACTTATCCAACGCATCATCCTGCAGAAGCTTTTTCACCATCGCGTTAATACCTATCAGCTCACGCGGCGAAAAACGTAATATCTCAGCGGTGCCACCAAGCATGGTCGGCTTCTCGATACGACTTGCAGCACGAACCAGAGCGCGCCCCACCACCATCTCTCTGCCGCCTGCCAACATAACATCCAGCTTCTTATCCTCTGTGAACTTGTGAACGAGCAGATAGGTAAACACATAATAGGCTTTTAGAAATGCATACTGAATACTCGGCAGAATGCGCCCGCCGGGTGCCATTGCATTCTTCGCAGCACGTGCCTCCATCGGATATATCTGTGAAAGCCGGTTGTAGCGTGCCAGCATCTCGTATGTCGCACGCAGCAGCGACACGCCCGCATTACGCACTTTCAACGCCTGTGAGAGCTCATCCTTCGTGCGACCACCCGCCACGGTGTCAGCCAAGATGCTATCGACCGTTGGAGACCTATAGGCAAGTTGGCTGAACTGAAGTCCACCCTGTATCTCTTGAAGGAGCGTTTTGGGCTCCATAAGACGACGATAGGCCTCCGATGCCATCGTGGCGGCGATACCGCCGTATGTGTGTACTCGGCTGAGAGCTTCCGATGTTGCGGTGAATGCGCGTCTCCACAGAGATTCTGGAACCGGTGCGATAGGGGGCGGCGGTGCGGCAGCGGCCATCGCAGCGGCGAGATGTTCGTCACCAGCGACAGCGGCCGGTGGTGGGGGCGGGGCGGCAGCGGCAGCGGCAGGTGGAGAACCCGCACCAGCGGCAGCGGCAGCGGCAGGTGGAGGGGGTGAAGCTGCTCTCCCCATACTATCGTCCGTAGAGGCTAATTCTTGTTTGCGCTTTGGCATTTCTCTCTACCGTACAATCACAAAATTAAGACAGGCGGTTTCACCGCCTGTGATTGTACGTTAACGTAGCTTTCTCATATAAAATTGTCGGTTTCCGGAGGAAACCGACAGGTCTTAACTTTGGAAAGCTACGGTATCAGCCGCTCCTAAAATTTCCCGCATTTAAAATAGGGGTTGCCAAAATGAATAATCCACCGACGCCAGGTGCCGCTCCACCCGTTACGCCAACGGGAACAGCCGGAGCGGATCCCGCTGCTCCAAAACCACTAAAGAAGAAGTTTCAGAACGGTTGGACAAAAGAAATTGAGGCGCTCATGGCGGAGTGGGCCGACAAGGCGGTCTGCTATCGCTGGATGCACGAACGCGCCGAGCGCTCCTACTATACAAAGGATCTCAGC
>RGVZ01000650.1 GCA_010029825.1 bacterium | reverse complement strand
GGATTCTATCGGGACCAACATTCCGGTGGCATTGAACATGGTCTTGGCTGGCAATATTTCCGGTGGTGGCGGACTAACCAAAAGCAGCAACAACACCGTCACCTTAAGTGGCCAAAACAGCTACAGCGGCGCCACGGCCGTGGTGAACGGAAAGTTGCAGGTAATCACCAACAACATATTCGCCACCATCACAACGAACACGGTGGCGATCACCTTCAGCAACACCCCGGCGGTTGGCGGTTACAGGATTCTGCCTGGGGCCTTGAGCGGGGTGTATACCGCCTCGTTCTCTGGCTTGGACTCCTCCACTCAAAAAGCATCCTTTACGGCTAGCGATAGCACCGTGACGGTTGCCGCTTTGAATCCTCCCGCCGGTTTATCGTACTCCCCATCCGCGATCATTGGCACCGTGGGGCAGTCCATCTCCCCGTTGGCGCCGACCGTGGGCGGCGGGACCGTGACGGCTTACTCGGTGAGCCCAGACCTTCCTTCGGGTCTCTCCATCAATCCCAGCACCGGTACTATTAGCGGCACCCCCTCGTCGGTATCGTCCTCTGCCTCCTACACGGTGACTGCATCGAACGCGGACGGCAGCACTACCGCTAGCGTGAGTGTAACGGTCAATCCGGCCAGCTTGCCGACAGTGAGCTTCACGGCACCCAGCAATCTGACTTACGACCGTACCGCCAAGACCTACCAAGCCAACGCAACTGGCCCGAGCAGCCTAACCCTGACCTACACCGGGCGGAACGGCCTGACATATAACAGTACAAACGCGCCAACGAATGTCGGTGACTACACCGTGACAGCCACGACATCCGACGGGAACTATACGGGATCGCAAGCCACCAATTTCTCTATTGCAGCCAAAGCTCTGACGATCTCCGGTGCGACTGCGACCGGACGTTCCTACGATGGAACAACCAATGTGGTGGTGAGCGGGGGTAGCCTGGTGGGGGTGGTGAGCGGCGATACCGTGGATCTGAGCAGTACTAGCGCTGCCGGTACGGTCAGTTCCCCTGCGGTAGGTAGCGGGAAATCCGTCACGGTGACTGGCTATTTTATCAGCGGAGCCTCGGCTGGAAATTACAGCCTCACTCAACCCACGCTGTCGGCTGATATCACAGCCAGGTCCTTGACCGTGACGGCCGAGGCCAAAAACAAAACAGCAGGGGCTTCCGATCCAGCCTTGACCTATCAGGTGACCGCCGGCTCGCTGGTTTCCGGGGATTCATTCAGCGGAGCCTTGACTCGTGACTC
>RGVZ01000649.1 GCA_010029825.1 bacterium | reverse complement strand
GCTCGGTCGATTCGGCATCGAGGAGTTCGTTAACCGCAAGCTCATTCGTATCTTGAAGTAGCTAGGGCTCGCCCACGGGCGTCGTGAGTACGGCCCAGGCCCAGTCGGTTGCGTTCTCGGCGCTCGGCACGGGAGTCATGTTGATCCATTCACGCAGGATTCCCACAAACGAGCCGGCAAGGCTGGCCGCCGCAATGTTGACGGGCATTTTTCCCGACGCTACGGCGGGCTGAGTGACGAGACCTCGCTCGGCCAACGCACTCACCCGCTCAATCAGTCGTTCCACGATGACGGGCGGACCACTAGAGCTCAACGCGGTTTGGTACAGCGCGATGTTGTCTCTCACATGCATGAAGTAGCGCAGTATCAAGTCGCGCGGGTGCACCTCGAGACCGTCGGTGCCCGCTGCCTCGAGTTGCGCCTGCGCCTGCGTGACGTAGGCGTCGAGGGCATCCGCCAACAACGTTTCTTTGTCTGCGTAGTGCTGGTAGAACGTGCTGCGGTTCACCCCGGCTGCGTCGACGATGTTCGAAATCGATAGTGACGCAAAGTCTTCGGTTCGACAGAGTTCGAGCAGTGAATTCTGCAGACTCTCTTTCGTGCGGAGGATCCGGGGGTCCACGGGCATCTTTTCTGTGAATGGAATGTGAATTCTACGTTTAAGTATGCCTACTGCGACAGATGTCTCTTATCCTACAAATGTCGGTTTTTGACCGCTGGCCATTTCAACGAAGCAATTTCCAGCACTTCGCTCATCCACAAAGGAATGCTTCATGGCCTCTCTCCTCTCCCGTCTCGGTCTTTTCTCTGCCCGTCGAGCCTGGCTCGTCGTCACGGCATGGGTCATCGTGCTTCTCGCGATGGTCGGAGCCGTCGTCGGATTTGGCGGATCGCTGTCGTCGAACATGACGCTCAACGGAACGCCGTCGCAGACCGTCATCGACGAACTCAAAAAGTCGTTTCCCGACGCGTCGCGTGGCAGCGCTCAGGTCGTATTTCACGCGTCCGACGGGGTGCCGTTCACGGGGGCCCAAAAATCGGCAATTGATGCAGCGCTCACAAAAGTGTCCAACCTGCCCTCCATCGATGGCGTGCTCAATCCATTTGCCGCGCAGGCGACCAAGGATGAAAAGGTTGCTCAGATTGTCGACGCCGAGCAAAAGGTTGCTGCCGCCCCCGCTCAGCTAGATGCGGGGCAAGCGGAAATCGACGCGGGATGGGCGAAGATTCGACAGGCGGAGGCGGATTTGGTTGCCGGTC
>RGVZ01000648.1 GCA_010029825.1 bacterium | reverse complement strand
ATAAAGCGGTGGACCAAGTGGCGAAGCGGTTGGCGAAGCGAGGAACGTGTTCCTTAATCCGCCGGGATCAGGAAAACTGACTTTTCGAGTACCGGTTGGCTAGCGGCATCGTCGCTCGTGACCTGAATTTCGATTGGCATTGAATGCCCGTGTTGCGTGTTTTCGGGCGCCTGGATTCTGAGAGCCACAGATCGATTCGAAGCCGCGTCGACTAGAACCTCCGGCGCTGACGCGACTCGAATTCCGGCAACCCCGGCCACCGCGATGCGATATCGATGGGGCTGCTCGTCCGAGTTCATCAGTTGCAAGCGATAGACATTTTCAACCCAATTGTCTTCGACAAATCGAGCTAAGGCGGTGCGGTCGCGGATCACGTCGACCCGTAAGGGGTTGCGCGCGGCCAGCGCAGCGACCCAGAGGCTGAAGACACTGAGCAAGATGGTCGCGTAAAGAAGCGTGCGAGGGCGCAGTAAATGATTCCAAACTTCGGCGTTCGGGGCCCTCGCAGCCGGGTGGACTGCCTCACCCGCGGGTCCACTGGTGGCCCGTTCGGTGGTGTAGCGAATCAGGCCGCGCGGATAGTTCATCCGTTCCATCACGTCGTCGCACACGTCAACGCAGGCGGCACAGCCGATGCATTCGTACTGTAGACCTTTACGAATATCGATTCCCGTTGGACACACCTGAACGCATAAGGTGCAGTCGATACAACTCCCGGGATTCAGTTGGTTCGGGTCGACCGATCGCGGACGCGAGCCCCGCGGCTCACCTCGACGCTGGTCATAGGTGACCGTGAGCGTATCGCGATCAAACATCGCGCTCTGGAATCGCGCGTACGGACACATGTACTTGCAAACTTGTTCGCGCATGAAACCCGCGTTACCCCAGGTCGCGACCGAATAAAACAACATCCAGAACACGGTCCAACCGGAGACGCGCAAAGTCAGGATTTCAAGCGGAAGTTCGCGGATCGGTTCGAAATACCCGACAAATGTGAAACCCGTCAGCAACGCAACCCCGCCCCAGGCAAGGTGCTTAGAACCTTTCCGCAGAATTTTCCGTAGATTCCACGGGCCCTGATCGAGCTTCATGCGCGCATTGCGATCGCCCTCGAGACGGCGCTCGATCCAGAGAAAAATTTCGGTGTAAACCGTCTGCGGACAGGCGTAACCGCACCACAAGCGGCCTGCGACCGCCGTGAACAAAAAAAGGGCGAGCGCACACATAACCAGCAAGCCGGTCAGATAGATGAAATCCTGC
>RGVZ01000647.1 GCA_010029825.1 bacterium | reverse complement strand
AGGCAAGCCTTTGGTGCACGACCTAACCGATTCCATCCAGGTCGATGGCATGAGTCATGCACATATCGGTGAGATCTGCAGGCAGGTGCAGACTTTTATCAGCTACGACACACGGACAATGTATTCCTCATTAGCAGCAATCGCGGGCGCCGATTCGGTAGTAATTCCGGACGAAGGCATTGAAGAAGAAGATTGGCAGCCCGACGAGACTCTGCGATCGGGGATCGCCTACGGCCTCGAACGAATCGAGGAATCAAGACCCGGCCGGCAGCGCCTGACTGAACGTGTCCTAAAGATGGCCAAAGACTCATCAAAATCAGTCGCTAATTTCGCTGATTTCTGGAACCAGAAAATAGTCGCCCACCATCCGGCGCGCTAAGGCGGGACATATTCATCTCGGCTCAATATCGGTCCGCGTATCCTTTAACAGTCGCGCCTCCTGCGCCAACAATTCTTGCGAGCGTTCGCGAATACGCCGCGCCGGTTGGCCAGCGTAAACACCGAATGATTCACAGCGCCCCTTGACCAGGCTCAGCGCGCCCACCGCCACTCCGTCCTCCAAATAAGCCCCCGGAAGAATGACCGAACCGCTTCCGACGACCACATGCTTGCCCAAGTGTACGTTGGCACACATCACGCGCTTGTATGCGTCCGGGACCGTAGGATTCGTGAGAGCTTCACCCGAATAATCGTCTGAACTCGAATAAATCGACACTCTCGAAGAGAGTCCACTGAAGTCCGCCAGCGAGATACGGCCACCGCCGATTAAAGAGCATTGCACGGCGATATGGACAAAATCACCGGTGGCGATACCGCCCTCGCCCGCTGCAAGCACGCAGAAATCATCTATCCGCACGTCCGAGCCGAGATGGATACGCTCCGGCGCATATACCGAGGATTTGCGCGACAAGCGCACACGCTCACCAAAATCACCGAGACCAAGCTCACGCAATTCGGAATCAGAGTAAAACGATGTCGTCATATCATCACGCCGCCAGTTCCAACATGAGGCAGATGACGCGGTCGAGATCGACCGTCGTAAAATCCTCGAATATCGGCAAACAGAGAATATGATCCGCCGCCGCGCGCGCCACCGGAAGGTTCTCCGCAGCGGCGGACGGCATGCCCCTGTACATGGGCATGTCTGAGATCAGTGGGTAGAAGTAGCGCCGTACGATCACGCCCTCGTCGCGCATGCGCCTGTACACCTCGTCTCGGCCAAGCGGGTGTTCGTCAGTGATGAGGATTGGGAAGTACGAGA
>RGVZ01000646.1 GCA_010029825.1 bacterium | reverse complement strand
GCGGAGTGGAACGCCAGCCGGAGAGGTCCCACATGACCCTCCTTGCCCCGGAGAGAGGAGCCAGCTGGTCGTTCTCCATCGCCAGGCGGAGGTCGCGCTGGTAGAGCGAGAACGCCTGGTCTGCCTTCTGGTTGCGGATCCGGGCCAGCCAGTACTCCGTGGCGCTGTGCAGGCAGTTTGTCATCCCCGGAGGGAAGTCAACTGGGTCGGTGATCAGGTATTTGGCGGACGAGGCCGTGAGCGATGTGTTGACTGTCAGGCTGGTGGCGCTGGCGACGGCCGTAATCTTGGCCTCAGACACATAGGGATTGAGGCCGCTGATAGTCTCTGGGCTATCGGATGCCGTGCCAATGCGAATGATTGACCCCACCATGGCGGAGTTGAACGACGTGCCAGTTCCGGTGACCGTGGTGCCAGCAGCTGTCACGGTCCCGGCCCTGGTTGCAGTCTCATGGCCTGAGTACCGCAGCTGCCGCGGGGAGCGACGGTAGGTAAAGTCGATCGTCTCCAGGCGGGCCGGGTAGCCGATGATCCGAATCGCCCAACCGCCAGTGATGTCGTCCCGCGTGACGGTCCAATACGCCTGCGGGCCCTGGGCGTCCAGGACCCGTTCGATCTTCATCGCCTCGTCCTGGGACACGTAGCTGAATGCCGACCAGCTGTGTTCATCGATCGGCTTGTCCAGGTTGCGGAAGTCTGTTGGCAGTGGGTAGAGCGTGCGGTAGAGCAGGGCGACAGTGGAGGTGCTGAAGTCCTCCTGGTAGGTCAACGCACTGTCCAGCACCAGGACGCTAGAGCTGGTCCTGGTGGCCACCTTGGCGATCACGTCGTTGATGCGGACGAAGCAGTAAGCGGCGCCGGCCGGGAACGGATCGCCAACGGTCTTGGTGATCGTCCTGGTGGAGGCGACAAACGTGACCTCGCCCTGCCACGCCGGTTCAATCACCACGCGGCCGGTCTGCTGGTGGAACTCCCAGTCCTTGATCCAGCCCAGTTCTTGGTAGGCACGCTGCACGGCTGTGCGGATGTCACGCTGTTCCGCATCCTGAGCGCCGCCACCGGATGTGGTGATGAGGTTCTCAACCAGATCGTAGTAGGTTTGGTATGGCATGATTTAGCCCGCCGCCACGACGCCCTCTTGCTGGCCCACCTTCGCGACATACGCCATGAGCGCCCCCACAGCCGCCGCTAGGTCCGCGTCTGCCTCCGCTCCCGCGAGGAGGTCGCGAACGTGCAGCCGCACCGGCTCGGCTGGTGCTTC
>RGVZ01000645.1 GCA_010029825.1 bacterium | reverse complement strand
ATACGAACGGCCCGGTCGAGTGAGTGAGTCATCGGAAGTGAGCGAAGGGTTTATTCACACCGGCTCTGGCTTTGGGCATCCTGTTGCCGAACGCCTGCAATCAGCGGCTCGCGGCCGTGGACGAACCACACCGCAGGATTCTATCGCGAGTCCGCTGCATTGCGTTGTTATGCATTGGCATCAGGGGCGCCGCAGTTCCTTTAACCACGGGACCATCGCCCATTTTTTTCCGTCCCAGACTGTTAGTCCTTCGTCGCTCTGCATCGGCACGAGAGGCTCAGACTTCCGCAGAGGGACACTCGCACCATCGACTGATGTCAAATCCGTTGCTCGCAGATCGCCTGAGTCGTAGTAGTAGCCGATCCGATTCCGAACGGCGAAAACGGACGCGACGTTTATCGGCCGCCTGGCGTAAACGGGTTCTCCCAACAGTTTTCCTGTAGCGGCGTCGAACGCATAGCCGCCGCACACGAGCGTCGACCCGTCAAACGCCTTCACCCGGTAACTGGGATGCCACCCAACACCAAGAAGTTTGACTGTATTCCGCTTGCGCGTCTTTAGGTCAAAGCTATAGAGCGTCGACTCAGTCACCCAGACCATTCGGTCGCCAAAGCGGTAGGGTTCGCATGGGTAACCCAGGCCGCCTTCAGGGTTAAAGTCCTTTACGTCGCGATCCACGACTTGGATCCTCTCATCTACACGCCACCGGTTGCCGTCGAACGGAATGAAGTAGACCGGCGGCAGTCGCTCAGGATCCGGAATGGATTCATCCTTGAAAAGGGCTCCGTCAGGGTAGAGGGCATGGGCGCGGTACCCAACGAGATGCTGCCCAACTGGCTCTCCGGCTACAGGCATGAACTTGGAGCTATGTGCCGAGAGAACAAGCAGTGATCCGTCATCCCTGATTGCGATGTAGCCCACGACACCGGTGCCCACATATTCGGACACGAGTTTCGCGTGCGGCTCGCCAATGCGCTGGCTGTAAAGCCGATTGGTGAACGTCTGGACGTGATGCCGACGCGTCTCTTCGTGCAGGTCGGAAACCAGCCATACTGCGTGTCCATTTTGCACTTTCAGCAACCTCGCCTTTTCCATGCCGGGGTCGAGACATTCGCGACCTTCGTCGGCTGCCCCAGGACGAACGAATGCGGCAAGGAGGATGCAAGCTGCCGCTGCGGCACCCGGGCTTCGCAAGATTTGTTGGGGGTATGGTTGATGCATAACGGCCGCGATCAGCGGCTCGCGACCTTACGCGAACCACACCGAC
>RGVZ01000644.1 GCA_010029825.1 bacterium | reverse complement strand
CGTTTCCTGGAGGCCGTTCTTAGCAATGTGAAGATCTACCGTGCGAACATCCGGTCCCTCAAGAAGAAGAGGGAGAATATCCTCAAGAGGATGAATGAAACCCGGTGACCTTGTCAGGATCAAGAGCAAGCACGTCGGTCTCGCTGGAATCCACGGGTGGTTAGATGCCGAGCCGCACGCCGACTTAGACGATCATGTCTTCATTCCCGACGGTTCAGTCGGAATGCTCTTGGAGCTTCCACGAATTCCAGACGGAAAAGCTCTCTTCCTTGTCAACGGTCATGCCCTCTGGGTCGAACCGATCTTCTCGGTGAATATCAATGAAGCCGGGTGATCTTGTCCGCTTCAAGGAAGGCACACCCATCTTCAAGCGCCAGGGTGAGACACTCGCCCTCATCACCAAAGTCGTCAAAGTCGAGGTCGACGATCCAAAAATCATTTTCCTCTATCTTCTCATGCCCGCCGGCGAGGTGGAGGTGAGAAGGTCTGAGGATGTCGAGATCATCGATGAGACCCGGTGACCTCGTCAAACGAAAAGGAAGAACAGCTTATCGCGCCTTCCCAGACTCTCAAACTGGTCTCATAGTCAGGGACGTCACGACCGAAACAACGTCACGTATTCTACAGTGTCAAAGGTTCGAGGTCCTGTGGGCCGATAGAATCGACAACTTCAAGCCCACATATCCCTATCGCGGGGACCCTCGCTTCTTGCTGTATCTCGAAGAGATCGACGAGGTCTGGTCGAAAGTTCTAGTGTGCGGCAGAGTCGAAACATGGGACACATGTTTGCTTAGAACCACGACCAGACAAATCGGACAAACAGATGAAACCCGGTGACCTCGTCGTTGTAGTCCGCTCTACCGATGAGAATCTCCCTGACAATATCCTCGGTCACACCGGAGTGATCGTCGAACCCGTCACACTCGAGGACGGCCATCCCATCAACAGTTGGTGCGACTGGTGGGTCCTGATCGACGGTGAGATGCAGCCCTGGGCGGAGGAGAATCTTGAGGTGATCGATGAAACCGGGTGACCCGTGCAACAGCACACAGCCTGTGGTATGATATAGAGGTAAGGAGGAGATAACATGAAACCCGGTAACCTCGTCATCACCGTATCCGCTCCCGGTGAGAAGCGCGATGATGGTCTGGTTGGTCTCATCGGTGTAATCATTAGACCTGTCACCCTCGAGGACGGGAGTCTCATCAAAAGCTGGTGTGACTGGTGGGTGATGATAGAAGGGAAGCTCGAGACCTGGGCGGAGAACAACCTGGAGA
>RGVZ01000643.1 GCA_010029825.1 bacterium | reverse complement strand
CGGGTTCACCATGGGATACCTGCTATCGGTGCTGCTGATCCGGCTCATGACACCGGCTGAACTGTTGGTGTCGGTCCTGTTCGGTCTGATCTGCATGTTGATCGTCACTGGATCAGAGGTGATCCAGGGGCCTGATAAAGTGGAGATGCAGTTGTTCATGTTTTTCCTGTTTGTCATTATGAGCACGATTGTATTCCTGATCCTGAACGATGCATCGCCGTCCTACCATGAATACATTCATAAAAAACTCAATGACGACATTTTCGGGCCGACCGGGCAGGGAAGCGGGTGGGACATGTTCCTCAGTGTGGTGTTTCTGTACGGTCTGCCATTGGGCATGGGGATTGCATCCGCAATGACGACTGTCGAAAAACGAGGAAAGAAAAAAAAGAATGCCACGACCGCTTCTCATGATTCATCGCTCGAACTGGGCATCGTGATGGGTGTGCTCTTGGGTCTGTTCCTCATGATGTGCATGCCCGATAAACTCCGCCCCACAACCCTGCTCCACCGAGTCACGTCCATGAAATTCCCGGGAATGTCACCACAGGCAAAGAGTGTATTCGGCAATCTGTTTGCCGGCAGCAGTGATACCCTGATGGAAAATCTGGACGAAATTCGCGGTGACCACAACGCCACGCTCAAGCTCGAGGGCATTGTGGTCAACCAGTTTCAGGCACGCGCGAGTTTGCCGCATCCGGGGCGAACGGAACCGTCCAACGCTGGAGCCTGGACACCGGGCGACCGATCGGGAATCCGATGCAGCTTCCGACTGACCAGATCATGGCCCTTGCCATCAGCCCCGATGGCAATCTCCTCGCTGCAGCAGGTGCGGAGCATTCGATTCATCTCATCGACCTCGATTCCGGCAGCCCCGTCGCCGAACCGATGACCGGACACACCGGCAACATCTTGAGCCTGGTGTTCACCCCGGATGGCTCGACCCTCGTCTCAGCTGGCGCGGACAAGACCATGCGATTCTGGGATCCTGCTTCTGGCAGACCCCTAGGCGGACCGACGCAGTTCGAGTCAACGCAAGTGCCGCGTCTTGCGCCTCGTGCAGATGGCACGGACATCGCGGTGCTTGTCTCACGCGTCTCCAGTTCGCGCGAAAACGTGGGGTCATCGGCCAGCTTCGGCGCGCGTCTGGTGAGTGCGACGCCGCTCCGAGAGCGGACGGCTGCACGCGACGAGCGCATGCGAGCGGTGGCGGCTGCACGCGAGATTCTGCAGTCTGCGGCTCGGCAGGATGGCTCGCTCGAGCACCTTCAGGCGATGA
>RGVZ01000642.1 GCA_010029825.1 bacterium | reverse complement strand
CGAGCACGTCGCCGGCTGCCCGTGGCCGGCGAACGCCAGCACCGAACCGCACACGATCACGCTCGACGTCGCCGGATTCTCAAAAACTAAATGTCTGCGCGGTCTTTTCCCGATATCCCCGAATGCCATTTGACGCCTTAGAATGAAATGCTACTCTATTGGCGTCCGGCCGATTGTCGGCTGCGATTTTTTTCACACGAAAAAGGGAAAAGACCATGCACACGATCACGAAAAAGACCGTTCGGCGCGCCGTCCGCACCATCCGCGAAAACGGATATATCGTGCGAATCATCGACAAAAACTATGCCACCGTCGAGGGGGGGAGGTTGAAATTCCGGGTTGGCGTCAAACGGTTGCTGGGGGCAGGCGACGCGAACCCAAAGACCGCGAAAAATCGTGTGCCGACCAAAGGGCTGTCGTTATTCCCCCACCGCGGAATAGGCTTCGGCAACGTGTGCCCGTTCGCGAAAAATTGTGTTGCAACGTGTTTGGCCCATCAAGGGCAAGGGAGTGTGCCCAGCGTATACGGTGCCCGTGTGGCGAAAACGGTTCTGTACCATTTGGCAAAAGAATGGTTCCTGCTGAAACTTCATCGGGAATTGGATAGCTTCCGTCGCAGCCGGCCGGCCAATGAAATCGTAGGGGTTCGGTTGAATATGTTCAGTGATATCCCATGGGAGGAGCACGGAATCATCGATGCCCACCCCGGAATTTCTTACTATGATTACAGCAAAGACCCGGACCGGTTCGGCATGATCCGGCCGAACTATTGGGTAACATTTTCGCACGATGGATTAAACACCGAAGCTAGCCTACGGGTGCTGCGCGCTGGCGGAAATGTATCGGTAGTGTGGCACACGGCCGCGGCCGACCTGCTCGCGCGGTTCGGCACGTCGGCCGCATGCGGCAAAGCCGCCCACCGTCAGCTGCTTCCGAAGAAGTGGAACGGGTTTGACGTGATCGACGGTGGGGAAACCGACTGGCGGTGGGAAGATCAGCGTGGGGTCGTCGTCGGTCTTCGGCTACTCGCCAAAGACTACAAGTCGAGGAACAGGGCTGTAGCTTCCCGGTTCTCTCCGGCCGTCGATACCAGCCTCCCGATACTGGGCGAATAGGCTACTGTCGCGTGGTTTGAATCCGGCCACGGGCGGAATTGTGCCCGTGGCCGGCGAACGCCAGCACCGAACCGCACCAGTTCCCGTCTCGAGCACGTCGCCGGCTGCCCGTGGCCGGCGAACGCCAGCACCGAACCGCACACGATCACGCTCGACGTCGCCGGATTC
>RGVZ01000641.1 GCA_010029825.1 bacterium | reverse complement strand
TTGAGGTTCACACCCACGGAGGTGTAGGAGTTCGCGGGAAGATCAATTTTCTCGAAACCAACAACCGGCGTGCTGACCGTCGACTGGCCGAAAGACGTCCAGGCGAAAGCCCCGGACAGGATTCCGGCCAGAAGAAGAACTTTTTGCGAACTGTTGTTCATGATTTTTCCAGGTTCCTTCTTTAGCTCCTCTTTCTGCGTGCAATCCAAAGCCCGAAAGCCCCTGCGGCCAGCAGACTGAGCGAAGAGGGTTCAGGAATCGAAGCCAAGGTGATGATCTGATTGCCACCATTATAATTGTAGTTCCCAACCCGAGCGATTGTGTTGGAGGTCAACTGGAATGTGTCGGTTCCAGTGCCAAAAACCAGTGCAGGCATAATCCAAGAGGCGTCCGTCAAAATTGCTTGGGCAACCGATGTAGAATAAGAGGCGGTTGATGCGGCATTGTAGATCGCCAGAGCGAACGCAGAACCTTGGTTGATCCCGACGGCAGAGTTGGCGGAGGCGCTGACCGATGCGGAGAGTTCGATAAGATCGTTACTAAAATAACCTGCAGAGGTTAAAGCGGTGGTAAAGGCGGTGCCGTCCCAAATTCCAAGCCGGGCGCCAATGACGGCGGTGGCCCCGAGGGCGGGGGTGGTGTTCACGGCAATGAAACCATCGTTGTCAGACACCTTGACGGTGGACGCCTGAGAGGCGGCGGACAGAAGCGCAACCGACAAGATTGCCAAGAGAGAGGTTTTCAATTTGGGATGGATGGTTTGCATGTTTTTTTTCTCCTCGTTTAGAAGGTGGGCTTGACGAAGTCGAAGTTACCCGCCGCATTGCGGAAGAGGACGTAGGAATCGCCGGAGACAAGGAACTTGGTCGTCGTGACAATCGAGCTGTTCGCGTCCCGCCAGCTGGTCGAGGTGCGGAACAGATACTTGTCAAAGCCGCCGGCCGAATTGAGCAACATAAAGGAGTCTCCATTCACACCGGAGGTCCAACCGTTGGCAACGACGTCGGCCCCGATATCGTTGGGGGAACGATCAAGAGGATATCCCAGGGTCACGAGCTGATATCCGGCCACCGTGTTCAGGGCGAAATTGTTGGCCCTGACGGAACCGGTCGTGGTGAGGCTTCCCGCGACGGCCCTTTTATTGACAATAATGCCGGTGCCAGGAGGAATGGCCAAGGTATTCACAATGGTACTATTGGCATCCCGCCACGAAGTAGCTGTGCGGCGGAGATAGGTCTGGAATCCACCGGAGGCCGCGTCGAGCAGGAGGATTTCATCTCCCGTGCCGG
>RGVZ01000065.1 GCA_010029825.1 bacterium | reverse complement strand
GGTGCGTGGGGTGAAGTGACATCACATGTCAGGCGCAGCCATGTAGAGCAGTTTCTATTTTTTAAACGAAAGCAACGCCCCGGCCATGGCCAACAACATCCCCGCGATGCGCGGCAAGGTCGGCGGGCGCCCCTCGGCGATGAAGTCCCAGACGAGAGAAGTCGCGAGTTGTCCTGCCAGCATCCCGACGACGGTCGCGACCGCGCCGACGGAGCTGATCGCGATCGGGACGAGCGCGGTCAACGTGAATGAGATGAACCCGGGGATGACGTACCACCACTCGATGCCGCCAGCGAATCGCGGACGGACGAGTTCGGGCACCTTCTCACCCAGCGCCAGGACGACTCCCAGCGTGATCATGGCCAGGACGAAAAGCGTGCTGTGATTCAGGATGATGGCGAATCCAAGCCCGCGCGAGTCCATGATATGGCGGTTGATCGCGGGCTGGAACACGACCAGCGTTCCAAGCAGCAGCGGCAATAATGTTTTCCAGTCGATCACGTGTCTTGCTTCTTTCTTGATTGGCTTCATGACCTGCTTTGACTGTCGCGCAGGCAGCGGCCGCCGACGTACAACTTGTCGAGGACGCGGTCGTCTCCGTGAACGACCGTCGCGAACAGGCGCTCCCGTGGATTCCTGGCACGGGCAACCCGTTCGCGCAGCAAAGGTTTCGCGTCAAATGAAATCACCTGGAAATCGCCTTGCTTGCCGGGCTCGAGGTTTCCGGTCATGTGATCCTGATGCAATGCCTCGGATCCGGCCAAAGTCGCCAAATACAATAGAGCCTCAGGCTCCAGGGGCTGGCCGCGCAATGCTTGCAGTTTGTAGGCTTCCAGCATCGTCGCCCATGGCGACAGGCTGGTCCCCGCGCCGATGTCGCTGCCCAGGGCGACTTCGACCCCGGCGTCACAGGTCTTCCTCAAATCGATCAGGCCACTGCCCAGAAACGAGTTTGACGTCGGGCAGTGAACGACAGTCGCGCCAAGATCCGCGATCCGTTCGCGCTCGATGTCTGTCAACCAGACACCATGCCCGAGCAGCGTCCTCTCGTTGATCAGCCCGTAATCCTCGTAAATGCTCAAGTAGTCTTTCGCCGCCGGGAAGGCCTCTGCCACACTGCGCAGTTCCCCCTCGCACTCGGAAATATGCGTCTGGATGTACGTCTCTGGATGGCGCGCGTGCAAATCCGCCAACGCCTTCATCTGTTCCCGCGATGACGTCAGGACAAAACGTGGCGTGACCGCGTAAAACAGCCTGCCACCGCGCCCGTGCCATTTCGCGATCAGGACCTCCTGGGCCGCGACATCCGCGCGCCAGTCCAGAAGGACCTCCGCCGGCGCGTTGACATCCATGCTGGTCTTGCCGACCACGGCCCGCAGGCCAGACCTGTCAAACACGTCAAACAGGACATCCGCCGCGACCGGGTGCACGCTGCTGAACACGACGCTCGTCGTCACGCCGTTGCGAGCGAGTTCCTCCGTAAAACGCGCGGCGGTCGACCGGGCGACCGACTTGTCCGCGAAACGGGATTCCGCTGGAAAAATATAAGTCTCGAGCCACTGGATCAGGTGCTTGCCGTGTGACCCCATCGCGTCGAGTTGCGGAAAGTGCAGGTGCGCGTCGACAAATCCGGGGAGGATGACGCCGTCTCCGTGATTCACAACGTCGGCATCTCCAACGCGCGCCTTGACCGCCGCGAATTCCCCGACATCAAGGATCCGCCCCGTGGACAAGTCAACGGCAAGTCCCGCGTCGCTGATCGCCTCGAACCGGAACCGGTCCCCGAGGCGCCCGCGCCTGACCGTGCTGGAAACGGACTGTCCGGCAACTGGCCCCTTCACGTGCCACAACTCGGTCGCCCGGTGAATCACCGCGCCGGCCGGCACATCGCCCTGGACTGGATTTCCCCGCGCGCGCGTCAAAGGCCCCCCGCTTCTGGATTCGAACGGCGATTGTGGCCTGAAACCGCCCCGCCCTCAACCCCAAAAATCTGCCGTGTTTCCTGTAATTTGGCCCGAAGAATCCGCGGCGAGAGGCCGATTCCGGATGGCCGTGGCTGGAGAAATTCCGTGGGCCTTGGCACTATAGGTCAACGAGTGGGAGGGGCATCATGAATCAACTCACGAGAATGCTGGACCGGTACTTCGCGATCCGGCAGAGCGGATCGTCCGTCCGCACGGAGATCCGCGCCGGGATAACAACTTTCCTGACCATGGCGTACATCCTGTTCGTGAACCCGAGCGTCCTTGGCCACGCGATCAAACTTCCCGGCATCGACCTCGGCCCGGAACTCCTTGCCACCACCGCGCTCGCGACTGCTTTTGGGACACTCATGATGGCGCTGGTCGCGAGATATCCCGTTGCCGTCGCACCCGGAATGGGGCTCAACGCCTATTTCGCCTTTTCCGTCGTCTCCGCCCAAGGAGTCCCATGGCAAACGGCCCTCGGCGGTGTTTTCATCAGCGGTCTTGTGTTCCTGCTCATCAGCGTGACAAGAATCCGCGCAATCATTTTCGCCGCGATCCCGCCCGAATTGAAACACGCCACCGCAGGCGGCATCGGACTTTTCCTCGCGATGATCGGCTGCGTCAATTCAGGACTCATCGTCGCCCATCCAGCGACTCTCGTCACCATCGGCAACCTCTCGGCAGCGCCGGCACTGGTTACGATCTCGGGGGTCTTGATCACCGCCGCGCTCCTGTCCCGGAAAGTCCCGGGCGCGATCCTGATCGGAATCGTGGTCGCGACGGCGATCGCGATCGTCTCAGGCGCACCGGTTTTCCAGGGCCAGCCCTTCGCGGGATTTCCCCGCGGGATCGTGGCGCCGCCCGTTTTGCCGCGCAACCTTTTCCTGGCGCTGGACGTCGCCGGCGCGGCCAAAATGGGCCTCGCGCACATCATCCTGACATTCACGATCATTGAACTCTTTGACGCCGCCGGGTCTCTCGTCGGAATTGCCGGCAAGGCAGGCATGCTGGACGCCAAGGGCAACTTGAAACGCGCGTCGCTGGTTTTCTCCGCCGACGCGTCGGCCAACGTCGCCGGGGCGCCGCCTATATCGAGAGCGCGGCCGGCATCGAGGAAGGCGGCCGCACGGGACTCACCGCGCTGACCGTGGCGATTCTTTTCCTGGCCAGCATGGTCCTCTGGCCACTGGCGGGCGTTGTCCCCGCGCACGCGACGGCGCCCGCTCTCATTGTCGTCGGCTGCTTGATGATGGGCAGCCTTGCCAAAATCGACTGGCAAGGATTGCTCACGGCCCTGCCGGCATTCCTGACGATGGCTTTCATGCCGATGACGTATTCGATCTCAAACGGCATCGCCGCCGGGATCCTGAGTTGGTGTGGACTCCATGTCCTGACCGGCAAGGCCCGCCAGGTCCACTGGGTGATGTACCTGCTGGCCGTCGCCCTAATCCTGAAATTCAAGGCATGACCCATGAAAATCACTGACCGGCTGTTGATTCCCGAAAACGAGCTTGAGTTCAGTTTCGCTCGCAGTGGCGGGCCAGGGGGCCAGAACGTCAACAAGGTATCGAGCAAAGCCATCCTGAAATGGAACATCGACGCCAACACGTCGATCCCCGAGAGCGTCAAATCACGCTTTCGTTCCAGCTTCGCCAACCGCGTCGCCGGCGATGGCAATGTGGTCATCGCCAGCGACGAGTACCGTGACCAGCCACGCAACATCGAGAATTGCCGCGATAAACTCGCCCAGATGCTGGCCTCGGTCGAAAAGCCCCCCAAAGCGCGGCGCGCGACCAAACCGACCCGCGCCTCGAAAGAACGCCGCCTGGCTGGCAAGAAGCGCGACTCCGAGATCAAGGCCGGGCGCCGGATCAAATATTGAAACTGCGCCACATGCCTGCGCCTGACATGTGATGTCACTTCATCCCGAGTACCATGACCAGCCGTGATCCTGACCGGCTGCAGTGCCGCCTCGATCTGTCCGTCTGTGCGCGCAATGCCGCTATTACTCTGAAATTATTGGAAAAAGGCATCAGCATCGGAGAATCATTAAAGGTCTTGGTGACATCAGCCGAAGTCCCTCGCGTGAGGCATAAGAGGAGGACTTATGCGAAGTTCACTACCGAGGATCACGTCCGGCATCTTAATTGGCACAGTGATGTTCGTTGGGGGATGCGGAAAAGACAAAGAATTTCAAGGTGATGAAATTATTGATGAAATATCGAACGATTCCCTCGAATCTGGCGACAGTGAGGGCCTCGCACTAGCCGCGACAGTCCCATCAAAGATCTGTGTGGAAACAACGCGGGTTACCAATCCGTCCTCAAGAACATTTCAATGCGGAATCGGAGACCCCACAGTAGAGCGATCGGATTTGGAAACCAACCTGAAAAAAGAAGTATCTAAATCCCCAACTTGGAAAGAGGATTTCGATGCGAAGCTTGACGATACCCAGAATTGGATCGTCAATTCGCTGCCAACCGGGCCCGAGAAAAGGACGCTCAGCCTCCCAGAACCAGTCACTAACCCGGTCACCACTCCGCAGAGTCCGCTGACACTCGAATTGTCCCTCACGGACAACAAACCCGTGGTGATCGGGAAAAAGGGTGAGTCCTTCACTGACTATTCCCGTGGAGATTGGTCACAACGATCTACAGAAACCGTTAGAACGACAAACAGCAGGACAAAGAAAGTAACATTCAAGGAATCTTACGTAGGATTTTCAACACGGAAGACCTTCAAAGCGACTGGCGACTTAGCCATGGTGACAGGAACCAGTTCCCTTCGTGTCAGCCTGTTTAAACAGCCACAATTCAGCCTAAGGCTGTACATGTCCGTTGAGCCTGATCCAATTCGGGGCGAACCTCTGTGCGGCACGATCGATCTCGAAGTTTTCGAAAAAACGAGCCCAAAACCGACTCTTGTCCACACTGCAAGGGTCCAAAGACTGTGCAGTAAACCCGTAGAATTATTTTACGCGCATCCGCATTTTAAACAGCTCCCTAAAAAATTGAAGGAAAGCCATTTTCTCGTGAAACTTAAAAAAAATAGCGAATACGAAGTTCGAGCCCGGGTCGGCTGTGAACTCGGTGAAAGAGCGACAGCTCTGACCCATTTTCAATGTGAAATATACAGCCCGGTTACACTGGACATCGCATTTGCGAACGATAATACAAACAATAATACAACGGTTCAGAGCACTGCCGCGGTACAGGATAATCAAATTATCTACTTGGAGCCTATAATCCCGACCCTCCCAAAGTCGGGCGGTTTCGTTTTCCACTGATCGCAAGGCCGGGCGCCGTATGAAATATTGACATTTGTCACGCATCTGGCAGGTAAACGATCGGCTCTACGAAATAAACCGTCTAAAAACATGTGGTTATGTTGGCCAACCCGGCTTCTGCCTTGGCACGATCCTTGGAACAGGCTCTCCCGGAAGACCGGGGGAGCATCCATGCAAACAAGGCTAAATCAGAATCTTATCGTTGCCGCTATCGCCACGACCATGGGCGGCTGCGGACTGCTCCCGTCGCATAAATCGCCTGGCGATCTCGCGAGCGGCGCCCCCAACATCTTTGATTACGAATGGTCCTGCGCGACCCTGCAGGATCACTTCGTCAATTTCGGAAACAAATTCGACGCGGCACTTGCCGATTACAAAGCCAAGGGATCCACCACCACCAGTGGTTTCCGCGGGGAACTGGCGGCCACTTACATGGGAGTCCCGTCCGAACGCCCCTGGCAAGGAAGGCTCACTCCCCTGTTCTCGCAACTCGCCCTGCCTGAGGGTATCGTCAAGGAGGCCGACTGCCTCCGACACATCGATGACGACGCGACCTATGATGCTTGCGTCGAACTTTACCAGCACTACCTGACCCTGAAGTCCGTCGCGAACGCCTGGGACAACAACACGAACGGAAAGAAATGCTACGAGGGCGCCTCGTACCAGAAGACGGATGTCGTCGACTTCGCCTATTGCGACAACGAGTGCGCTTTCAATGACCGATCATGCACGCGCTGCGAGGTCCCGGCGCAGGATGGAAAAACGCGCGCGTTCGTTTGCAAGAGTAAACGGACTGCAGTCGAGGCCGTTGGCGCTCTCTGCCGCCAGAGCGACCGGGCGTGCGCCGCGTTTACCCCGGACACGATGTGCCAGACCAGACCCGGCGTCGAATTCTCCGGCGCTGGCCTGCGGGCGATCGACGGCACCACCCAGCACAGAGGCACCTATGAACTGAGCGCCTATCTCGGCGCGTCGGAGAGCGTCCAGGTCAAAGCCGGCGTCGTCGCCGGCCAGAAAGTCGCGGCACGCGGCACGCTCAAAGGCAAGATCTCGTATACGGCAACGACCATAGGCGGCGATACGTTCACGCGCAGCGGCATCACGACCGCCGGCACGCGCGTCACTTGCGCGCTGACGATCAACAAGATCGCCGATATCTCGTACCAGACCGAGGCCGGCATCGGTGGGGATTTCCTGCTCGCCAACGGCCAGGCTCTCGTCGAGGCTGGCGGCGCCTTCAATTTCAACAAGGAATTCTCGAAGACCAGCGCGACATGGAGCGCTGCCGGACAAACTGAAGGCATGATCGTCGAGCAATGCGTCAACAATTACGTCAAACGCTGGATCGCGGTCGAGCTCACGAAATACCTCGACGATTACCCGGGCCTTGAGATCATCCAGAAATCCGTACGGCGAATCCTCCTTGATTCGGGCACGGACTCAAATTTTGGCATCAACGACACGTCATCCATCTTCTGCCGCTATCCGGCCTATGACGCGTCGCGGTATTACCGCACCGCTGGCGTGCAGGTTTTTGTCGAGGACAACGTCAAGGTCCAGTGGGGTCACATGCGCCAACTCTTTTTGGACAGCCTTTGGCCTGACGCGGCATCGCAAAAACTTCCGGTGAATGAGGAAAGCCTGCGTCCCTATGTCCGCGGACTCAAAGACGGCACCTTGCGTGGCCAGCAACTTGCTGAATTTTTCAACACGGTGGTGGTGCCTGCGTCGCGCTCATCCAGCGACGCGCGCTGGGTCATGGACCGCTGTTTCTCAAGCAACTGAGCGCACGCAGGGCAAATTTTGCCCTGCGCCCCGAATCCGGCTATACTCAAGGCATACCTAAAATTGACCACAAGTTTGCGGCGGACGGGCGTGCAGCATGGCATTTGCGTCCCTTTTGACGACAAGGCGCGTTCTTGCGTTCACCATTGGCGCGGCCATCGTGTCATTGGCGACACGCCAGGTCGCTGTGTCCCTGGACTCGCTTCGTCAGGAAGCCTCCGGAATGGAATTCCTTACCGCGCAGGCCGTCCAGACGACCATCGCCCGCATGAGCGACCGTTTGCATGCCCTGGCGACCGAACCAGCCATTCAAAAGAACCTGCAGTGGAACTACGCCAACAGCGTCTCGCAAACCCTTGCCGCCGCGGAGCGCGCCGGCGAGGTCGAGCATCTGGCCATCCTCAACGCGAATTGCGAGGCCATCGCCAACTCCAGCCGCCAGGCCGTCGGTGCCAGCGACCACTGGAAGCCAATCTGTCCCGCGGTTGGTAACTCCACCAAACCCGAGATCGTATGGAACGCGAAAAACCGGGTTCCAGTGTTACAGGTGACCCTTCCCTTCACCATCAACACCCGGGACCTTCGCGATCCCCGCCAGGGAACTCGCTGGATGATCGCCCAGACGGCGCTGTCCGAGGCGTGGTTGCGCCAATATCCAAAACTCGCCGCCCACGTCCGCGAATTCGCCCCGCAGGCCGCGTTCCAAAAGGAAGAGGGCAAGGAGGCCGTCTGGAATCCACTGCCCATGAACCTCAAGTTCGGCGCCCGCGTCAGCAAACGCCTCGTGGCACAAGTTCAATATCTTTCCGCCGGTGCCTTCGTCCTCAGCCTGCTGGCCCTCGCCTCGGTTTGCTACTCACTCGCCCGCCGCGGGAAGGAAGATTCCCTGACAGCGGGACGCAACCGCCGGACCCTTGAACAACTTGTCGCGAACGCGGCGACTGATGACGAGACCAAACTTTCCTTCGCGATCGGTTACGCGGCCAGCGAAGTCCCCGCCGCGGGGGACCTCACCCAGGAGTTGATTGCCCTCGACCGGCTGCACCGCAACCGGTTCGCGATGACCCGCCTCGACGTAAAGGAAAAAGACCTGTGGATCGAGGACCTCCAGTGCCAGCTCGACGAGGCGCGCGAAGAGTTGATCCGCCTGCGCCTCGCGGTCCTCGACCACTCTCAACAAAAATTGACCCAGGAAGGCCTCGCGCGGAAAATCTCCGCCTCGTGCCAGGCCATTTCGGCTGCTCACGATGACTTGGCCCAACAATGCGTCGAGCCACTGCTCGGCCTCTCGAACCTGATCGCGTCGTGGCGCCACGGGTCCCAGACGATGGGACTCAAACGATTTGTACGCTTGCTCCAGGAATCCACCGATCAGTTGTCGCGAAGATCCGATCTTGAGACCGGAGTCCTGGCGATGACAGGCGTCCAGGAGCGGACTTTCGCCACGGTGTTTGAGATGCCTGCCAGGTTGAAGCAATGCCTCCAGGATCTCCGTCCAACACTCAGTATGCTATCCAGGGAATCGGTCGCGAGCGGCCGGATCGGCGCCACGACGGCGACCCTTGGTGACGTGATGAACGAACTGTCATCCATGATCAGCCTGGCGCGCCCCGGTCAACGCATCCTCATCCGCCTCTCGCAGCCAGAGTTGAGAACAACGCGCGTGCAGGAAATTGTGGGCCAGGCGTTGGGCAAGTGGCTCTTTTACCGGATCATGGACAACGCGGCGGATATTCCATTGAACGCCCCCCTCTACTTGAACGTCCGCGGCAGGAAAATCAAGGATGAGCATCTGGAACTCACCATCCATGTCGTCACGGAACGCTGCGGTACTGGCGAAATGATGGCGTTCGTCGAGGACGGGGCCAGCGAGCTCGCGGGTCGCCTTGCTATTTCCGTCGGCATTGACTGGTCGGACAAAAAAAACGCGGGCCCCTTATCGGAGCCCGCGTCACAAAATCTGGTCGTCAGGATTCCCGTCGCAGGTCCGTCAGAACGGCGAGAACACGCATCCGGTATGCGTGAAACGGGAGGCCTGGCTGGCGGCGCGATGAATGTCGCGACCGAGGCTGCGATCAGTCTTGGAGACAGCGTCCAGAACTTCCAGGCCAGTTGAATCTTCAGCGATCTTCTGCAGCTCACGCCATTTGGCCGCTGAGAGCAAGTCGCGGGCGCCGTCGCCTTCCTTCTTGTACCTGTGCGCGCGGATCTCGCGGTCTACGTTGAACGCGCGGTAGCACGTGTGGTGGTGAGAATCCTGGTAATCGCCGATCGCCACAAAGTGGAACTTGCCATCCTTGTCGCGCCAGTCGTGATCAAAAAGTTCCTGGCACATGCCTGCTGGCGTTTCCAGCAAGCTGGCGGAGGCCTTCTTGCCTTCACCTTCCGCCCAGGTCCCGATCCGCAGGTACGTCTCAACCGCGGCCTTCGGCTCGATGCCGATTTGCGCCAGCCACTCGGCGCTGATCTCATCCGCTTCCTGCTCGTCGGTGTAGAATCCGAGTCGCTGGTCGTAAGCTGCCTGGATAGCCTTGACAGCGTCGATCTCCTCGTCAAAGAGCGAGGTGGACACGCTGCGCACCAGGGCCGCGACATTTTTCGCGCCCTTGGGTGCCCTCTCCGGAAGACGGTTGGCGATCGCGCGCAACCATTTCGTCAGTGCGATGCGGACGTCCACGTCATCCGTCACCCAGCCCGGCCATCCCGGATTACTGACCTTGCGCAGGAACGCCGACCACGTCATGCCGCCCTTGTCGCCCGAGTCGTCCATGCCCGGCGAGACAACCGGGATATCGGCAAGGCACTGCGAGGCGAGGGTCTCGAATTCAGCGTAAAGTTTCAGGCCGTCCGCGTTGAGTTCGCGAAGCGGGAACAAAAGCGTCACCTGCTTGAACTCATCCGTCTCCGCCATCTTCGTCAGCTGGCGGCAGGACTTGCTGCAGTCACTGTTTTTCTCACAAACACCAGTGGCGATGTCACCGGCAGCCATGAACAGGGCCGAGTGGAACTTCTGGCGCGGAACGCGCTTGAAACGATCCATGCTGGCGACCAGCGCGCTGCCCGAGTATGCCGCGCTGCCAACTTCCTCCATCGCGGCCACTGGCTTCGGACGGGACGGTGACACATCCTGGCCGGCCTTGTAGAAGAAGTTGTACAAGTCGCCACGCGCGTTGACGTGAGAACGGTAGTAGTGACCCAGTTCGTGCGCGATGACGCCGACCACTTCACGCTCGCTCATCCCGGTGATCAAGCCGGCGTAGACGTTGACCCAGTTTGCCGTGCGCAGGAGAACCAGCTGCTTTGATCCACCGAAGGAGATCAGGCTCTCCGATGCCTCGCAGGCCTTGCCCGGAGCGATGAAGAGCCTTTTGCCGTCTTTTTCCAGGGAAATCTTGCAGCCTTTCGGCGCGCGTTCGTTGAAGTCACGGATGGCCGCCGCGATCTCGTCGCGGGCCACTTGATCGTTGTCCGCCGGCATGCACTTGATCTCGTCTGAAGGCCACAACTCGAAAGCGCCACCGCCGATGTCGAAGAAAATCTGTTCGGCCTGCTCGTCGCTGTCGTGATCACGGAGGCGGACTTCTACATCGTGGCAAACCGGAACCGGGGCGATGAACGCGTTCATGCTGGGGTTCAGGATGATCCGCGCCTTCGGCTTTGGCACGCCTTCCAACTGGTCGGGGTGACGTTCACGCAGATTCGCGTCAAAACGGTCGATCCAGTACTGGACCCGTGAGGTCAGCGGATTGTCCGCCGGGAGGAAGTTGTCGCGGATCTGGATCAGTGGCGCGATGTACCGGGAATAGGCGTCGTCATTGACGAAACCCCACTGGTAGCCGAGCGTGCTGTGCGTCGGGTCGTTCGCGTCGTGGAACAGCCTTGATCCGTTCGACGAATCCTTGCCACAGGCGCCGGTCAATGCAACCGTGGCCAGCATGACGCCGACCAGATTGCGCGCGAAAAACGTCCTTGTCATGCTCTTGGCATTGCCATTGGCTGCAGCTTGCATGCGAGCCTCCACCGTCTTACCGGGTTCTTAATTGACCGACCGGCCAGTTATACCCCGGCGGGGGCGGATTGCAAGGCAATATTTAACAAGTAATGATCGATAAGCACCAGCCACACCATGGATTCCACCATGGGAACCGCGCGCGGCAGGACGCAAGGGTCATGGCGCCCCGGGACTCCGCTCAGGACCACTGGCTTTTTATCTTTGGTTACAGTGTGTTGCGACTTGCCAATGGACGCGACCGGCTTGAACGCCAGACGCATCGTGACGGCAGCCCCGTTGCTGATCCCGCCCTGGATTCCGCCCGACCGGTTGCTGGCCGTCGGCCCTGCGCCTCCGCGGCCATCGAACCCGCCGGACACGAACGCATCGTTGTGTTCCGATCCCTTCATGCGGGTCCCGCCAAATCCGGACCCGACCTCGAACCCCTTGGTTGCGGGAAGGCTCATCAGGGCTTTGGCCAAATCGGCTTCCAACTTGTCGAACACGGGGTCACCCAGCCCCGCCGGTAAACCCCGGACCACGCACCCGATCACGCCACCGACGGAATCCCCATCGGCGCGCGCGGCCTCGATCGCCTGCGCCATCGATTTCGCGGCCATGGCATCCGGGCAACGGACCTCGTTTTGATCGACTGACTTCGTCGTGACTGTCATGGGATCCACATTCGCCCGCAACTGGTGCACCGAATCCACCCAGGCGATCACTTCGACTCCCGGGACCAATCGTCCAAATATCTGACTGGCAACGGCTGCCGCCGCGACACGTCCGATCGTCTCCCGGGCGCTGGCGCGGCCGCCGCCACTGGCGGCACGAATGCCGAACTTCGCCTCTGTCGTGTAGTCCGCGTGCGAAGGCCGGTAAACGTCCCGCAGACTTTCGTAATCACCGGGACGGGCATCTTGATTGCGCACAATCAGGCAAACCGGCGTACCAAGGGTCATTCCATCTTGCAGTCCACTCAGGCACTCGACCCGGTCTGCCTCGTCCCGCCGGGAAACGAGTTTGCCCTGGCCGGGGCGACGACGGTCCAGCCACTGCTGGACCACGTCCAGGTCAATCGCCTGACGCGGCGGCACACCGTCAATGACTACGCCGACGGCACCGCCGTGCGACTCGCCAAAAGTCGTGATCCGAAACAATTTTCCGAAACTGTTGCCTGGCATCGAAACCTTTCAGAAAAGCGCGTCAAAGCCCGCGGTCAGATAGGCCTCCCACGGTTTATCGAAGACCTGGCCGACACCACCACCAACATTGAACCGCACACCCTTGTTGTCGAGTTGCAGATCGAGGTTGTACCCGTGCGCGCCAAACAAGCGGTCCGCGGGCGGAATCGCGCCGTGGGACGACGAGTTCCAGGCCCCGCCATAATTGAGAAACGCGCTGAAGTCGAGGCGATCCACGTAGAAGATCCACAGGAGTTTCTCGAAATCCTCGACCAGCGGCACCGTCCAGTCGGCCTTGAGGCGCCCCTGCGTGTCCCCGTAACGGCCGGCGAACAACCAACCCTCGCCGGCGAGGCCAAAGCTGTTCTGGTTGTATCCGCCGCCACTTCCCGGGACGAATGTTCTCAAGGGCCGGTAAACTTCCTTGAGTTCGCGCGTTTTCTTGCCCCGCGTGCGCGATCCCTCGAGTCCCAGGCCCAGGCGCGACTTCCAGAGGCGCGGATCCACGCTCAGGTTCACTTGCGCGCCCAGCGCGTTGTAATCGAAGTCCTCGTTGATCGCCGCTGGCGCGAGGCGCAAGTAAAGAGCCTCGCTGATCGAGTGGCGTCCGCCACCCAGCGGCGTCGACGCGGTCACGGTCGATGACAATTCGGCCAGGTTCCCCGACCGCACACGCGACGGGCCAAGATAGGGTTTCAACGAGGAATACTTCAAGCCGGTACCCAAAGCGACCGTTGACGATCCGACACGCCACGAGATGTCGCCATCAAACTTGAATCCTGCCTCGTCGAGGTACGACAGGGCGCGTTCGCCCTCTGGCGACACGACCATGACACCGTTGTACGTTTGCTGGCGAAAGGCGGCCGCCGAGATCGTCGGCCGCCACCGCGTCGAGATCAGTCTCAAGTCGGTGTTGGGATAGCGGCTTTGCGCCCCAACGAGAAAACTCAACCGGACTGTCTCGTTCTGCAAGTGATCCATCAAGGGTACCGATACAAAGCCAAACTGCGGACCCAGCGCGTCATCGGCGCCGATCCACGGGAACGCGAGCACGCCGCGTCCGCGCCACTTCGCGTCGCGCACCTCGATCTCATCAGCAGGCGGACCTGGCGACTTTTCTGGTTCTTGTTCTCGTTCTTGTTGCGGCGTTTGTTGGGGACCGGCCGCGGCCAGACTCAGCGCATCATCCAGGCCAACCACCACCGACGGGTTTTTCTCGGCCGCGCGCGCGGCTTCCAGAAGAGGCGAAGTCGGCCCGGTTTGCAATGAGCATCCGGCCATCGGGAACTCGCGCCGGACCTGACCCGGTTGCCACCTCCGCGCGACGGTTCCCGCGGGCGTCCACAACGCGATGGCCGACCCGCCACCGGGCAGTGATTCCATGCCGAGGGGCAGGTCCACCATGCGGTGCATCCCGCGACAGTTTCCATTCGCTGGGTTGAACAAGACCAGATGGCGATGCTGGCGACCCGCGACGACCATGACCAGGTCGTCGCCGTTGCGGGCCAGCGCGACCGGCGCGACCTCACCCGCCGACGCCGGATCCACGCGCGCGGGCCGCGCGATCTTGTCGCCCGGTTCCCAGACGAGGATCTCGTAACGGTCACGAGTCAGGGTGTGCGTCTTGCGCGTCAAATACATCCGGGAATCCACCGGATCCCAACCAAGCCATTCGATGCTTTGCGGAAAACGCGCCTCCACCGGGCAAGTCGCCTGAGCGGAACTTCCGTCCACTGGCGCGCGGCAAAAGCGCGTCACGTTTTTGCGCTGCTCCATCCAGATCAGGTTTTCGCCCGCGCGCGTGTGCCGCCACGCGTTCAAGTATGGGTCCCGGGGATCGCTCGAGACCGGGCGCCGGGGTTCAGCCGCGCCGAGGGAAGTCAACCAACCCGACTTCGCGTCATAAATCCCGCGCGTCGTCATTGCCGTCGCGATCGCGGATCCGGACATGCCGTTCATCACGAGGGCACCCTGCCCGCGCGCGCTGGCCGCGACGGGCATCGCCTGGTCGCCCTCCACGCGGCGATGGCGCGCCAGAGCATCCGCCTTGTATGCCTCGAAGAGCGCGCGACCGGGTGTACCAAGGCTGTCGTCCATGGGCATGAAACCGTTGAACGGCACGGCCGCCCACGGCCACCACCACGGCATGGAGCGGTCGCGAAAACGCGCGAGGATTTCCGGTAACCGCGCGGCGCCTTGCTTGCGGATCAGCCATGTGACAAAGGCCCCCGACACGGCGTATCCGCGCGCGGCGAAACTGGATCCGTACAGGCTGTGCATGCGGTCGTAAGACGGCCATTCGCCGGTCAGGGCCTGATAACGCTCGACACCGGCCTGGAAATCCGACCCGACGGATACACTCGTCGCCTCGGCCAGGCCCTCGATGAACCACACCGGCATCCACGGCAGGTGCAGGATCGCGCCCGGCGGGCCGAAGATGTTGCGCAGGTGTCGGTACATCATGGCGTGTGTGTACTCATGCCACACAAGAGCGCGATCACCCTGCCCCATCGACTGGATCTCGAGCGCGTCCGTGATGAAGTTGGCGAACGACGCGCCATCCGTCACCGACGACAAGACAACCGGCAAAGTCGCGTCGCGCTTGACACCGAACCAGCGCTCGAGCCGCGGCTGGGCCAGCCGCAACGCGCGTAGCGTGAAACGACCTTCCTCGGGCGTCTCGCGGTCGAAGTAAACGACAAAGTCCTGGTCCGAGGCCTCGGAGAACTCAAGGTCCCCCTGGTTCCTGCCAAAACTGATCGGCAGGGCGAGCGCGCCCTCTGGCGCCAGCCACGCGGCCGCGGCCAGTCCCGAAATCCACGCCGCCACCGCGACGCGCTCAAAGGTAGCGCGCACGCGCAGCCTCCAGGTCCGCCGGGGTGTCGATGCCGAGCGATTCGCCCGGGGCCTCATGCATCAGGATCCGCCATCCCACCTCGAGCGCCCGCAGTTGTTCCAGCTTCTCGGTCATCTCCAGCGGGCTCGGTGGCAACTGGCAAAACTGATCCAGCGCCTGACGATCGAACGCGTAGACGCCCATGTGAACGAGGAATTCACCCGCCATCGGGCCGTCACCATCGCGATCACACGGGATCGGACTGCGCGAGAAGTAAAGCGCGTGCCCGGTCTTGGAACAGACGACCTTGACGCAGGAGCGCTGCGAAAAACGATGATGGTCACGCGAACGGAAAAACATGCTGGCCATCCGCGTCCCGTAATGTACCGCGGGCGCGGCATTGCCCGGGCCATGCAAGGCCTTCTCACGCGACTGGTGCGCGGAGAATGATTCGCACAGACGGATCAAGTCCAGTGGATCGATGAAGGGCTCGTCACCCTGTACGTTGAGGACCCAGGAAAAAGACTGTAAACGCGCGTCCGCGACAGCCGGATGACTGCTTGTTCCCTCGTAAATCCGCGCGGCCTCGGCGCACCGGTCCGTCCCGGTCGCGTGGTCGCGGCTGGTCATGACGAACGGGACCTCATGAGTCCGGCAAACCGCAGCGACCCGGTCGTCGTCAATCGCGACGACGATCCTGGCGCCCGATTCCGCAAGGGGCCGCAGGTTCTCGTAAACCCTGACCACGAGCGGTTTTCCGCCGAGGTCGACCAGGGGCTTCTCCGGCAGGCGGCTCGATGCCAGCCGGGCCGGCACGACGACCAGCCAGCGACTCAAATCCACCTGCCTGCCTGCGACAGGATCCGTGCGTGCACTGATACCTGTGCTTGCGCTCATAGACATCCTTGCCATGCTTGCAACTACCTTCGCCGGGTTGGTAACATGAACAAACAGAATGTCATAACAACGCGTAAAAAAAACCAGAATTTCCATTTTTCGACGCACGGGACGGCACGATGAACCAGGAGCAGCTTTTCAGCATCTTCTCGGAACGCTTCTGCTCCGAGGCGGATTTCGCGTATCGCTTTTGCGCGACCGTGACCCTCAACGAGAAGGAATCGCACCGCATCACGCACGCGGCATTCAAGAAGATCGCGGCCAGCCTGGCGCAACACGCCAACGACGAGAACCCGGCCATGACGCTCGTGATCGCCTGCTCACGGGAGATCCTCGGCGGGGGCGAGATCAAGCCCGGGGCCATGGACCACTTCGACCCGGTCATCGCCGATCTGACACACATCAAGGACCGCAAGGCACGACTCGCCTTTGTGGCGGCCGATATTTGCGGCTTCTCCCAGGCCGAGATCGCGACGCTGCTGACTGGATCGCCGGAATCGGCGAAGGAAACTTCCCAGCTGCTGGCATCCGCCCGCGAGGCGTTCTACGGCAACAGGAAGCAAACGGTTTCTCCCCTCGTCTGGTCCATGTTGGCCGAGGCGGTTGATGACAACATCCCGGCTTCAGTCGCCGGTGAATTCGCGCAAGTACGCCAGGCAACGCCCGCGTTTGACAGCGTCGCCGCGGTCTTCCGGTTGCGTCGTGGCCAGTTGCAACTCGCCGCGCAGGACTTCCGCCTTGGCGGATCTGAAATCGAGAAACTCAAGAACCTGGTCGCGTCGGCGGAAGTTCGCCACACCCAGGAGGCCCAGCGCATCGAGGAAATCAGTTCTTTCGAGGCGCGGCGCCGCGCCGTCCGCAAACTCGTGTTCGCCGGCGTCGCCCTGGCGGCCATCTTCGGCATCGTTTACAAGATGGCGCCCCGCAAGCAGGCCATCAACACCCTCGAGGTGCTGAGTTACGAAAGCCTGGCCCTCGTCGAGGACGGCCGGGAAAGGCTCGACTTGCCGACCGACAATATCCAGGAAGTGCGGGAATACCTGGCCAGCTATCCGGAACTCGGGTTCAGCCCGAAGGTCATCGCCGCCTCGGCGTCCGGGATGGGCATCGAAGGCGCCAGCGTCCTGGACTACGACCCGACCAAGGTCGCGGTCGTTGTTTACAACGATCCCAAACGGCAGGACCGCATCCTTTACTTCACGATGGCGGGAGAAACCGGCGACCTGCCCAGAGCGGAACCGGGAAATTTCCAGGGCCTGATCTACCAGACTTACGCCTCTGACCGATTGAACATGATCGCGTGGAACGCCGGCCCCGGCATCCTCGGGATCGCGGCTGGATCCCGCGGGGCGGCGGAACTCGCGGAATTCGTGCGCAAGGGCGCGGCCGGGATGTAAACCCCGGCGCCGCTACTTGTACAGGATCTCGGTCCGTTGAGGATCAAGGTCCGGGTTCGCGGTGGACATGAACCCGATCCGCGCCGCGGGCTTGTCGATGAAGTATTCGTACAGGTTGCACCATTCATCGTTCTCCGATGCGAAGTACACCGAACTGGCAGCCACCACAGGCTTCACCGTGGGGGTGTTGGAAAGCTCGGTGAGGGGACGGATGTTCACTGTCTTCGGAGTGAGCAGTTCATTACCGGCGAGGCGGAACTGCGTCTTGTCCGAGAAGAGCAGTAGAACGTCCTGATACGGTACCGCATGGTTCAGCAGCGAGACCTTGGTGTGACTCGCCGCCACATCGATGGGGTCCGTATCCAGAAGGGCAGTCAGGGTTGTTCTGAAGAAGTTGCCGAACACGCCCGCCTCAGACATCACCGTGTTCTCACTGGTGAGGAGGCCAAGCCTGTTTCGATGGAAGAAGATGTCAGCGATGGTCTGGCCGACAAAGGACGGGTTAGGAACCGTGTCTACATCGTCACCACACTTGCGATCACCCCAGGTCCACGGGAGGAAGGTGAAGGTGCCATCCACGTTACGCCGCAGGATGTGAGGCATGGTAGCAGCGTTGAGGCCTAGGATAGATCCCGGCTTCGTCGTCTCCTTCCACACACCAGACGTATTAGCGTTGTTGGCCTTCTCAAACCTCACCCAGTAGTTGTCGAAGCCGGTGTCTTCCGTACCGGAGATCTCGAAGACCACGCCATCAGGACCGAACAAGGGGAGGTCAGAGAACTTCTGAACCTTGCCTTTGCAGTCCTTCATGGCACGGCCTGCGTAGCCGTCCTCGACGCCTAGCGTGAAATCGGTAGACGTGTTTCGAATGTAGATGGCTGAGTGGTAGCGGCCCACTGCCCACGGAGACGTATTGTAACCATTTGCGATGAGGTCTGTGAGCAACTGGTCAGCAATGTAGTCAGTAGCGATCTGCGTTCCGTGCGAAGCAGTGCTTCCGTCAGGAGTAGTGAAGTCAGCAGCCACAGTTCCATTGATCGTGATCCTATAGGTCTTGGCGTAGTTGCCAGCCTGGACGTTGATGAGGGCTTCGAAGGGTCTCGTAGCAGCCGTCGTAGAGCCTGCCGCCGCGACCTTCTTCTTATTCACGATGAAGGTGTGATCAGCGATGGTGAGAGCCGTAAGCTCATCCTTAGCCGAGGTGAGGCCGGACAGGTACGAGGCACCTGAGTTGGTGACGGTCTTCTCGACGCCGGCCATATCGAACACACGCACAGCGCCGGCAGTGGTGATCACAGCGACATACTTCTCCACTTCATCGCGGAGGATGATGTGAGTGAAGGCGTCTGTGGGGATACTGCCGAGGTTCGCGTTGTGGTCTGTACGGGGGCGCTTGATGAGACCATCAACAATCGACGGCATGTAGTTCTCAGACAGTTCAGCCTGCGACGGTAGCC
>RGVZ01000640.1 GCA_010029825.1 bacterium | reverse complement strand
TCTTACGAAGTTTGCCGACAAGGTGTACGTCATCCACCGCAAAGACACTCTGCGCGCCTCAAAAATCATGCAAGAACGGGCCCGGTCCAATTCGAAAATCGAATTCGTCTGGAACAGCGCAGTCACGGCGATTTTGGGCACGGATGCGGTCACCGGCGTAACCCTGACCGACACCGTGACAGGCACCACTCGAGAACTTCCGCTTGACGGACTCTTCATCGCGATCGGCAATGACCCGCGAACTCACCTCATTCATGGACAGATCGCACTCACGCCAGAGGGCACAATCGCCGTCGATGGCCGCTCGAGTAGAACAAACCTGCCCGGTGTCTTTGCCGCGGGTGACGTCATCGACCCGTCCTATCGTCAAGCCGTCACGGCTGCGGCGAGTGGTACCGTCGCCGCTCTCGACGCCGAGCATTTCCTTTCGGCCCTCGAATCTGTCCCGGCTTCCTGAACGACTCACCCCGACATAGAAAAAAGTTCTAGTTCCGTTTATTCACCGCAATGACTAAGGAGAAATCATGTCCGCAGCTAGAAGTGTCACCGACGCCTCGTTCGACACCGAAGTGCTCCAGAGCGGTAAGCCCGTTTTGGTCGACTTCTGGGCAGAGTGGTGTGCTCCTTGTCGTGCCGTAGGTCCCGTACTCGACCAGATACTTGACGAAAACGGTGACAAACTCGACATCGTCAAATTGAACGTCGACGAGAATCCTCAGACAGCGATGACGTACAAGATCACCTCGATTCCGGCAATGATTGTTTTTCAGAATGGCGAAGCCGTGAAAACGATTGTGGGCGCAAAACCAAAGCAGGCGCTCGAGCACGATCTCGCCGCGTTCATCGCGTAATACTCCGCCGGCTTGGAGAGAGTCATCGGTGGGCGTCATTCACCTCGTTGAGTGACGTTTACGATTAGGACATGCAGAGCGCAAATCCGCACGTCGGGGAAATACACCTCGACCCTTGGTTCGGGCATTACGCGGAGCGCGCTACCGGGCTCAGCGCCTCCGAGGTGCGTGCCCTTTTTGCGGTTGCCTCGCGGCCCGAGGTGGTTTCCCTCGCGGGAGGCATGCCCTACGTTCGCGCACTCCCCGAAGACCTTGTTTCGAACGCGCTTGCTCGTGTCATGCGTGAATCTGGTCCAGCGGCCCTCCAATACGGATCTGGGCAAGGCGTTCCGGCGCTACGCGAGCAGATTCTCGACATCATGGCGCTCGAAGGAATCTCAGCCAGTGCCGACGACGTCGTTGTCACAACGGGTAGCCAACAAGCACTTGATCTGGTCA
>RGVZ01000639.1 GCA_010029825.1 bacterium | reverse complement strand
TTCATCTCGTTGCAGACCTGTTCGATCATGGTGGTCTTGCCGTTGCCGGACAGGCCCGTGATGTAGGTCGGGAAGAACCCACCCTGCTTCACGATCTTCTTCACGATGTCGAAGTTGCCGAACGGGATGTAGGAACCGATCTTGGCCGGAACGAGGTCGGCATGGTCGATCTTGTGTTCCACACTCTCCACATTCCGAGCAAGGTTGTAGGTCGAATCCGGCGTGGCCTCCAACGCCTCCTGCGGTGCAGGGGCGGTGGGGTTGGTGTCGCTGATGTCGAACTCGCCGCGACCCACCTTGCGGGAAGCAAAGGCAGCGTCGTTGAAGTTGACGGACAGACTCGCCGCCACGCGGACGAGATCATCTCGACGGCATGGGTTGGGCAGGCTTGCTGCACGGGCAGCGTTGCAGATCAGCGTCACGGTTTCAGCAGTCTTGGCTCGCATTGTGTTCTCCTTGTTGGTTTGGGTTGCAGTCAGTAATGCGATGGGTTCAATATAAGCGATGCAGGATGGAATGCAACAAAAGGAATCGAACTTTCTCATTTATTTCGTAAATCATGGTCCTGGCACAGCTTATGGTGCGCCGGTTGTGTTCGGCTACCGTATCCTGGGCCAGGACCAGCACTTACGACAATCTGACGAATCTTCTCCCTTTTTTGTAGAAGGTTGTTGCACTCACCCCATCCACCCTTATACTGACCGCACTATGGCAACACTCACAACCAACACCAACGACAACCTTGCTCGCCTCCTTGCTACGGAGAACATCCGTATCGTCTACGACAGTAAGGCGGAAACCGCGTCCTTTGATGTCCGTGATCGCCTGCTGACCATGCCCGTGCTGAAGTCTGAAGGGCCGTCGCATCAGGCGATGAACGAGATGCTGCTCGCCCATGAGGTCGGCCACGCGGTCTACACTCCTGCGGACGAAAGCACGACGAAGGCCGCCTGCCACCGAATCGACCCCAAGAACCTTGAGCGAGCCAAGTTGTTCCTGAACATCGTGGAAGATGCTCGCATCGAACGCGAGATGCAGGCGAAGTTCCCCGGCCTGCGCCGCACCTTCATCAGCGGCTACACCGCCCTGCTGAAGAACACCGACCTGTTCGACGGCATGATGGAAGGCCGCGTCGAAGATATGCCGCTGATCGACAAGATCAACCTGCACTTCAAGTTGGGCGTGAACGCCGGAACCGAAGTTCCCTTCACGCCGGAGGAGCAGGTGTTCGTGGATCGCGTGGCATCCTGCGAGTCGTTCGATGATGTCGTGGATGTCTGCGAGGACATC
>RGVZ01000638.1 GCA_010029825.1 bacterium | reverse complement strand
GCCGGAGATGAGCGACCAACGATCCGGGCCGAACGTAAGCCAACGCTTCCGCCGCCAGATGATCCGATCGCTACTTTTCTGGGAGTAGCTCAGGATACTGGCGTCGATCGGCTTCCGCTGGCTACCATCTACGCTATTTCGCCGCCGCTTTATGAAGCGGATGAGATGCCCGGGCCTGACTGGTCTATTCACGTTCAATACTACCTCTTTTGGAATTTGTTCCGGGACATCAACGTCGCTCCTCGGCTCGACGAATCTGACGGCTTGGGAATGCCGCGAGGTTTGGGCCTCGGCGTGGCTGATGTCTCGATCAACAACCTAGCGGCGCGGATCAACGATACGAACGACCAGCTTCAAGAATTTCTAAACGCGAACAAGGTTGAAGCGAAGTATTGGAGTATATGACAGGGTTGGACAAGGCTGCTCGTTTGGAGCAAAAGCGGAAAGACGAGCGGGCCAAGATCGAGAAGCCTGCACCGTTGAACCCGCCCTTTCCCTACGCTATCTTACCATTTGTTTTGCCGGACCGTTGACACCTAAAAAAGCACAAGCATGGAAGCCCTCCTCTACGGAAATCTCACTAACGGAAGCCTGACCGAAACGATCGGAGGGACTGCATTCGACTGGCCGACCCTGACGGAGGGCGACACCGTCAAACTCGCTCTCAGGCTGGTGGCCAGGGTTGACGAAAGCGAATTAGAGGTCTACCCAACGGTCAACACGGTCAAGCTCTCGTTGGGTCGTGTTGACGCTCGCCCGACTGCTGGTTCGTTCGCTCTCCGCCTTCGGCCCGCAAATACCAACGATAGCAACGATACCGCGAGTCTCGCCTACAATGTTACCGCGACATCCATGCAGACCGCCATCAACGCGATGATCGCGGCAGGCTTGGATTGGGACACCGCCACGCCGCCAACTTCTGCAACGGTCGAGCTGGTCGATAACAGCTACGTCATCCGCCTTTTCCGCAACGGCTCGCCGTATACCGAGGCCGTTCGCTGGTCGGCTGCAGCAAACACGCTTGAGCCTTCTTCATGGGTTCGCGCCTATTCAATGGGCGGAACCGATGCCAACTGGGAAGTTCGACTGACTCAATCTCCAATCGCTTTCGCGGACATTTGGGCGCGAGTTGCTCCAGATCCGCCTGCAATCGCGTCGATCCGAGAAGGCGGAGAGGATTCGGATGTACTCTACAATGAGATCCAAAGCCTCACGGTGCCTGCAAACTTCCGTGGAGCTTACTATTTGCAGCGACCGGAAACCTCGGTCAAATCGGGCCTTTTGAGCATC
>RGVZ01000637.1 GCA_010029825.1 bacterium | reverse complement strand
GGCGCTCAATTTATGTGTGGGAGGACGGGCTGCGCCGCGCTCCTTTTTGTATTTTGATTCGGCACGTGTTTCTGTGGATGGAGTCAAAAGGAATGTTGACTCCAGCCGCGGCTGATTTTGTGGAAACGTGTTTGAAGGTTCAGGATGCGCCGCAATCTACCCTTTTGGCCGTTTTGCCGGCGAAATGGGAAGCATTGTTTTGAATTTAAGATTTATTTGTTGGACGATTTAGAATTGCCCAACAAATGATTGCTGGGTCCACCAAAATTGATGCCTGACCCCCACCCTTGCCTTAGATCAGTCCCTTTCTTTCCAATGTCCACCGCAGCGCAATACAAGAAGCACACCCACCGCGAGCACATTCTGGAGTTGCCGGATACCTATATCGGGTCCGTCGACACCAGCGTGGAATCGCGGTGGGTGTACGATGCTGCGACCGGTCAAATGACCTGGCGCACTGTTTCCTTCTGTCCTGGCTTTCTCAAGATCTTTGACGAGATCTTGGTGAACGCACTGGATCATCGGGTGCGCATGAACGGCCGCCTTGCCGCCGGCGAGGACGTTGCGCTTGTAAAACACCTTGACGTGACCCTGACGCCGACCAAGATCACGGTCCGGAATGACGGTGACGGCATTCCGGTAGAGAATCACGCCGAAACGGGTCTGTGGGCGCCTGAACTCATCTTCGGAAACCTGCTGACTTCGTCCAATTACGACAAGACGGAGGAGAAGGTGGTGGGCGGCAAGAACGGCTATGGCGCCAAGTTGACCAACATCTTCTCGTCCGAGTTCACCATTGAAACCGTGGACCATCGGCAGAAGAAGAAGTACGTACAATCCTGGACTTCCAACATGTCTACGATTGGGAAGCCGAAGGTGACGGCGTCCACGCTGAAGCCGTACACAGAGATCAGCTATACGCCGGATCTGTCGCGCTTCAACTGGATCGGCGGTGTTCCTGCGGCGATTCCAGACGACATGCTGGCGATTCTGGCGACGCGCATTGTGGACGCCGCCGCGTGCGCCGGTACCAGTTGCCGCGTCACGCTGAACGGGGCGGTCCTGAATTCAAACACTTTCCCCAAGTACATTGGTTTGTACCTGGACACTGCAGCAGATGATGGCGCAGCCGTAGGTGGCGCAGGCGTCGCTACGGCCGCCGCAGCGAAGAAGCGCGTTGCGTTTGAGGCGGCCGGTGAGCGGTGGGAGATCGGCGCCATTCTGACGCGCGATCTTCACGGCGACGCGCCGCCTGATGAGCGCCACATCTCCTTTGTGAACGGCATTGCG
>RGVZ01000636.1 GCA_010029825.1 bacterium | reverse complement strand
TACCATACCACCTGGATACCATGTAATACCATCTGGTGAGTATGCTAAACTGTTTCCAGATGCACCAGTTGCTACAAAACGAGATCCGTTCCATACTACATTGCAATTATTAGATCCATTTGGTATCACTGCATTACCACTAGTAGAAGCTGTCCAACTAATACCATCTGACGAGTAAGCAACTGCGTTTGTTCCATAACCCAACGCAACAAAACGTGATAAAGATGAGCTCCAACCAACTGCCATACCATTACTTGTGAAAACTGCATTACCACTTGTTGAACCCGTCCAAATAATTCCATCTGACGAGTAAGCAAATCTATTTGTACCATCACCAACAGCAACGAATCTTGACAAACTTGGTGCCCAAGCAATACCTCTTACAGTAGATGTAATAATACTGTTACCACTTGTTGAAGTTAACCAATTGCTACCACCATCATTACTGTATGCGAACTGATTTGTATCACCTCCAACAACCCATCGTGATAAGCTCGGACTGTAACTACTAGCAAACATAGTACCACTTGTAGTATTTGCACCATTAGAAGCAACCCATAGATTACCATTTGTTGAATAAGCAATGTTTTTAGTTCCGTAACCACTAGCTAAAAAAACAGATCCATTCCATGTAACAGATCTTACATTAGATGTGATAATTGCATTACCACTAGTAGAGCCTGACCAATTTATACCATCTGAACTATAAGCCAATCGGTTAGTACCACTACCACCAGCAACCCATGTATTACCATTATATGTTATACCTCCAACCCAAGAACTAAAAATACTAGAACCTAATGGTGCCCAACTAATACCATTGGAACTGTATGCTAATGTGTTTGTACCCGAACCACCAGCAACACAAGCACCAGTTGTTATATCTGTTCCAACAGCAGAACAATAACTTGTAAATAAAGTACTAAGGGTGTTGGTTAAACCGACATCAATAGTACAACCACTCCAGACATTACCACTTGTACTAGTTGCTCCATTTAAGAATCCACTACCACCAGCTACAAATGTTCCATTACCATATGCAACTGCATTACCACCACTTACCATTAAAGTACCTGTAGTTGGTGCTGCAACCCATTTATTACCTGTTGTACTATATGCAATTGGTGACATTTCTGGACCAGAACTAACTGATGTACCCACTGCAACATAAACACCTGCACCGTTAGTAACAGCATTAATATTACCACCACCATAAATACCAGCTTTCCATGTAATACCATCAGCACTGTAAGCAAATGCATTTGTACCGTTACCTTGAGCAACGAAATA